>JAHBYP010000002.1:600000-900000 GCA_019635875.1 Alphaproteobacteria bacterium
GTCTCGATCACGCCGGTCGCATCGGCGAGGTTCCTGCCGGCGATGTCGAATGCGCAGCCATGCGCCACCGAGGCGAACAGCACCGGCACGCCGAGGATCAGGGCCGAGGCGCGCAGCGGCGAGATCAGCTTGATCGGGATGTGGCCCTGGTCGTGGAACATCGCGAGATAGACGTCGTGCCGGCGCTGGCTCAGCAGCAGGTCGGCACCGACCGGCCCGTCGACGGCGAGACCCTCGCGCCGCAATCGCGCCACCGCAGGCTTGGTGACGCGTTCGTCGTCGTCGCCGAACAGCCCGTCCTCGCCGGCGTGCGGGTTGATGCCGAAGACGCCCAGGCTGGGTGTCGCGACGCCGAGCATCCTGGTGGTCGCCACAGCGGCATGCGCCGCCGACGCCACGAGCTCGGGCGACAGCCGCGCCAGGGCGCGCACCACCGATTCGTGCAAGGTGACGTGCGCGATGCGGATGCCCTTGGCCACCAGCATCATGAAGGCACGGTCGCGCGGCGTGCGCGTGGCATCTGCGACGAGCCCGGCATAGCCGCTGAAGGGAATGCCGGCGCGATTCACCGCGGTCTCCGAGTGCGGGCAGCCGATCACGGCGTTGATGCGGCCCGCCTCGGCCAGGCGGATCGCGGCCTCGGCATAGGCGACGGTCGCCTTGCCGGCGCGCGGGTCGAGCTGGCCCGGCGCATAGCCTGAGGGGTCGAGGCCGGGCGCGTCGACGAACTCGGGAACGGGCACGCCCAGGCGCGCGGCCGTATCGCGGATCACGAAGCCATCGCCCACCAGCACCGCGCCGGCGAAGCGTCGCGCCGCCTTGATGGCGATCTCCGGGCCGATGCCGTTGGGATCGCCCAGCGCGATGCCGATGCGGGTCACTCCCGTGTCGTCCTGAGCGCAGCGAAGGACCTTGCGGTGGTGCGCATGATCACAATGCCTCGGATGATCGCAAGACCGCGAGGTCCTTCGCTGCGCTCAGGACGACGAGGCTTGCCCATCAGAACGGGATCGCCACCAGCGTATCGAAGCGGCGGCCGTCGCAGACCACGACGCGTTCGGCGAAGCGCAGGGCGCCCGAGGCGTCGGGCTTGACCTTGTCGCGGTAGACGCCCGTGGCGAACAGGTCGGTCGTGCCGTCGCGCATCACGCGCACCAGCAGGAACGGCGTCTCGACATCGGCGGTGCCGTTGGTCTCGCCCAGCACCACCGGCAGGCCGACGACGTGGCGGTAGCGCTGGCCCTCGTAGATGTTGACCTTGCGCAACGAGGACACGCGGTCCTCGAGCATGCCGCGCGTGTCGGCATAGATCAGGCCGGCCTCGTGGCCCTTGGCGACGTTCTCGGCCGTGGTCAGCTTGTAGAGGCAGGGGTCGAGGAACAGCTTGGGCCATTCCTCGAGCTGGTCGGTGTCGATGACGCGCGCGTAGGTCGCGTTCAGCTCGACGAGGCGCGCGAGATCCATCAGTAGCCCATGTGCCGGCGATAGGCCTTCCAGAAGCCGCGCACCGAGGCTTCGGTGGCGCGCGTCGCCTGGCTCTCGGCCGTGGCGCCGCCCATCTCGATCACCGAGACATGCTCGCCCGCCGCCGCCGTGCCGCGCTGCACGAAGCCGCCGACGCAGCCGTCCTCCATCGAGATGAAGCCGGCCGGGCCGACGAGGTTCTGCTGCTTCAGGCGCCGCCGGTTCATTTCAGGGGAATCGTCGGTGAAGCCGAAGTACGTCCACACCAGGTCCATCCTGTCGACGCCGCGCGGCACGACGTGGCGCACGGCCAGGCAATTGTGAATCTGCTGCAGGATGAAGCCGGGAAAGACCGAGAGGATCTGCAGCTGGATCTGGTCGCCGAACTCCTCGACCGAGTCGAGCACGCTGGGATCGGCCAGTGCGAAGCGGCCGTCCTGGTCGGTGCGGATCTCCTGCGCCTTGTAGGCGCCGGCATTGGCGCCTTCCGCGACGCCGATGGTGTAGCTCGAATGGTTGCCGCCGTCCTCGCTGACCAGCACGCCGCCGCCCTGGGTCAGGCGCGAGATGCGGAAGGTGGTGAGGAAGGTGTGCAGCAGGCTGGCGTGATAGGTGTCCTTGACGTTCTCGACATAGAGCTTCCAGTTGTTGGGCAGCGGCTGCACGAAGCGGCCCATGACGCGGATCGGCCGGTTGAGCACGCGCTTGAGCCGGCCCAGCACCTCGGCGCCGATGAAGTCCTCGATCGGCGGCGTGTCGTCCGACAGCGTGGCGAAGACCAGGCCGCACAAGGTCGTGGTGCGCAGCTTACGCGGGCTGAACCTGGCGCGATCGAAGCCCGGCGGCATGCCGCCCAGGCCGTTGATGCCCTTCTCGAAGGCGATGCCCTTGAGGTTGCCGCAGAGATCGTAGCCCCAGGCGTGATAGACGCACTTGAAGTTGCCCTTGACGTTGCCGCCGTCGTCGAAGGCGATCAGCGCGCCGCGATGGGCGCAGCGATTCTCGAAGCAGTTGATCGCGCCGTCGGCGTCGCGCACGACGATGACCGGCATGGCGCCGACCTGGTTGGTGCGGTAGTCGCCCTTGTCGGGGATGTCGGCCTCGAGGCAGACGAAGTTCCACGTCGCGCCCTCGAAGAGCCGGCGCATCTCGCGCTGGTAGTTGGCCTCGTCCCGGTAGACCCAGTAGGGCACGCGCGCCAGCGAGTCCTCGGGCCACGGCCCGTGCGGCGTCTGCCCTGGCAGATCCTCGTGGCCGATTACGTCGTGCCGGATGTCCATGGCGAACCTCCCTCGGTTCTTGGGGTGCAGCCTGACCGATCCAGGGTGACGACGCCAGAGCCTTCACTCCCTCGCCCCGCTTGCGGGGAGAGGGTGGGGCCCGTCGCGCGTAGCGCGATGGGAGGGTGAGGGGTTCGTGCGACAAACCGTGGCCACGGTCAGGTGGGGTCCAGCCCCTCACCCCGACCCTCTCCCCGCGAGCGGGGAGAGGGAGTTGAAGAGCTACCGGTCCCGCAGCTTCGGATCGATCGCGTCGCGCAGGGCGTCGCCGAACAGGCTGATGCCGAGCACGGCCAGGACGATGGCGAGTCCGGGGAACACGGCGATCCACGGCGCCGTCGTGGCGTACTCCTCGGCGCCGCCCTGCAGCATCAGGCCCCAGGCCGCCACCGGCTCCTGCACGCCCAGGCCGAGATAGCTGAGCGAGGCCTCGGCGAGGATCGCCTGGCCGACGAAGGCCGACAGCAGGATGAGAAACGGCGCCACGACGTTGGGCACCATGTGGCGCAGCACGATGCGCGCGTGGCTGAAGCCGAGCGCGCGCGCGGCGTCGACATAGGGGATCTCGCGCACCGCCAGCGCGCTGGCGCGCACGACGCGCGCGCAGCGCGGCACCAGCGGCACGGTGATGGCGACGATGACGTTGAACACGCCGGTGCCGAAGACCGAGACCACCGCCAGCGCCAGGATGATCAGCGGGAAGGCCATCAGCACGTCGAGCACGCGCTGGAAGACAAGGTCGAACCAGCCGCCGAAATAGGCGCTGGCGACGCCCAGCACGAGGCCGATGATGCCGCCGACCACGGCGCAGGTGAAGCCGACGATCATCGCCGTGCGCGCGCCATGCACGAGACGCGAGAGGATGTCGCGGCCGAGCTGGTCGGTGCCCAGCAGATGGGTCAGGCTCGGCGCCTGCATCATGGCGGTGAAGTCGTTCTCCTCGGGATCGAAGGGCGCAATCCACGGCGCGAACACGCCGGTCAGCAGCATCACGACGACGATCAGCAGCCCGACCGTGCCGAGCGGCTGACGGCGCACGAAGTCGAGCGCCAGCCGCGTCGGCGACTTCCTGAGATCCACCGCCTCCTCGGCCGGCATGGGCGGGACGGCGCCGTTCTGCACGGTGACGGTCATGCCTCTTGGCCTCTCACGAGTAGCGGATGCGCGGGTCGAGCCAAGCGTAGAGCACGTCGACCACGAGGTTGGTGATGACGAAGACGACGACGATCAGCATCACCAGGGCCTGGGTCAGCACGTTGTCCTGGTTCTGCACCGCCAGCACCAGCAGGCGGCCGATGCCGTTGATGTTGAACACCTGCTCGGTGACGACCAGGCCGCCGATCAGGAAGGCGAACTCGATGCCGATCAGGGTGACCACCGGCAGGAGCGCGTTCTTCAGCGCGTGGCGGTTGATGATGAGCTTCTCGATCAGGCCCTTGGCGCGCGCCGTGCGGATGTAGTCCTCGCGCAGCACCTCGAGCATGGCCGAGCGCGTCAGCCGCATGGTGACGGCGGAGTAGCGGTAGCCGACGGTGATCGCCGGCAGCATGACCACCGTCAGATTGTGCAGCGGATCCTGCCAGAACGGCGCGTAGTCGATCGGCGGCATCCACGCCTTGCCGGTGGTCCAGTAGGTGATGTCGAGCACCAGCACCAGCGACATGATGCCGAGCCAGAACGAGGGCGTGGCGATGCCGGCGATGGCGACCACGCGCACCACGTGGTCGAGCCAGGTGTTCTCCTTCAGCGCCGAGATGGTGCCGAGCGGGATGGCGATGAGGACGGCGATGATGGTGGCCATCAGCGCGATCTGCAGCGACACCGGCAGGCGCACACCGATCTCGAAGACCACCGGATTGCCCGACCACATCGACTTGCCGAAATCGAGCGAGATGTAGTTCCAGATGAAGTCGAGGAATTGCAGCAGCAGCGGGTCGTTCAGGCCAAGCTGCGCGCGGCAGGCGTTGACCGCGTCCTGGTTTACGTGCGCGCCGCCGGAGCCCAGGCGGATGACGCAGACATCGCCCGGGATCAATCGCATCAGGGTGAAGACCAGCGCCGCCGCCCCGAGGAGCGTCGGGATCGCGATCAGGAGGCGCGTGACGATGTAGCGGTACACTCAGAGCTCCCGATAGCCACCCTTCTCCCCGCGCAGGCGGGGAGAAGCTGCCCGAAGGGCGGATGAGGGGCTTGGAGGTCTCTCGACTTCCAGTCTGCTCGTTGCGCCGGCGCGAAGCCCCTCATCCGCCTCGCTGCGCTCGGCGCCTTCTCCCCGCCTGCGCGGGGAGAAGGGCAGTCACTTCACTTGTCCAGCCAGACGTTGGCCAGATCCTGGTTGAGGTAGTGGCTGGGGCTGATCTTCCAGCCCTTGACGTAGGCGCGGTGCGGCAGGATGCGATACCAGTAGGGCGTCACGATCGCATGCACCATGGTGTCGAGCGTATGCTTCTCGTAGGCCCGCATCGCTGCGCGCTGCTCCTTCGGATCGGTCGCGGCGAGCATCTTCTTGTAGAGCTCGCTCGACTTGGGATCATCGTAGCCGCCGTAGCTCTCGGGATACTCCTTCTGCGGCAGGTACTTGCTGGTGTCGAGCGCCGGGTTGACCACGCTCTGGCAGTTGGCGTCGACGACGACGTCGAAGTCGCCGGTGCGCATCGCCTGGAACCACGGGCCGGTGGGTACCACCTTCTGCTCGACCTCGAGCCCGATCTTCTTCCACTCGCCGATCAGCCAGGTGCCGACGAACTTGTAGGGCTGGTCGACGTTGCGGTTGACCAGGGTAAACTTGAGGTTCTCCTGCCCCGCCTCCTTGAGCAGGCGGCGCGCCTCGGCGCGGGACTTCTCGATGTCCGGCCAGAAGCCGACGATCTGCTGCAGCTCCTCCTTGGTCGCCGCCAGCGGTGAGCCCGGGAAGACGATACCGCCGGGCGTGCGCACGATGGCGATCTTGCTGAGCGCCGGCGCGCCGCGCCAGTGGTCGACGGCGAGCGCCAGCGCGCGCCGCACGCGCACGTCGTCGAACGGCTTGCGCTTGTGGTTGGGCGTGACGATGTTGCCGCAGTTCCAGTCGCTGTCCTGGACGACGATCTTGTCGGCACCCTCCTTCATCAGCTCGTCGCGCGCCGACGGCGGCACGCCGCGGAACTCCATGGCGGCGCGGTCGCCGCGGACGGCGTCGACCCGGGTCGCCTGCTTGGCGGCGAAGATGCCCTCGATGGCGTCGAGATAGGGCTGGCCCTTGTGGTGGTAGTCTGCGTAGCGCTCACCCTTGATCGACTGGCCGATCGCGTAGGAGACGAACTTGAACGGGCCGGAGCCCATGATGTTCTTCTCGTACCAGTGCTGGTCCTTGTCGAGGATCTCCTTCTTGTAGATGTAGGTGAAGGGATCGGCGAGCGCCGGCAGGAAGGCCGCCGACGGCACCTTGAGGCGGAAGACGACGGTGGAGTCGTCCGGCACCTCGATCTTCTCGACCATCGAGTAGTAGCTGACGCGCGCGCTGGTGATGCCCTTGGGCGGGAACACGATGCGGCTCCAGCTGGCGCCGACGTCATGCGCGGTGAGCTTGCTGCCGTCGTGCCACTTCACGTCGGAGCGAATCTTGAAGGTGTAGGTCTTGCCGCCGTCGGTCGGCTTGGGCATCTCGGTGCACAGATCGCAGACGAACTCGGTCGTCGAGGCCGGGTTGTCGGGCGGCACGCGGATCAGCACGCTGTAGAACGGCGCGGTGGCGTGCACCGTGGCGAACGTCGTCTCGCGGTGTCCGTCGAAGCTCGGCGGCGAGTCCGCCGGAATCATGAACACCAGCGTGCCGCCGCGCTTGGGCGCCTGCGCGCTGGCCGGTGCGACGGCGAGCATCGCCGTCAAGGCAAGGCCGGTAGCGGCCCATAGTCCCGTTCTGGACTTCATCACACCCTCCCTAAGAACCTGTCTGGTCTTTCCCCATCCCCTTCCAGATGTACGCCTACTCGATAGTCACGTCGCTTCGCTGCAGGCGACCCAGTGGCCCGGCCTGAGCTCGCGCAGCGCCGGGCGCGTGCGCGAGCAGCCCTCGACCGCCATCGGGCAGCGCGGATGGAACACGCAGCCGGAGGGCGGGTTGATCGGGCTGGGCACCTCGCCCTTGGGCGGGCTGAACCGGCGCGACGCCTCGACCGTCGGGTCGGGCACCGGCACGGCGGCGAGCAGCGCCTGGGTGTAGGGATGCAGCGGATTGTCGAACAGCTCGTCGCATTCGGCCATCTCGACGATGCGGCCGAGATACATGACGGCGACGCGATGGCAGAGATGGCGCACCACCGACAGATCGTGGGCGATGAACAGGTAGGTGAGCTTGAATCGCTCTCGCAGATCCTCGAGGAGGTTGACGACCTGCGCCTGGATCGACACGTCGAGCGCCGAGACCGCCTCGTCGCAGACGATGAACTCCGGATCGAGCGCCAGCGCGCGCGCGATGCCGACGCGCTGGCGCTGGCCGCCGGACATCTCGTGCGGATAGCGGTCGGTGAACTTGGGATCGAGCCCGCATACCGACAGCAGCTCGCGCACGCGCTCGCGCCGCTTCGCAGCGTCGGGCTCGACACCGTGCACCTTGATCGGCTCGCCGATGATGTCGCCGACCTTCATGCGCGGGTTCAGCGAGCTGTAGGGATCCTGGAAGATCACCTGCATGCGCCGGCGCAGCGCGGTCAGGTCGCGGCGCGGCATCTGCGCGACGTCGGCGCCGTCGAACATGATCTGCCCCGCCGTCGGCTTCTCGAGCCTGAGGATACAGCGGCCGGTGGTGGTCTTGCCGCAGCCGCTCTCGCCCACCAGGCCAAGCGTCTCGCCGCGGCCGATCGTGAAGTCGACGCCGTCGACCGCCTTGACGTCGCCGATCTTGCGCGACAGCACGATGCCTTCGGTGATCGGGAAGTGCATCTGCAGGCCGCGCACTTCGACGAGGGGCGCCGCCAAGTTCATTGCGCCGCCTCCGCCATCGCACCCAACTCGTCGCGGCGAAAGCACGCGGAGCTGTGGCCCGCTTCGCCGGCCGGCTCGAGCGGCGGCCTCGACTGCGCGCACTTCTCGATGGCGAAGCGGCAGCGCGGCCGGAAGGAGCAGCCGCCGTCAAGCCTTGTCAGGTCAGGCGGCTGGCCCTCGACCGGATCGAGCCGCGCGCGGCGCGGCTGGTCGAGCCTCGGGACCGAACGCAACAGCGCCATGGTGTAGGGGTGGCGCGGGTCGTGATAGATCGCCGCGGCGCTGCCCGATTCAACGATGCGCCCGGCATACATCACGTTGACCCGCTGGGCGTAGCGCGCGACCACGCCGAGATTGTGGGTGATGACGATCAGCGCCACGTTGAAACGCTCGGTCAGCGCCTTCATCAGCTCGAGGATCTGCGCCTGGATGGTGACATCGAGCGCCGTGGTCGGTTCGTCGGCGATAATCAGCTTGGGATTGCAGGCCAGCGCCACGGCGATCATCACGCGCTGGCGCATGCCGCCTGAGAGCTGGTGCGGGTACTGCTTCAGCCGGCGCGGCGCATCGGCGATTCCCACCATTTCCAGCAGCTCCAGCGCCCGCTTGTGCGCCGCCTCGCGATCGGCGCCCTGGTGCTGCTCCAACACCTCGGTGATCTGCCGACCGATGGTCAGCACCGGATTGAGTGACGTCATCGGCTCCTGGAACACCATGCCGATGTCGCGGCCGCGCACCTCGCGCATCTCCGCTTCCGAGAGCGAGCGCAGGTCGCGGCCGTCGAACACGATCTCGCCGCCCGTTATGCGCCCCGGCGGATCGGCGATCAGGCGCATGATCGACAGCGCGCCGACCGACTTGCCCGAGCCGCTCTCGCCGACGACGGCGACGGTCTCGCCCTGCTCCACGGTGTAGGAAATGCCGTCGACGGCGCGGACCAGGCCGGCGCCGGTACGAAACTCGGTGTGAAGATCCTTAACCTCAAGCAACGGCATGAGGTCGCTCCGTGGCGCGCATTTTCCGTCCCTGTCTGATGCTGCCGCAGGCCAAGGCTGCGGCGCGGCCTCTGGCGGGCCGGCGGAAACCTTACGGATCGCGGGCGTTCAGTACAAGTGCGACAGGCATCGGGCCGCAGGCCGAATGCGGCGTCCGCGGAAAGACAGTTGGTCGCGGCGCATCGGCTATCCTGTGGGGCCGGTGCACTATCGCGCGCGCACGATGTCGTGATCGCCCACGATCGCATGACGCCGCAGCCTGAGGAAGGTCGGCGTGCGGCCGGCCAGCATCTTGCGTTCATAGCGCGTGGGCGGCCAGTCGTCGGGCCGCGTACGCCAGTCGCCGGGACGCTCGGCGAGCCACTCGAAGGCCGGATGCAGGCAGGCGTGCTCGACCATCCACGGCAGGTAGCTGGGATCGTCGGTCGCCAGCCGCAGCTCGGCGCCCGGCGCCATCAAGGTCGCGAGTCGATCGAGGTTCTCGCGGCAGACGAAGCGGCGCTTGTGATGGCGCGCCTTAGGCCAGGGATCGGGAAAGAGGACGAAGACGGCGGTCAGCGAGCCGGGCGGCAGCGCGGCCATGACGAAGCGCGCGTCGTTGTCGTGGATGCGCACGTTGTCCAGCCCCAGGCGCTCGACATGCGCCAGCGCCTTGGCGACGCCGTTGATGTAGGGCTCGCAGCCGATCAGCCCGACGTCGCGATGCTGGTCGGCCTGCCACGCCAGGTGCTCGCCGGCACCGAAGCCGATCTCGAGCCAGTAGCCACCCGGCATGGCGCGGCCGAACAGGGCGGCGAGGTCGAGCCGGTCCGCGTGGTCGGCGGGATCGAGGCTGGGCGTCACCGGCACGCGCAGGTGTGGCAAACGCGCATCGAGCAGTGCCTGCTGGTGGGCGCGCAGCCTCTTGCCCTGGCGGCGGCCATAGATCGTGCGAATATGCGGCGCGGTGTCGGTTTGCATGGCCGGCGCGGCATAGGCCGCGGCGCGGCGCTTCACAAGCCGGATCGGACGGTCAGGCGAAGCTGTGCGCGGCGATCATTCCCAGAACACCGATGACCAAAAGGCCGCCCAGCACATTGATGACGCGATTGACGGGATCGTAGCCGCGGCGGATGAAATAATCCTGCGCCCACTCCGCGAACCATTCCCTGATCAAGGACATTGCGTCTCAGCTCCGACCCTGCCGATGGGCCATCCCACAGGCAAATACTACAGCAAAGTTCCTCTCTTCTGCAATGAAATCGGGGTAAACAATTGAAAGGAAACGGTGTTTGTCGACGGATGCGCCGATGAGAGGACTGTCGTCGTGGGCCCGCTGGCTGGGCGGCCTGACCGGATGGCGGCGAATTGCCGTCGCTGCTGCGCTGGGCGCCGGTGCCGGCTTCGCCATGCCGCCGTGGTACGTCCTGCCGCTGATGCCGATCGGCCTGGTCGGCCTTCTCTGGCTGCTCGACGGCACGATGGGGCCGGCGCCGCGCCGCCGCCGGACCTTCTTCGACGGCTTCTTCTGGGCGCTGGGCCATTTCTCGGTCGGCTGCTACTGGATCATCGAGGCGTTCTTCGTGCCGCCGGCAATCTTCGCACCCCTGGGGCCGCCCATCGTGCTCGGCCTGGCGGCGCTGCTGTCGCTGTTTGTCGGCACCGCCTGCATGCTCTACGTCGCGACCATCAGGGCGATGCCCGACCGCTTCGCCGGCTGGCGCCGCGTGGTGCTGTTCGCGCTGTGGTGGGTCGTCGCCGAATGGGGGCGCGGCCACGTCATGACCGGATTTCCGTGGAACCCGGCCGGGCACGTCTGGGCGTTCAGCGCACCGGCGCTGCAGCCCGCCGCCTGGGTCGGCGTCTATGGCCTTTCCCTGCTGACGATCCTCGTCCTGGCGATGCCGGCGAGCCTGACCGACGCCGGCACGAGACGCTGGCTGCCGAGCGCCGTCGTCGTGGTGCTCGCGGTGGCGATCGGCGTGGCCGGCGGCGCCTCGCTTGAGGCTCGGCTGGCCCAGGCCGATGCCCGCACCACGCCGGTCGAAGGGCGGCCGCTGCTGCGCCTGGTGCAGCCCAATATCCCGCAAGGCGAGAAATGGCGCTCCGAACGGCGCGCCGAACATGTCGCCAAGCTGATGCGGCTGAGCACCGCCGGCCGGCCGGCCGGCGTGGCGCACGTGATCTGGCCGGAGACCGCGACAGCCTTCCTGCTGGCGCAGTCGCCGACCTATCTCGCTGCCTTCCAGCCACTGGTGCCCAAAGGCGGCTTTCTGCTCGCCGGCGCGCCGCGCGGGCCCATGACGCCGGAGGAGAACCGGCGCGCCGCGGCGCTGACCGGCGGCGTGCCGGTGTGGAACAGCCTGCACGCCATCGACGATCAGGGCGTGATCCGCGCCACCTACGACAAGATCCATCTCGTGCCGCTGGGCGAGTATCTCCCGCTGCGCGACATCATCCCGCTCAGCGACACGATCGGCCGCGGCTCCTTCGAGTTCGGCGAGACGCGGACACCGATCGCCCTGCCCGGCCTGCCGCCCTTCGCGGTGGCGATCTGCTACGAGGCGATCTTCCCCGACGAGATCGTACCCCGGCCGCGCCCGGCCTGGATCCTCAACGTCACCAACGACTCGTGGTTCGGCACCTCGAGCGGACCTTACCAGCACATGGTCAGCGCCCGCCTGCGCGCGGTCGAGGAAGGCCTGCCGATGATCCGTGTGGCCAATACCGGCATCAGCGCCGTGATCGACGGCGGCGGCCGCGTACTGCGCCAGCTCGGCATGAACGTCGAGGGAGTAATTGATGAACGGTTGCCGCCGCCGCTGTCGCCGACGTTGTACGGGCGCCACGGTGATGCCGTCTTGCTGGCGTTGATGGCCATCGTCACGCTCGGCGTCTCGGTCCGACAATTCCGCATCTCAAAATCTGCACAATGACTGTGGTAATTTTCCCGTAAGGCGCGCATGGCCACCACCTTGCGACAACCAGTCGTATAAATAATGTCTTAACGTTAGGACCAATTGACGCTATGTTGACGATAGATTCACGGTCCACGTCGGACACTGAGCATTCATTCGATGAGTGCGCCACGCCCGCCCACCGTGAATCGGGGGCGTACGTGGCGTTCTGCCATGTACGGGATTGGCGTGGAGCGCTGGACGTCCCAGTCGACGGATTTCAGCGCTGAGCGTCGCCGCAACAAGGAGCAAAGCGACCATGGCAGGTCATCCCGTCGACGTTCATGTCGGCATGCGTGTACGCCAGCGGCGAACGCTATTGGGCATGAGCCAGGAGAAGCTCGGAGAAGCTGTCGGGCTCACCTTCCAGCAGATCCAGAAGTACGAGCGCGGCGCCAATCGCATCGGCTCCAGCCGGCTCTACGAGTTCAGCAAGGTGCTCGACGTGCCCGTCTCGTATTTCTTCGACGAGATGCCGGTGAACGTGCTGGTCGGCCGCGGCGGCCGCGGTCGTGGCCGCAAGGCCGGCCTGGCCGAGGAAGGCACGCCGTTCGAGGACGAGAAGGATCCGCTCGCCAAGCGCGAAACGCTCGAGCTGGTGCGCGCCTACTACAAGATTGACGAGGAGAAGGTGCGCAAGCGCATCTTCGAGATGGTCAAGGCCGTCGGCGCCGCCTCGAAGGCGCACAAGCTCGCCACCGGCAAGAAGCGCTGAGCTGCGGTCCGCCCGGCGCCGCGGCTCAGCCGCCGGCGTCCGCCGGCCTCACATAGACGTCCTTCACCGCCAGCCTGCCGTCGCGGAAGGTGTAGCGCTCGACGCCCACCGCGGCGAAAGGCCTGCCCGTGGCCTTGTCGGTTCCCGTCATCCTGAAGGTCATGAACGAGGCGTCCGGCGCGTGGTGATAGACCACGTCGGCGAAGCGCACGTTCTCGACCTGGCTCTTGCGCTCGGTGAAGAAGGCCTCGACCTTCTCGCGCGAATCGAGCGTGCGCAGGCTGCCATTGGCCAGGAGCGTCCAGGTGAAGTCGGGCGTCACCACCGCGTACATCGCCTCCATGTCCTGCTTGAAGAACGCACGCCCGAAGGCGCGGAAGATCGCGTCGCGTTGCTCGGCGCTGGGCATCATGCGCAACTCCTTCCGGTTCAGCTCGCGGTGAAGGCGAGATAGTCCCTGGCGACTTCCTCGACGGCAGTCTCGTAGAAGCGCTTGCCGTGCGCGGCCGTCGACAGATTGGGGTTCGAGCCGATGCGCCCGTCGGGGAAGGCGCGGCGATAGTCCTCGGCGTCGGCGAAGCTGCCGTTGGGCGCCACCTCGGGCGACATCGGCATCTTCTTCTCGGTCTGCGGATGCATGTAGAAGGTCATCGACACTTCGCTCGGCGTGGCGTGGCTGCCCTCGGCATTGCCGTAGAGCTCCTTCGACAGCGCGCGGATGCCCGGCCCTTCCCACCAGTTGCGCAACTTGCACTTCACCGAGGGTGCGTTGCTGCCGCGCACAAGCGAGCGCTCGGCATAGATCTCGGAGAACGCCGCCGTCACCGTGGCGATGTTGCCGCCATGGCCGTTGACGAAGAAGAAGCGGGTGAAGCCGTGGCGCACCAGCGACTGGATGTTGTCGCGCACCACCGCGATCAGGGTCGAGGGCCGCAAGGTCATCGAGCCGGGGAAGTCGAGATGGTGCTGCGCCATGCCGACCGAGATCGTCGGCGCGACCAGCGCGCCCAGCTTCTCGCCAACGCCCTGCGCGACGAACTCCGCCGTCAGCGCATCGGTGCCGACCAGGCCGTTGGGCCCGTGCTGCTCGGTCGAGCCGATTGGGATGATGATCCCGGTGCTCTTGCGCAGATACGCCTCGACATCGTGCCACGTCACCAGCTGCAGCCGCATCGTCCTGATCCTTGTCGTCACCGCGCGCGGAGCATGGCCGCACCCGCCGCTGATCGCAAGCGAGGCCAGACCACTACAATATGTAGTGGGTAGAGCTGGTCACCGAGCCGAAGATGAGGCCATGGATTGTGATTGGTCCACAATGATTTGATCCACCGCCCGAATCGACCTTTGCCGACGGTCAAATATGGCCACTGGGCACGCGCGATTCTTCTTTTAATCCTCTGAATATCATAGAGGAATCTGTTCATGATTTCATCGTGAGAGGGAACGCGCGAAAATCCTCCTGTAGGGTTGGGGGATATTCATCAGGCCATGAACGCGATTCGTGACTTCTGGCACGACCTCTCGTGGGATCTGCGTTGCGCCCTGCGGGACATTGGCGTGCGACTGAGCGCGGTCTTCCGCTGAGGCGGCCATGAGCGCACCCGACACCGCCAGTGACGGCTTGCGGGCGCGACCGCTTTTCAGCACCATGGTGGTACCGCCCAGGCGGCGGCGCACATTTGCCCAGCGACTGCGCATGGCGGTGCGCCACAATTTCGGCATGGGCGTGTTCTTCGTCATGCTGCTGGCCTGCGGCGCGCTGGTCCTCCTTTCGCGCCAGGCCTAGCTGGCCAACTGAGCGCCCGCGTGCTAACAATCTTTCATGTCCGGGACGATGCTCCTTCGGCGGCGAATTAGCCACCCGGCCCTTCTCGAGGGCCGGGCCGTGCTGTCATTCGCCATCGCCGATCGGAGTTCCCGACATGTTGTCTGTCACGGCCGCTGAGCCGACCGCTTCCGACTACCGTTCCAACAGCGTGCCGCGCGACGTGCATTGCTTCGCCGTCGCCGCCGATCCCTCGCCCGGCCTGCTGCCGCGCGTGCTCGAGCTGATCGCCAAGCGCGGCCTGGTGCCGTTGCGTGTGCACGCCGCGCTCGAGGGCACGCCACGCACGCCCGACGCCGAGGTGCTGACCGTCGACGTCCAGGTCGCCGGCCTCGATGCCGATACCGCCGCGCATGTCGCGCGCAGCCTGACGCAGCTGGTCGGCGTGTTCGACGTGACGTCGTCGGCGCGGTAGCTCAGCCCTCTGTCATCCTCGGGGCCGTCCGCGGCCCCGAGGATCACAGGGTGCGGCGCTACGTCGGGAAGTTGCGCTTCAGCACCGCCGCGAGATCGGGCACCGCGTCGGTGCGCGTGGCGATAGCGTTGAGCTTCGGCGTCTCGGCGAACCACGGACGCCTGGGCGTCCAGCGCGTCATGATCGCGACGTAGAGATCGAGCGCGCTGAAGCGCTGGCCGAGGAACCACGGACCCTCGCCCAGCGACTCCTCGACCTGGCGCCACAGCCGCAGGCGATAGTCGTTGAAGCGTTCACGCAGCTCCTTCTGCGGCCCCTCGCCGGTGAGCCAGCGGCTCGTGTCGTCGGCGACGGTGAAGGTCGGGTAGATGTTGGCGACCAGGAAGACCAGCCAGCGCAGGAACGCCGTGCGCTCCTTCGTGCCCGCCGGCGGCACCAGCGTGCGATCGGCGGACGCGTCGTCGGCCAGCAGCAGGGTGATCGCCGCGCTCTCGGTCATCACTGCGCCGTCGGGCAGCACCAGGGTCGGCACCTGCGCCAGCGGATTGACGCGCGCGAGCTTCTCGCGCGCCTCGGCCGATTTGAAGAGATCGCCGACCTCCTCGAACTCGAAGGGCCGGCCGTACCACACGAGCTGCGCCTCGATCAGCGCCGAGCCCCAGCCGCTGCGTCCGAACAGGCGGTACATCGCGGCACCTCAGTCGTTGTTGAGCAGGTGGATCAGGCTCGAGGTGTCCCAGCGCCGTCCGCCGCGGCGCTGCACCTGGGCGTAGAACTGGTCGACCAGCGCGGTGACCGGCAGGCGCGCGCCCTGGTTGCGCGCCTCGTCGAGGCAGATGTTGAGGTCCTTGCGCATCCAGTCGACAGCGAAGCCGTAGTCGAACTTGCCGGCGACCATGTTCTGCCAGCGATTGTCCATCTGCCAGCTCTGCGCCGCGCCCTTGGAGATCACGCCCATCACCTTCTCGATGTCGAGCCCGGCCTTCATGCCGAGATGGATCGCTTCGCTCAGCCCCTGCACCAGGCCGGCGATGCAGATCTGGTTCATCATCTTGGTAAGTTGCCCCGAGCCCGAGGGGCCGATCAGGGTGCAGGCCTTGGCGAAGCTGTCGGCCACCGGCCTGGCGCGGTCGAACGGCTCCTGGTCGCCGCCGCACATCACCGCGAGCTGGCCGTTCTCCGCGCCCGCCTGGCCGCCCGAGACCGGCGCGTCGACGAAATGCAGGCCGAGCTTCTTGGCCCCGGCGTAGAGCTCGCGCGCGACATTGGCGGAGGCGGTGGTGTTGTCGAACAGGATGGCGCCCTTCTTCATGCCGGCGAAGGCGCCGTCCTTGCCGAGCACGACCGAGCGCAGATCATCGTCGTTGCCGACGCAGCAGAAGACGATATCGCAGCCCTCCGACGCCTCGCGCGGCGTCTTCTTCGCCGCGCCCTTGTGCTTCTGCGTCCACTGCTCGGCCTTGGCGAAGGTGCGATTGTAGACCGTGACGTCGTGGCCCTTGGCCGCGAGATGCCCGGCCATCGGGAAGCCCATCACGCCGAGTCCGAGAAAGGCGACCTTGGCCATAGAATCCTCCATCGAGAGCGCGCCGCACCCTAGCTCAAGGCCCGTGCACGCGAGTTCACTGTCATTCCGAGCGCAGCGAGGAATCCATGCATCTCCGCTGGATTCCTCGCTGCGCTCGGAATGACAGAGTGATTCAATACGCTATAGCTCAGCTTCGCGTCAGCAGCACCAGGATCGTCGCCACGCCGACGAGCAGCGGCGGCAGCGCCAGCGGCCAGGCGCGGCGATAGACGGCGCCGTCGCCGCCGGCCAGCGCCAGGATCGCCGCGCCCATCGAGACGCGGATCGGCGACAGCATGGTGAGGTTGGCGGTGACGCTGTTCTGCACCGCCGCGATCCAGTCAAGCGGCAGGCGCGTCTCGGCCGCCAGTGCCCCCTGCATCGGCATCAGCATGGCGTTCGACGCGGCCCCACTGCCGGTGAGGAAGCCGCCGACCGCCGCGAACAGCGGCGTCGCCAGCGCCGCGGCCGAGCCGACCGCCGCGGACAGCGCATCGGCGATGATCGCCGCCATGCCCGCCGCGACATAGAACGCGGCCATGATGACGAACAACAGGGTCACGACGCTGGGCCGCCACGCCGCGCGTGCCGTGCTCCCTACGACGGCGCTGATGGGTGCACGCAGCGCCAGCGCGCTCAGCAGGCCGACCGCGAGCAGCCAGAAGCCCGGCGCGTAGAACGGCGGGAAGGATGGCTGGCCGGCGATCGGCTGCCATGCCCACAGGCTTTTCAGCATCGTCTGCAAGGGTGCGACGGTGCGCGTCAGCACCAGCGCGATGGTCAGGGCCGCATAGGGCGCCGCACCCGACGCGGCGCGGCGCAGCGCCGCGGCATCGGGCCGCTCGTCGCGTAGCCAGCGCAAGGCCGCCAGCACGCCCAGCGGCGCGGCGCCGGCGATCTCGACATCGATGACCAGATGCGACGCCCACACCGTGCCGACGATCGCGATGGTCCACACGAGGTCGTCGAGGCGCTGGGCGGCCGTCGGGGCCGGGCCGATGCCGCGCCGGAAGTACCAGAACAGGGCGAGGTAGCCGAGATGCACGGGCATCTGCAGCAGCCCGCACAGCGCCCCGAGCGTGGTCGGCGACAGGCCGGCGAGCAGCCCGCCCACGGTCGTGCCTGCGGCCAGCGCGCCCCACGGCACCATCGACTGGCTGTAAAGGCCGAAGAGCAGCGCCGGCACGCCGCCGATGCCCAGCCGGCTCACCGCCGCCAGCGCGATGATGTAGCCGACGCCAAAGCCGGTGACCGCCTCGGCGAAGGGCCCGAGCAGGAAGCAGACGAAGTACAGGCGGCGGTGATCAGGCGCCGCTGCCATGGTTTGCGATGGCGGCGTCGGCTGCGCCCTGGCGGCGATGCAGCGGTAGAAGAATACGCCGCCGGCGACGATCGAGATCACCTGCCAGGAGAGCCACGATCCGACCAGGGTCTGGTCGACGGCGAAGCCCGCGAACCCCCCGGTGCCGTGCAGCCCCAGGGCGGCGATCACCGTTGCGGCCAGGCCGGCGGCGCCCGCCGCCAGGGCCCCGAAGCGGCCGCTGGCGAGCAGGACGATGACAAGAACCAGCGGGGCGGCGGCGGCGAGAAGGGTCATGCGCGGGACGGCCGCAGCCATGCCGCGCCGGCGGGGGACTGAGCAAGGAAAAGCTTGTCGCCAGACAAGCTTGCGGCCCGGTGTGGTTTCCCGTATCAAGCCGCGCGGCGCCCCGATAGCTCAGCGGTAGAGCAACCGCTTCGTAAGCGGTAGGCCGTTGGTTCAAATCCGACTCGGGGCACCATTTTCCCTCGTCCGGCGGCGGAAGCGCACGTGACGCAACAACCGCCGATCTATGTCTGCGTGACCAACCTGCTCGAGAGCCGTCACCAGAAGAAGACCGGCATTCCCCGGGTCGAGCACGAGGTCGCCCGATATCTCGCGGCACGCGGCGCATCGGTGGTCGCCTGGAGCGACCAGCACAGGCATTTCCATCGGGTCGACTTCGCGGCCGTCCTCGAAGCGATCACGCGCGCGCAGTCGCTCGACCTCGAGGCGATCTGTGCCGAGCCGCCGCAGCCGCATCCCAGGGCCGCACTCCGGCGCGCGCTGGCCCGGGCGTCGGCCGCGCTGGCCGGTCGCTTGCCGGTGAGCGGCGAACCGGGCCGCACCATCGTGCTTGCCGCCTTTCGCCGGATCGCCGCGGCCTGGCAGCATTTCTCGCCACAGGAGCGGCGCGCGATGGCGCAGCGCCTGCGGCTGACCGAAGGCTCCGATCGCCTCGGCCACTTCATCGACGTGCTGGTGGAAACGCGCGCCGGCGAAAAGCCGTCCGACACGCCCTCCGGTCCCGTCGAGCTCGCGCGCGATTCGACCCTGCTTCTGCTCGGCATCTGGTGGAACCCGTCGCCGCTGCGCGAGATCGCACGGCTGAAGCGCGAGCGCGGCGTGCGCTTCGTCGCCCTGGTGCATGACCTGATCCCGATCCGCCGGCCGGCGTTCTTCACCGACGCGACCGGTCGCCGGCGCTTCACGCGCTTCATCGACGGCCTGATCGAGAGCGCCGACACGATTTGCGCGACCTCTGCCTATGTCGCGCACGACGTCGAGGCCTATGCGCGCGAACGGAAGGCGACGATCCGGCCAGTGGTGCGCGTGCCGTTGAGCTCCGATCTCGAGGGCGGCGTGGTGCCGCGGCCCGCGGCGGCGCTGGCCCGCCATTCGCTGCAGCCGGGGCGCTTCGTCGTCTATGTCTCGACCATCAACCCGCGCAAGAACCACCTTTTCGCCTATCGTCTGTGGCGCAGGCTGGTCGAGGAGCTGGGCGAGGCGGCGCCAACCCTGGTGTTCGCCGGCCAGCGCGGCTGGCGCTACGAGGAACTGTTCGCGACCATGTCCGCCGACACGCTGATGTGGAACCGCAAGCTGCGCTTCGTCGAGGGGCCGACCGACGGCGAGGTCGCCTGGCTGTATGCCAATTGTGCCTTCACCCTCTTCCCGTCGCTGTACGAAGGCTGGGGCCTGCCGATCCTCGAATCGCTGTCCTTCGGCAAGTATTGCCTGGCCGCCGCCAACACGTCGCTGCCCGAGGCCGGCCAGGGTCTCGCCTTCCATGCCGACACCGACGACGAGGCGGCGTGGCTCGCCGAGCTGCGCCGCGTCATCGGCGAGCCGGGCTATCTCGAGGCGGCCAACGCGCGCATCCGCGAGCGCTTCGTGGCGCGCAACTGGGACGAGGTTGGCGCCGAACTGCTCGCGGCGGTGGAAGGCGTGCGCTCATAGAGCCGCGCGCGATCGTTCGCCGGCGCCCCTATATCTCCGCATAGATCTCGAGCACGTTGCCGTCGGGGTCGCGGAAGAAGATCGTGCGATGGCCGAACGCCTGGTCGGTCAACGGCGCGATCAGCGTCACGCCTTTGGTCTCCAATGCCGCGGCACACCGCGCCACTTCCGACGGCGCGACCCGGAACGCCAGCTGCACCGAGAGATCTCCGGCAGCGGGCGGCGTGCCGCCGAAGCGCGGGCCGTGCACCGCGAGGGCCAGCGTCGTGCCGCCGACGCGGTACTCGATCCACCGCTCGCTCAGCACCCGGATCAGCGGGAACTCCATGACGTGCTCGTAGAAGTGCCGCATCGCCTTCAGGTCGCGAGCGTAGATGGCCGTACAGTCGATCTGGCGGATCTCGCCGAGTGGGGACATTCGGGGGTCCTTTGGTCGGGAGGCCGGGATCCTAAGGAAGTTCTACACTGGTAAAAGATAAGATATTATCCTGGTATGAAAACCACCACGCGGCGGGACGAACTCGCGCGGTTCCTGCGCAACCGGCGCGAGCGACTCGACCCGGCGGCGTTCGGGATCACGCCCGGTGGACGCCGCCGCACCGCCGGCCTGCGGCGAGAAGAGGTCGCCGAAGCCGCCGGCATCAGCGCCACCTGGTATGTCTGGCTCGAGCAGGGCCGCGACGTGAACGCCTCCGCCCATGCGCTGCGCGCGCTCGGCCGGGCGCTGCGGCTGAGCCAGGCGGAGCAGACCTATCTGTTCCGGCTGGCGCGGCCGGACCTCGACTGGCGCGACGGCCCGGTCGGCGAGGCGATGCCGGCGGCCAACCTGCTGTCGCTGATCGGCGGCTTGGCGCCGCACCCGGCATACATCACCAACCGCTACCGCCAGGTCGTCGCCACCAACCGGCCAGCCCGCCTGTTGCTGGGCGCCTTCGACAGCGGTGATCCGGCGCGCGGCAGCGTCATCGGCCGCATGTTCCTCGACCCGCTGTGGCGCGAGATCTTCGTCGATTGGAAGACTGTGGCGCGCTCGACGGTGGCGCAGTTCAGGCTGGCGACGGCGGCGATGGCCGACGATCCGGTGCTGGCGTCGCTGGTGGCGCTGCTCATTGCGTCGAGCGAGGAATTCGCGCGCTGGTGGGCCGATCGCGAACTCGCCGAACCGCCGATCTGGCGCAAGACAGTGCGGCACGGGCTGGTCGGCGACATGGAGTTCGACTTCGCCGTGCTGCAGCCAGCCGGCCGCGACAGCGACTTCGCCGTCTCGCTCTACGCACCGGCCGACGCGACGAGCCGCGAGCGGATGGAACGGCTGGCGAAGACGAATGCGGCGGTCCGGCTTCGGGAGCCGCCATCAAGGTGATCCCTGTCATCGCAGCAGGGGATCTTCCATGCGAGCGCCGCTACGCCAGGCTGGCCTGCGGCGCGAAGGCGATGGCGTCGGTCTGGAACTTGAACAGGTCGTGGTACATGCCGCCATGCGCCATCAACTCGGCATGGCTGCCTTCCTCGACGATGCGGCCGTCGTGGATCATGACGATACGGTCGAAATTGGTCGTCGACACCAGCCGGTGCGTCGCGGCGATCAGGCCGCGCTCCTGCCGCGTCGCCATCAGGTGATCGAAGATCACGCGCTCGGTCTTGATGTCGAGCGCGCTGGTCGCCTCGTCGAGGATGAGGAAGGCCGGCTGCTGCATCAGCACGCGCGCCAGCGCCACGCGCTGGCGCTGGCCGCCCGACAGCAGCCGGCCGCGATCGCCCATCTCCGCCTCGAGATTGCCGTTGAAGCCTGCGACGACGTCGGTCAGCGCCGCCATGCGGATGGCTTTCTCGATCTCCTCCTCGCTGGCGTCGGGCTTGGCGAACACCAGGTTGCGCCGCAGGCTGCCGCTGAAGATGAAAGGCTCCTGGTTGACGTAGCCGATGGCGCCGCGCAGGCCGTTGGCGTCGTAGTCGTCGAGGTCCTTGCCGTCGAGCGTCACGCGCCCGCGCTCGGGGAAGCGCAGATGGGCGAGAATCTCCAGAAGGGTCGTCTTGCCCGAGCCCGACAGGCCGACGATCGCCGTGGTCGAGCCGGGGGCCACCGAGAAGTTGATGTCCTTCAGCGCCCAGCGATCCTCGACGTAGCGGAACCAGACGCCGTGCACGTCGAGCGCGCCGGCGCCGGTGGGCGGCGGCGGTGGCTCTTCCGGCCGCGGCGGCTTGGCCTGCTCGACCGCCAGCACGATGTCGGCGTAGCCCCTCACGCGAGGCAGCTGCGGCGCCAGCGAATTGACGTCGGCCACGATCTGGCGCAGCTGCATATAGGCGCGGATCATCGCGGCGAAGAAGCCGACGCCGATGCCCAGCCGCTCGCCGAAGCTGCCCCAGTCCGAAAGCGCCAGCACGCCGAACACCGAGCTGATCATCAGCAGGCCGCCGACCTCGAGCACGAAGTTCTGCTCGGACTGCTTGATCGCGAACACGCGGCGCCGCTCGATCAGGTCGCCGCCGGTATCCGCGTAGGCATCGAGCATCCGCAGTTCCTGGTTGCTCTGCTTGACGACGCGCATGCCCTCGAGCAGCTCGTGCGACTGGCCGGCGAACTTGATCTCGACCGCGCGCATGGCGGTGAGCAGGCTGAAGATGCGCCGGTGGGTGCGGTTCACCAGGAAGCCGATGATGATGCCCACCGGCACCATCAGCGCCGTCAGCTGGGTCGACAGCCAGAACAGCACGACGATCGTCGCCGCCAGGCGCACCAGCTGTGAGACGATCTCCTGCAGCCTGAAGATGAAGTGCGGGATGTCGTTGAGCGGCGGCTCGGTGAGCTTGGCGCGCAGCTCGCCGGTGTTCGAGCGGTCGAAGTACTCGATCGGCATGCCCAGCGCCTTGTCGGCGGCCAGCACGACGAGGTCGCTGGCGATGCGGGCGTTCACGGTGGCGACGACCCGCGAGTAGAGATAGGCGACCAGGGCGTTGAGCGAGATCTGGAAGAACAGCACCACCAGGATGCTGATGATCACGCCACGCTGGCCCTCGAAGGTGTTCAGGCCCGGCAGCTGATGCAGCCACTCGATGATGCCCGACGTGATGCCGTCCTGCGGCGTTTGCCCGGCGACGGCGCTGACGAACACCGTGATCAGCGGATACTGCAGCGCGCCTACGATGGCGACGACGTTGGAGACGATGAAGACCGTCCACAGCCCGCCGCGGTAGCGCCGCGCGATATCCTTCAGCAGACGTCCGATCGGCGATCGCAGGAAGCTGCTGATTGTTTGCCGCATCCCCGACAAGGTTCATTCACCGACAATGAGTGGGAGCGCCGCGGCGGAGGGAGGCCGCGACAGGACCGCCGGAGGTCGGTCCGGACGCCTTTCGCGGTGACTTTGCACAATTCGACCCCCGCCGCAATGCGCGCGGCGACGCGGCTTTCTACCTTCCACCGCCAGCGGGGGAAAGGTAAGGAGTCAAGCCCGCACCAGCGGCTTGTACTTGATGCGGTGGGGCTGGTCGGCTTCCGCACCCAGCCTGCGCTTACGGTCGGCCTCGTAGTCCTGGTAGTTGCCCTCGAACCACACCACCTGGCTGTCGCCCTCGAAGGCCAGCATGTGGGTGGCGATGCGGTCGAGGAACCAGCGGTCGTGGCTGATGATGACGGCGCAGCCGGCGAAATCGACCAGTGCCTCTTCCAGCGCCCGCAGCGTGTCGACATCGAGGTCGTTGGTCGGCTCGTCGAGCAGCAGCACGTTGGCGCCGGTCTTCAGCATCTTGGCGAGGTGCACGCGGTTGCGCTCGCCGCCGGAGAGCTGTCCGACCTTCTTCTGCTGGTCGGGGCCGCGGAAGTTGAAGCCGCCGCAATAGGCGCGGCTGGGCACCTCGCGCTTGCCCAGCATGATCATGTCGTTGCCGCCGGAAATCTCCTCCCACACCGTCTTGTTGGCATCGAGGCTCTCGCGCGACTGGTCGATGTAGCCCAGCTTCACCGTCGGGCCGACGGTGAAGCTGCCGGTGTCGGCCTTCTCCTGGCCGGTGATCATGCGAAACAGCGTGGTCTTGCCCGCGCCGTTGGCGCCGATCACGCCGACGATGCCGCCGGCCGGCAGGTTGAAGCTCAGCCCGTCGATCAGCAGGCGATCGCCATAGCCCTTGGAGATCTTCTCGGCGCGGATCACGAGGTCGCCCAGGCGCGGGCCGGGCGGGATGACGATCTGCGCCTTGTCCAGGGTCTGCTGGTCGCTCTCGGCCAGCATCTGCTCGTAGGCGGCGATGCGCGCCTTGCTCTTGCTGCGCCGCGCCTGCGGGCTCTGGCCCATCCACTCCAATTCCCGCTGCAGTGTGCGCCGGCGGGCATCGGCGGTCTTCTCCTCGATCGCCAGCCGCGTCTCCTTCTGGCGCAGCCACGAGGAGTAGTTGCCTTCCCACGGAATGCCCTGGCCTCGATCGAGCTCGAGGATCCAGCCGGCGACATTGTCGAGGAAGTAGCGGTCGTGGGTCACGGCGACGACGGTGCCGGGATAGTCGTGCAGGAAGCGCTCCAGCCAGGCCACCGAATCGGCGTCAAGGTGGTTGGTCGGCTCGTCGAGCAGCAGCATGTCGGGCTTCGACAGCAGCAGCCGGCAGAGCGCCACGCGCCGGCGCTCGCCACCGGAGAGCTTGCTCACGTCGGCGTCGCCCGGCGGGCAGCGCAGCGCGTCCATGGCGATCTCGACCGTGCGCTGCAGGTCCCAGCCATTGGCGTTGTCGATCTTCTCCTGCAGCTCGGCCTGCTCGGCGATCAGCTTGTCCATGTCGGCGTCCGGATTGGCGAACTCCGCCGACACTTCCTCGAAGCGCTTCAGCAGGTGAGCCGTCTCGCCGACGCCCTCCATGACGTTGGCCAGCGTGTCCTTGGTCGGATCCAGCTCGGGCTCCTGCGCCAGCAGCCCGACCTTCACGCCCTCGGCCGCCCAGGCCTCGCCGGTGAAATTGTCGTCCTGCCCGGCCATCACCCGCAGGAGCGTCGACTTGCCCGAGCCGTTCAGACCCAGCACGCCGATCTTGGCGCCGGGGAAGAAGCTCAGCCAGATGTCCTTCAGCACCTGCTTGCCCCCGGGATAGGTCTTGGACAGACCCTTCATCACGTAGACGTATTGGTAGGCGGCCATCGGGCGATCCTCGGGCAGGGATGTCGGAATTGGCGCGGGTTGTAGCGGCTGGGCGGCGCCGGATCAACGTGGCGGCCCAGGCGCGCGCATGGACAGCGTCCCGGCCGCGTAGTCTTATGCCTCCTGGGAAGAAACACCTTCGGACGGGACAATGCTGCAGGAGACAGCGGTCTTCGGCCTCTCGCTCGCCTATCTCGGGCTGCTGTTCGCGGTGGCGTGGCTCGGCGACCGCCACGCGCGCACCTGGTCGACCGGCGCCATGGGGCCGGTGGTCTACAGCCTGTCGCTGGCGATCTACTGCACGTCGTGGACGTTTTACGGCGCCGTCGGCCGCGCCGCGACCAGCGGACTCGACTTCGTCCTGATCTATGTCGGCCCGGCGATCGTGGTCATCGCGGGCTATCCGATGCTGCGCAAGATGGTGCAGGCGGCCAAGCGCAACAACGTCACATCGATCGCCGACTTCCTCGCCTCGCGCTACGGCAAGAGCCGCGCCGTCGGCGTCACTGCCACGCTGCTCGCCTCGGTGGGCGTGCTGCCCTACATCGCCCTGCAGTTGCAGGCGGTGTCCTCGAGCTTCAAGGCGATCGCCGGCTCGGGCGACCACAGCGGCGCGTCGGCAGTGGTTTACACCGACACCTCGTTGTTCGTCGCCGCGCTGATGGCGGTGTTCACCATCCTGTTCGGCGTGCGCAACGTGCAGGCTTCCGAGCAGCATCGCGGCATGATGCTGGCCATCGCCTTCGAGTCGGTGGTCAAGCTCGCCGCCCTGCTCGCCGTCGGCCCCTTCGTGCTCTTCGTCCTGTTCGACGGGCCGGCCGATCTGCTGGCCAAGGTCGCGGCAGCGCCGGCGATCGCCGATCGCGTCACCAACCAGGGCTCGACGCTGTCGTGGATCGTGCTCACGCTGCTGGCTGGCACGGCCTTCCTCTGCCTGCCGCGCCAGTTCCACGTCGCCGTGGTCGAGCACGACCATCCCTCAAGCCTCAGGACCGCGCGCTGGCTGTTCCCGCTCTACATGGTGTTGATCAACCTGTTCGTCGTGCCGCTGGCGGTAGGCGGGCTGCTGCTGCTGGGACCGGGCAGCGATCCCGACCTCTTCGTGCTTCGCCTGCCGATGAGCGGCGGCGAGAACTGGCTGTCGCTGTTCGTCTTCATCGGCGGCCTGTCGGCGGCGACATCGATGGTGATCGTCGCCTGCATGGCGCTCTCCAGCATGATCGGCAACGAGCTGGTGATGCCCTATCTGCTGCGCCGCGAGGCCGGCCGCGCCAGCGAGATGGGCGGCACGGTCGTGCTGGTGCGCCGCATCGCCGTCGTGCTCATCCTGCTCGCCGGTTACGCCTACGAGCGGGTGATCTCGGGCTACCTGCCGCTGGCCTCGATCGGCATGATCTCGTTCTGCGCCGTGGCGAATTTCGCGCCCGGACTGGTGCTCGGACTGTACTGGCGGGGCGCGCACCGCTACGGCGTCGTCGCCGGCCTGGCCGGCGGCTTCGTCGTCTGGCTCTACGCCCTGCTGCTGCCCTCGCTGGGCCAGGCGACCAGCGGCGGCAGGCAGAGCACGCCGCTGCAGCCGTGGCTGCCCGGATCGCTGGCCGAGCTCGATCCGGTCGGTCAGGGCTTCATCGTCTGCATGCTGGTCAACACGCTGCTGCTGGTCGGCGTCTCCCTGCTCGCCCGTCCGCTGGGCCGCGATCGCCAGCAAGCCGATTCCTTTGTGCTCGGCACCGATCCCGAGCAGCCCGCCTCGCCGGTGCCGGTGGCCGCGACGCGCATCGCCGAGCTGCGCGACCTCGTGGCGCGCTTCATCGGGCCGGAGCGCGCCGAGCGTGTCTTCGCCGGCGGGCCGCTCTCGACACAGGCCGCGCTGGCGCGCACCGAGCGGGCGCTGTCGGGCACGTTGGGCGCCGCCTCGGCACGCGTCATCGTCGCCGCCTCGGCGCGGCGCGGCCTGATCCTGCCCGGAACGGCGCGCGCCATCATCGACGAGGCGTCGGAGGCGATCCGCTACAACTACGAGATCCTGCGCAACACGCTGGACCATGTCGGCATGGGCATCGCCGCCTTCGACCGCGAGGGCCGGCTGGAGATCTCCAACGAGCGCTTCACCACCCTGCTGTCGCTCGATCCCGACAAGGTCGCCGTCGGCGCGCCGGCCGCGCAGCTCGGCGGCCCCGACGAGGTCGAGCGTCTGCTGAGCCGACCCGACACGGCGCAGATCCACGAGCTGGTGAGCGGCGGCCGCGTCGTCGAGCTCCGGCTCGATCCGCTGCCCGGCAGCGGCTTCGTCGCCACCTGCCACGACGTCACGTCGCGCGTGCGCACGGCCGAGGCGCTGCGCGACAGCGAGCGGCGCATCCGCGTCTACACCGACAACGTGCCGGTGCTGATCGCCTATCTCGACAAGGACGAGCGCTACCGCTTCACCAACCGGCCCTACCAGCAGGCGCTGAACCTCACCGCCCAGCAGACCGAGGGCCGCACGTCGCTGGAGGTGATCGGCGCCGAGCGCTATGGCCAGCTCAAGCCGCATATCGACGGTGTGCTCGCGGGACAGGAGCAGCATTTCGAGATCGAGTTCCCGACCAACGACGTGCAGATCGAGGTCGCCGCCGGCACCTATATCCCGCACCTCGACCACAACGGCGACGTCGTCGGATTCTTCCTGCTTTACCAGGACATCACCCAGGCGCGACGGGCCGAGGCCGACCTCCGCCAGGCCAAGGAGCACCTCGAGCAGCGCGTCATCGAGCGCACCGCCGAGCTCGAGGCGAGCCGTGCCGAGGCCGAGGCGGCCAACCTCGGCAAGACGCGCTTCATCGCCGCCGCCAGCCACGACCTGCTGCAGCCGCTGCACGCCGCCCGCCTGTTCACCGCGGCCCTGATCGATCGCGAGCCGCACAACGACCTGGGCGGCAAGATCGACCTCAGCCTCGGCGCCGTCGAATCGCTGCTCGACGCGCTGCTCGACATCTCCAAGCTTGACGCCGGCGCCTTCCAGCCCGAGACGCGGCCCTTCGCGCTGCAGCCGCTCTTCGAGTCGCTGGCCACCGCCTTCGCGCCGCTGGCGCAGCGCCACGGCGTCGAGCTGCGCGTGGTGCCGAGCCGCGCCTTCGTGTCGACCGATCCCGCCTTCCTGCGCCGCATCCTGCAGAATCTGCTATCCAATGCCATCCGCTACGGCGCCGCCGAGGGCCGGCCGCAGCGCGTGTTGCTCGGCTGCCGCCGCGCCGGCGACCGGCTGCGCATCGAGGTACGCGACAACGGCCGCGGCATCGCCCACGACAAACAGGCGATGATCTTCGAGGAGTTCGTGCGCCTCAACGCCGACGACGAGCGCGGCGAGCGCGAGCGCGGCCTCGGGCTCGGGCTGGCCATCGTCGAGCGCATCGCGCGCATGCTCGACCTGCCGATCGGCCTGCGTTCCGCGCCGGGCCAGGGGTCGACCTTTCATGTCGACGTGTGCCGCATCGCCTCTGTGATCGCCGCACCGCCGGCGGCACTGACGCAACAGACGGCGCCGGTCTTCGACCCCGAGGCCTTCCTGCTGTGCATCGACGACGAGGCACAGGTGCTCGAGGCGATGGCCGCGCTGATCGGCGGCTGGGGCTGCCAGGTCGCGCTCGCCGCCACGCTCGACGAAGCGATCGAGGCGGTCGACCGCGCCGGTCGCTTCCCCGACCTGGTGGTCGCCGACCTGCATCTCGGCGAAGGGCCGGACGGGCTGGAGATCATCGAGACCCTGCGCCGTCGCTGGGCGCTCGCCGTGCCCGCCGCGGTGCTTACCGCGGACCGCGATCCGACATTGCGTCCCCGCGCCCGCGCGCGGGGCGTGGAGGTGCTGTACAAGCCAGTGAAGCCGGCTGCGCTGCGGGCGCTGCTGCGCCTGCGCGGCCGCCCCACGGAGCGGCTGACGGCGTGACAGCAGCGCCGTCAGGGCCGGTACGGAAAGCCCCTGGCGTAGTGGCGGTCCGCCATCACCGGATCGCCGCCGGCGTAGCGATAGGCGGCGGCAAGGTAGCGGACGCCCCAATGCAGGTTGGTGTCGGGGTCGAGCAGCCCGTCACGCGTGCCGGCGTAACCCATGCCGCGCGCGGTGCTGAACTTGATCTGCATCAATCCCATGGCGAAGCCGGCGCCGACGACGCGCGGCTGGTAGCGGCTCTCGCGGCGGATCACCTTGTGCACCAGCTCGACCGGCACCTGGTTGCGATCGGCGTGGAACTGGATCTTCTCCGCGAGACCGGGGTCGACGTCGCCGGGATTGTAGACCTGGCGCGGCGGGGCGGGCGGGGCGGCCACCGTCGGCCTGGATCGCTGCGCGCAGCCGCCCAGCGCGACGATCAGTGTCGCGGCGATGAGGTCGCGCCGGCCCAGTCGATGCTTCATGCTCTCCCCCGTGCCTTCGGGCGGCCACCCTAAAGCAATGCCCGGACGGGCCGAAATCATCTCTCTCATGCCGAGCGCGGCAAGCAAGGGATTCGCAGCGGCGTGCGGCTGGTCAATTCCCCCTTGTCATATCGAGCGTCAGCGAGGGACCCAGGGCCGGCCTGGACCCCTCGCTTGCGCTCGGGGTGACACCAGTCAACCCTGCCCTGGCCGCACCTCAGGCCGGGGAAAACCCCGGCGCCGCGTCGATCCCGACCATCGCGCCCTTGTCGACCAGCAGAAAGCGCGTGCCGATCGCGGCCGCAAAATGCCGGTCGTGCGAGACCAGCACGCACGTCGCCTCGTGCGCCAGGATCTCCCGCTCCAGCCGCTCCTGCCCGGCGATGTCGACGTGGTTGGTCGGCTCGTCCATCAGGTAGAAGTTCGGATCGGCCAGTCGCAGCGCCAGCAGGCCCAGCCGCGCCTTCTGGCCGGGCGACAGCGTCGCGATCGGACGGCGCTGGCGGTCGAGCGGGAAGCCGGCCCCCGCCAGCAGGCTCGTGGCGCGCTGATCGCCGGGCCGAAACGTCTCCGTGATGAACGACAGCGGCGTCCTGTCGTCGGGCAGATGCGACATCGCCTGGTCGACATAGCCGAGGACCAACGTCGGACTGATGCGCACACCCGCGACGCTGTCTGGCGCGGCGATCGCCTGGCGTAGCAGGGCGACGAAGCGCGACTTGCCGACGCCGTTGGCGCCGAGCACGACGATCCGATCGCCCTGTCGAATCTCGAGCCTGCCCGTCGTGAACAGCGCCCGGCCGTCGGGCGTGCGTACCGTGACCCTGTCGAGACCCAGCATCACGCGCGCATGCGTGCCGCGATTGGCCAGCCGGATGTCGCCGGCGCGCTCGACATGGGCCGGCTTCATGGTGCGTTCGAGCGCCTCGGCGCGCCGGTAGATTTGCGCCGCCTTCTTCTGCGCCGCGTCGCTCAGGCTGTTGATGCCGATGTTCTTGAGCTCGCCGGCGCTGCGCCGCAGGCGATCGGCCTCGCGCGCATCCCTGGCGAACCTGGCCTCCTGCGCGGCGTCATCGTCGGCAAGCAACCGGCGCGCCGTCGAGAACGGATGGTCGTAGTAGCGCGAGGCCTCCGGCCGCAGGAACAGCGTGCGGTTGGTGCATGTATCGAGGAAGCGCCGGTCGTGACTGGCGATCACCATCGGCACGCGGCGCAGCGGCGACGTCAGCCACGCCTCGAGCAGCCGGATCTTCTCCAGGTCGAGATGATTGGTCGGCTCGTCGAGCAGGAGCGCGTCGGGATCCGCGACCCAGGTGCGCGCGATCTGCGCCAGGCGCTGCCAGCCGCCGCTCAGCGCGCGCATGACGCGCTCGCGCATGTCGGCGGGCGTCTCGAACTCGTCGAGCACGAGATCGACGCGCCACGACTCGGATTCGCGCATCGCCGCGGGCAGGCCGCGGCGCACGACCTCGGCCAGGGTCAGGTCGAGCCAGGTCGCCGGCACATCCTGCTCGACGATGCCCATGCGCAGGCCGCGCGAACGCACGATGTCGCCGGACGTCGGCTCGGCGGCGCCGGCGAGGCAGCGCAGGAGCGTGGTCTTGCCGGCGCCGTTGCCGGCCACGAGGCCGATGCGATCGGACTCGCCGACGACGAAGGTCAGGTCACGGAAAAGCGGATCGGGCGTCAGGACGCTCACGCCGCGCAGGCTGATGGTAGCCATGGGAATCTCGCTGGTCTTGCCGTCTTGGAAACGGGCGCGCGCACGCGCCCTGGGGGCAGACCAGACTTCGTCGGGAACGCCTGCGGCGTCAGTCCCTGCTGTCGGCCGGCCCCACGATGCGCTCGGATCGTGGGGCGGTGACGGGACCGCGCGTCTGATACTGGTTGTATGTGCCCAACGCGGTCCTCCCTGGCTGGATGTCGCGGACGCGGCCCGTCTACACCTTCACCCCGCCGGCGGCAAGGCGAGGTGACGCGCCTCGATCACCGCCTGGGTGCGCGAACGCACCCCGAGCTTCCTGAGGATGACGGTGACATGCGCCTTCACCGTGGCCTCGCCGACACCCAGCTTGTGGGCGATCACCTTGTTCTGGTCCCCGTGCACCATCAGCGACAGCACCCGCCATTGCTGCGGCGTCAGCTGCTGGGCGCGCTGGGCGAATGACTCGGCGGACCCCGACCCGGCCGGCACGCCCGGCGGCGCGAAGACTTCCCCGCGCAGCACGCCGCGCACCACCCCGCCGATCTCGTCGAGCGGCGCCGATTTTGCGATGAACGCCGAAGCACCGAACTCGATGGTCCGCCGTGCGATCTGCACATCCTGCGCCGCCGAGACGACAATGATCGGCACTGCCGGATAGTTGGAGCGCAGGAGCGCCAGGCCGGTCAGCCCATCCATGCCGGGCATGTCGAGATCGAGCAGCAGCGCGTCGAACTCAGGCTCGCGCTCCAGCGCCGCCTCGGTTTCGGCCAGGGTCGAGGCGGTGGCGATAAGCGCGCCGGGGAAGCTTTGGCCCAGCGCGGTGCCCAGCGCATCGCGCACCATCGGGTGATCGTCGGCGACGAGGAAGGCCTGCGGCGATGCGGCGGGAACGGCCATCGCCAAACCATCGCTCCCGCCGACCGAAATGGTCAAGGTGCGCCCGCGATCACAGGGCGTCGCCGACCAAGCCGGGCATCAGCGTCGCCCGCTCGATCGACCAGCGCAGCGCCCGGCGGGCGGGGCGATCCAGGATGCCCGGATCGACGGCATTGCCCGGCGCTTTGCCGGCGGTGATGTCGGCGATCTGCTGGCGCAGCAATACCGCCATTGCCGTCTCGCGCGCCCTCTCAAGCGCCGTCGCGTCGGCCTCGCTTACCACGCCCTGCGCACGAAGCTCCCGCAGGCGCTCTTTCGTGGCCACCTGCTTGATGCCGCGTCGCAGCGCCAGCACGCGCAGCGTCGCCACGATCGGCATGAGGACGGCGCGCTTGACGTCCACGCGACCCTCCTTGAGGCGAATGGTGCCGAACCAGCCCAATGCCGCCTCGGCACCGCCCACCGGTTCGGCCAGCCGGCGCAGGAACAGCGGCGAGCTCGCAACGGCGGCGATCGCGTCCTGGCGCAGCCCGTCGGCCAGCGTCGCGTCGCCGGCCACCGATACGAGGTCGAAAAAGATGTCAGCCGCCAGCACGGCTTCGCCGTCGGGATTCTCCGCCCAGCGCGCGACGGTCGTGCGCCACCCCGCGCGCGTGCGCCGATAATCAGCCTCGCGGGCCATCACGCCACCCTTGCAGAGCGGGATGCCGCCGGAATCCAGGATCGCGTTCAGGCGACCGGCAAAGGCGGCGAACCAGTCGTCGACCGCAGACGCGTCCTGCTCCGGCCGCGGATCGAGGATCAGCGCATTGTCCTGATCGGGCGCCAGCAGGCTCTCGCCGCGCCCCGCCGATCCCAGCACCAGCAGGCACCACCCGCAGGGCGCGGGGCCCCTGCCGTCCTCGATCATCGCCGCCTGCGCGAGTGCCGCCGCCCGGCCCGTCATGTCGCGGGTGACGGCGGCGATCACGGCGGCCACGGCAGGTGGCGACACGTCGTCGGCGAGCAACGCGGTCGCCAGGGCCGGCAGTCGGTCGTGGGTAGCGCGCAGGGCGGCGGCATCGGCAGCCACATCGATCTCGTCGCCAAGCGCCAGCGCGAAGGCGGCGCGCTGCGCCAGCAACGTACGGGCCGATACCATGCCGACCGGATGGCCTGCCGCATCAACCACCGGCATGTGGCGGAAGCCGCGCCGCTGCATCCGCGCCAGGGCCCGATAGACGAAGGTGTCGGCCGGCATCGCATCGACCGGCGCGGACATCAGCGAGCCGACCGTATGCGCGGTGGGCGCGCCGCCCTCGGCAGCGAGCCGCAATGCATCGCGCTCGGACAGGATGCCGATGATGCAGCCACCGTCATCGACCACCGGCAGGGCGCCGATGCCGGCCTGAACCATCCGGCGAGCGGCTTCGGCCAGCGTGGTGTCGGCCGTCACCGTCGCGACCGGCGTGCGCATCACGTCGGCCAGCCGATGCCGGTAGGGCCAGCTGTCGAGCGTTCTGAGGGCCGAAACGTCCATCGTGGGGCCGCCTCCTCAGCGCAGCGCGTGGGCGCGTTCGGCGAAGGCGGCGGCAGCGGCGACGGTGTGCACGCCGATCGCCTCGAGGCGACCGACCAGGTGGCCGAACAACCGGGCCGCCGTCAGGGCATCCCCCAAGGCGGTGTGGCGGGCGCCGCACTCCACGCCGTGGCGATGGGCGATCTCGGCGAGATCGAGGTGCAGAAGGCGCGGCTCCAGCGCCACCGACAGCGCCCGGGTATCAAGGGTCGGCGGCGCGCGCCAGGGCAATGCCGCCCGGCGCGCCTCGCGCTTGAGGATGGCCATGTCGAAACCGATGCCATGGCCGACGACCACAGCGCCGTCGAACCCCGTCGTCAGCCGCGGCCACAGCGACGACAGCGGCGCCGCCGCGGCGACATCGGCGTCGGCGATCCCGTGGATGGCGGTGGCGCTGGCCGGAATCGACCGGCCGGGCCGCACGCGCGCGTCGATCAGCGGCGCGGCGGCCGGGTGGCCATCGACGAGCTCTACGAGCGCGATCGAGACCACGGCGTCCCGCCATACCGACAGGCCCGTGGTCTCGGTGTCGAGCGCAACAAACCGGCTGCCCGCGAGCGTGGTCGCCACCCGGCTCATCGCGCGGGACCGGGCGGATCGCCACAAAGGTCGGCGACGAGCGCCGCGACATCGATCTCGCCGGCGGCCAGCCCGTCGAAGCGGACCATGGCGAAGCGCAGAGCATTGACCACCATCTCGCCGTCATAAGCCACGACGGCACGATCGAACGGCAGCGCCTGGAACAGCCGGCGGCCACCATGCCGCGCGATCTCGTCGGGACGGCGCGGAGGCGCGAGACGCGCGTGCGCCAGCCGTGTGGCGAAGTCCGCTGCCGCCGCTTCCCACCGCGCGGCATCGCCGGCGGGCGGCGGCACGCTTGCAAGCGCAATGACAAAGCCGCGCCGCAGCGCCGCCTCGAAGACCGCCTCGCGCCCGGCAGGCACCGCCTGGCGCAGCCTGGCCTCGGCAACCAGCACGACGTCCGACAGGCAGGCCGCGAACGCCTCGGCGCGCGCGATGTCGAAGGCTTCGATGAACGTCTTTTCCTTGGACAGCTTCTCGTAGTTGAAGCCCGAGCGCGCGCGGCAATATTCGATCGTCGTCTTCTGCGCGAGATAGAGCGCCTCGCGGCCGGCGAAATCGGCGAACGCCGCCGCGTCGGCGATGCGCCGCGACACGCGCCGCGCGCCGAGCGTCGACAGGATGACGCCGAGCAGCTTCATCGCGATCCCTCCTCGAGCCGCGCCACAGAACGGCAAGACCGCCCGATCCGCATTACGACCAAGGTCGAATGGCGGGACGGGCGCGGGCCATGAAACATTACCGCCAAATTGGGAAGGGAACGCCAATGTCGGATACAGGCCTCACGCCCGAGAAAGCCAAGGCGTACTGGAACAGGACAAGCACGCTGATGTGGGGGGTCCTGGCCATCTGGTTCATCTTCAGCTTCGCGGTCCACTTCTTCGCCGTGCCCCTGAACGAGGTCAAGATCCTCGGCTTCCCCTTGGGCTTCTACATGGCGGCCCAGGGATCGCTGATCATCTTCGTCTGGGTGATCTTCTGGTATGGCGGACGGCAGAACGCCATCGATGAAGAGTTCAACGTGGCCGAGGACTGAGGGGGGCGATCATGGCGACCAAAGGCGACTTCATCAGCAATCTCGGCCGGATCTACGGCATCTACACCGGCGGCTTCGTGGGGTTCACGATCCTACTGGCCATCCTCGAGCAGATGGGCCTCGGGCAGAAGATCATCGGCTACTGCTTCATCCTCGGCACGATCCTCGTCTACGCCATCATCGGCTACCTGTCGCGAACCGCGCAGGTCTCAGAGTACTACGTGGCGGGTCGCGTCGTGCCGGCGTTCTACAACGGCATGGCGACCGGTTCGGACTGGATGAGCGCCGCCTCGTTCATTTCCATGGCCGGCTCCCTCTATGTGCTGGGCTATGGCGGCCTCGGCTACGTGCTGGGCTGGACCGGCGGCTACGTGCTGGTGGCCATCCTGCTGGCGCCATACCTGCGCAAGTTCGGCCAGTACACGGTGCCCGACTTCCTCGGCGCCCGTTACGAGAGCAACACCGTGCGGCTGCTGGGCGTCGTCGTGCTGATGGCGGCGTCCTTCACCTACGTCGTGGCACAGGTCTTCGGCGTCGGCCTGATCGCCGCCCGGACCATCGGGCTGAACTTCGAGGTCGCCTGCTATGTCGGCCTGCTCGGCATCCTGGTGTGCTCGATGCTCGGCGGCATGCGGGCGGTGACCTGGACCCAGGTGGCGCAGTACATCATCCTCATCGTCGCCTACCTGATCCCGGTGGTCTGGCTGTCGGCACAGAAGACCGGGGTTCCGGTGCCGCAGATCATGTACGGCCAGGCGCTCGAGGCGATCACCGCGCTCGAGGACAAGCTGGGTGTGGTCAAGCACCACGTCGCGCCCTTCGTCGACGCCAGGGGCCAGTTCAGTACCACCGAGATGCTGAACTTCCTGTTCCTGATCCTCTGCCTGATGATCGGCACGGCTTCGCTGCCGCACATCCTGATGCGCTACTTCACGACGCCCAACGTCCGTGAAGCCCGCAAGTCAGTGGCCTGGAGCCTGCTGTTCATCTTCCTGCTTTACTTCACAGCGCCGGCCTATGCCGCCTTCGCGAAGTGGGAGGTCTACGGCAGCCTGGTCGGCACCGAGATCGCCAAGCTGCCGGCCTGGGTCGCCAAATGGGCCGAGATCTCCGGCATGCTGTCGATCAAGGATGCCAACGGCGACGGGATCCTGCAGCTGTCGGAGCTGACCTTCCATCCCGACATCATCGTGCTCGCGACGCCGGAGATTGCCGGCCTGCCCTACGTGATATCGGGTCTCGTGGCCGCCGGTGGCTTCGCTGCCGCGCTGTCGACCGCCGACGGCCTGCTGCTGGCGATCGCCAACGCGCTCAGCCACGATCTCTACTACCGCATGATCAACCCCAAGGCCGACGCCAAGGCCAGGCTGATCGTGGCCCGCGTCATCCTGATCTTCGTCGCCATCGCGGCGGCGGCGACGGCATCGACCCGGCCGTCAACGATCGTGGCGATGGTCGCGTGGGCCTTCTCGCTCGCCGCTTCGGGACTGTTCGCGCCCCTGGTGCTGGGCGTGTGGTGGAAGCGCACCACGGCCTGGGGTGCCGGCGCCGGCATGGCGGCGGGCTTCGGCCTCTGCCTGTTCTATCTGATCGGCACCCAGTACTACGGCATGCCTCTGTGGTTCGGCATTCGCAACATCTCCTGCGGCATCTTCGGCATCCCGGTTGCCTTCCTCGTCACCGTGGTGGTGAGCCTGATGACGCCGGCCCCGTCGCGCGCGATGCAGGACTTCATCGACTCGATCCGCGTCCCCAAGGGCGGGGTCCGGCTGACCAGCCAGAAGGCGGCGCTGGTCGAATAGCGCTGCCAGATACGCTAAAGCCAGACGCGGGGCCTGTGGCCCCGCGTTCCACTTCCGGGCGGCGGAGCGAGGCGTGGGCGAGACGGTCAATCTTTTCTGGGCCTACTGGCCCTACCAGGTGCCGAACTACCTGCTGTCGGCACTGTTCTGGACGTGCATCGGTCGCTTCGTCCTGGGCCTGTTCTTCCCGCCTGGGCATCCAAACTACATCTGGCGGAACTTCTGCCGCCTGACCGACTGGCTGCTGGCACTCGTGCGGCCGATCACCCCCGGCTTCGTGCTCGCGGCCTTTCTGCCGCTCGTCGCCGGCTTCTGGGTGCTGGTCGCGCGCTACGTCTTCTACGTCGTCATGCGGGTGGCCGGGCTCGTGCCACCCCTCGGCAACATGGTATCCGGCTAGGGATGGACCACTCCGGCCGGCCCATCGCATGATGCGCGGCTGGAGGCCGGACCATGAACCGCATCGAGTACGTCGTCGAGATGTGCGTGCTGCGCGGATGCGGTTTCGGCGTGCTCGCGATCGCCACGACCATGGCCGGGCTGGCCTTCGACCTTGTGCTGAGCTTCAAGGTGGGTGCAGCGCTCACCACCTTCATGTACCTCGTCCTGGAGTTCCAGCATCGCAATGCGCTGCGAGTCCCGATTCGGCGAACGGAGGCGTGGCTGCTGCTGGATCGGGGGCGTGACCTGCCGCCCGGCTACCCCGAGACGGTGATCCAGCAGATCCGCAGCGACGTGATCCGCCGTTACGCCGCGTTGGCCGGATACACGGCTCTGTCCATGTGCGTTATCGCGGCCGGGCTGCACATGGTGAAGTAATGGCAGGCGGCAAGCGCGACACGACGAGCTAGGCTCCATCAGATCTCTCGGTTTCAATACGGCCCGGATACTGTCGGTCCATATTGAAACCGAAACACAATAGAACCGACACATGCGGTACAAATCGCAATCACACCCAAAAGGTTCACTCTGGCGGCCCGTTTCGGTTCCCGTTCCGACCCCTAATCCCGGGATGGGACCATTGTGGTACCGAGCTTTTCTCCGTTGGCTAAGTTACGGCCCTGCCACGCTTTTGTCGCCCTCTCCCCATCGAGATCAAGATCGGTCATCGCCCACTTGCTGGGAATCCGGCCCTTCCACTGGCCCCGACTGGTCAGGGCTATGAAGCCGGCATCCTGAAGTTCGTCGAAGGCGCGCTTTACGGTTGCCTTGCCCAGCCGCAGCAGGCGTGCCCCCTCGTCCAGGCTCAAGGTCAGCTGACCGTTGTTGCCGCCCGTGAATCTGCTGCGCAGCTCCAGCCAGACCTTGACAGCCGGTCCGCTGAGGCCGCGCCACGCTGGGCTGTGCAGAATCTCAGGAGACAAGTGCACGGCTTGTGCCTTGGAGGCCGGCTCCACCTCCCGTACCGACCGGCCAACCTGCAGCGGCGCGCCCCGGCCCTCGGCATCCATCTCCGCGAGGGCGGCCTGGGCGACCGCGCGGCCCTGCGCAGCGGCGAGCCGGAACCATTTGATCGCCTCGACATCGTCGCGCGGCAGGCCGCGGCCACCGGCGTACATCACCCCCAAGGTCGTCTGGGCACTGGCATCCCCGGCTTCGGCGGCCAGCCGGAACCACCTGATCGCTTCGGCAAGATTCCTGGGCGTTCCCTGGCCCCGGGCGTGCATCCACCCGAGATTGACCTGGGCACTCGCCTCTCCCCGCAGCGCGCGAGCCGACCAGAGCTGGAGAGCGGTCGGATAGTCGCCGCGATCGTAGGCAGATTGCGCGTCGCTCATTCCCAGCACCGTAGCCGGTGTGCGGCCGGACCCGGATTGTCGCAGAAATCGATCGTCACAGGAACGTATTGTTGCCGCGGAGGTGAGAGAATCCGGGTACTGCCCTGATAACTCCGCCATTTCAGCTGGAGAGCCGGGCAAGAAGCGCAAGGCCGCAGGTCCGATCCACCCATCGTGCCGTCGGGTTCGTGGCGGGTTCGTGGTAGGCCCGGCAGGACTTGAACCTGCGACCAAACCGTTATGAGCGGTCCGCTCTGACCAGCTGAGCTACGGGCCCCCGAAAGCGTGGTATCAGCCCGCCCCGATCCGGCGCAAGGGCGGCCCCCGAAAGGAACGTTTCGGCCCGATTCCGCTGGACTCGCGGGGGGCCCTTTACTATATGCAGCGGCACATTACAGGCGGTCCGATACCGGACCTAACAACAAAGAGCGGGCGAAAGCCCGCTCTTGTCGTTTGAAGCACCGGGATCGTGGGCCGCCGGGCAAGACGGAAGGCCAGTGGACAACGGTCGACTGACGGAACCGGAACGGCGCATCGCGGCCCTGTTGGCACCGACCATCGAGGGGCTGGGTTATGAACTCGTGCGCGTCCTGATGGCCGGAGGTCGTGAGGGCCGGCTGCAGATCATGGCCGAGCGCCTCGACGGCGTGGCCATGTCGGTCGAGGATTGCGCCGCGATCAGCCGATCGGTGTCGGCCGTGCTCGATGTCGAGGATCCGATCCCGCATGCCTACGAGCTGGAGGTCAGCTCGCCGGGCATCGACCGGCCGCTGACGCGGCGCAAGGATTGGACGCGCTGGGCGGGCCACGTGGCGCGCGTCGAGCTCAGCGAACCGGTCGACGGCCGCCGCCGGGTCAAGGGCGTGATCCTGGGTCTGGAGAACGACATCGCCCGCCTGCGGATGGACGAGGGCGGCGAGATCGCCATCCCGCTCTCGACGGTTCACCGGGCCAAGCTTGTACTGACGGACGCGTTGATCGAGGAGAGTTCGAAGTCCGACGATTCCGGCGCCGCTGGACGCGCGCCGGCTTCGGCACACTGAACGGATGGGAGCGATGACATGGTAACGACCGCAGACATCCCCCGCCTGGAGATGCTCCAGGTCGCGGACGCGGTGGCGCGCGAGAAGAGCATCGACCGCGAGGAGGTCCTCGAGGCGATGGAGATGGCGATCCAGAAGGCCGGCCGCTCCAAGTACGGCCTGGAGCACGACATCCGCGCCGAAATCGACCGCCGCAACGGCGAGATCCGCCTGCTGCGCTTCATGCAGGTCGTCGACGTGGTCGAGAACGAGGCGACGCAGATCGCGGTGCCCGAGGCGCAGCGCCGCAACCCCGAGGCCCAGGTCGGCGACTTCCTCACCGACGAGCTGCCACCGATCGATTTCGGCCGCATTGCCGCGCAGACCGCCAAGCAGGTGATCACCCAGCGCATGCGCGAGGCCGAGCGCAAGCGGCAATACGAGGAGTTCAAGGACCGCGTCGGCGAGATCGTCTCGGGCGCCGTCAAGCGCGTCGATTTCGGCAACGTCATCGTCGATCTCGGCGGCCGCGCCGAGGCCATCATCCGCCGCGACGAAAGCATCCCGCGCGAGGCGCTGCGCCCCAGCGACCGCGTGCGCGCCTATATCTACGACGTTCGCGAGGAGCCGCGCGGCCCGCAGATCTTCCTGTCGCGCACCCATCCGCAGTTCATGGCTGCGCTGTTCAAGCAGGAGGTGCCGGAGATCTACGACGGCATCATCGAGATCAAGGCGGTGGCGCGCGATTCGGGCAGCCGCGCCAAGATCGCCGTGCTGAGCCACGATCCCAGCATCGATCCGATCGGCGCCTGCGTCGGCATGCGCGGCGCGCGCGTGCAGGCTGTCGTGCAGGAGCTGCAGGGCGAGAAGATCGACATCATCCCGTGGTCGCCCGAGCCGGCCAATTTCGTCGTCAACGCGCTGGCGCCGGCCGAGGTCAGCAAGGTCGTGATGGACGAGGACAATGGCAAGCTCGAGGTCGTGGTGCCCGACGACATGCTGTCGCTGGCGATCGGCCGGCGTGGCCAGAACGTGCGGCTGGCCTCGCAGCTCACCGGCTGGGACATCGACATCCTGCCCGAGTCCGAGGAGTCGGAGCGCCGCCAAAAGGAGACACGCGATCGCGTCGATGCCTTCGTCGCCGCGCTTGATGTCGACGAGGTGATAGCCCATCTGCTGGTCGCCGAGGGCTTCACGCGCATCGAGGAAGTCGCCTATGTCGAGCTCGGCGAGCTGACCTCGATCGAGGGCTTCGACGAGGGCCTGGCGCAGGAGCTGCAGCGCCGCGCCGTCGAGTTCATCGAGAAGCGCGACGGCGAATTCGAGGAGAAGCGCAAGGAGCTCGGCGTTGCCGACGAGGTGCGCGACATCGAGGGGCTGACGCCGGCGATGCTGGTGAGCCTGGGCGAGGCCGGCGTGAAGAGCCTCGACGACCTCGCCGACCTGTCGGGCGACGAGTTGGTCGATCCCAAGGACGGCATCCTGCGCGAGTTCGACCTCGACCTCGACACGGCCAACGCCATCATCATGAAGGCGCGCGCCCACTGGTTCGCCGACGAGGGCCAGGGCGAAGGCCAGGACGAAGGTCAGCAGGACGCGGCGGCGGAGTAAGGGAGCGACGGAACGGGCATGCTGGACGTGGTGGGTACTGAAACAGCGGACGCAACGGCCGTGGTCGCCTCGGGCGACGACGAGCGCGGGCCGCTGCGCACCTGCCTGGCCACCGGCGAGGTGCTGCCGCGCGAGCGGCTGATGCGCTTCGTCGTCGGCCCCGACGGCCAGGTCGTGCCCGATCTCGCCGGCAGGCTGCCGGGCCGCGGCCTGTGGCTGACGCCCACGCGCGCCGCCCTCGAGAAGGCGATCGCCCGCAAAGCCTTCGCGCGCGGCGCCAGGCGCCAGGTCAGCGTCGATGCCGGCCTCGCCGATCTGATCGAGCGGCAGCTGCTGGAGCGCGCCTTGGGCGCGCTGGGCTTCGCCCGCCGTGGCGGACACGCGGTGTCGGGTTTCGCCAAGGTCGAGGAACGCCTGCGCGGCCGCAAGATCGCGCTGGTCGTGGTCGCGACCGATGCCCAGGACAGCGACGGGCGCGCCAAGCTCGCCGGCTGGGGCGTGCGGATGGTCGCGTTCTGCGACGCGGCCACCCTGGGCAGGATCTTCGGTCGCGAGAACGCGACCTATATCGGCATCGCTCGCGGTGCCGCCGCATCGGTCGCCGCGGCGATCGATCGCTTCCTGGATTTTCGCGGGCGTATGGACGCCGGCGAGGGCTATGACACCCAGGCGTCGTCGTCGACGGCGTACCGAGGATCGGAGAACGGCTGAACATGACGGATAGCACCGAGACCAAGCAGAGCAAGCCGCTGACGCTCGCCGGCGCCGGCCGCCTTGATCTGAAACCGAAGGTCGAGGCGGGGCAGGTGCGCCAGAAGTTCTCGCATGGGCGCACCAAGGCGGTGACCGTCGAGGTCAAGAAGAAGCGCATCGTCGGCCCGGCGGCGGCCGCGCCCACAGCGGCGCCTGCGGTCGCTCCGGCCGCACCGGCGGCTCGCGCACTGCCAGCGCGCTCCGCCGAGGCCAGGCCCGCCGAGGCCAGGCCCGCCGAGGCCAGACCCGCCGAGGCGAGGCCGGCCGCGCCAGCTGCCGCGAAACCGGCAACCGCGCCCGTCAAGGTCGAGGCGCCGCCACCGCCACCGCCAGCGCCATCGCCGCCTCCGGCGCCGACGTCCGCCCCGGCGGCTGAGCCGGCGACGGCCACGGCGGCGCCCGCGGTTTCCGCGCCGGCGCCCCGCCCGGCCGCGCCGCCGGCGACACCGGCAGTCACCACCAACCGTCCTGCACCCGCAGCGAACCTGCGCCCGGCCGGCACCACCGCGCCGCGAGGCACGAGCACGGCTCCGGCGACGCCGGCGAGGATCGTGCGTCCAACGCCAGCCCCGGCAACAAGACCGCAGGGCCGCGGCGTTGTGCTGCGCACGCTGACGCCCGAGGAACGCGAGGCGCGCGCCAAGGCGCTTGTCGGATCGGTGCGCGACGACGAGGAGCGCCGCAAGCAGCGCGAGGAGGCGGCCAAGCTGCGCGCGGCCGACGAGGAGCGCCAGCGCCGCCAGCGCGAGGAAGCCGAGCGGCGCGCCGCCGAGGAAGAGGCGCGCAAGAAGGCTGATGAAGAAGCGCGCAAGCGTGCCGAAGGACAGGCGCAGCGCCATCTGCGCGATGCGCAGGCCAAGGCCGACAACTCGCCGGTCGCGGCGCGCCGAGCCCAGCAACTCGCCGAGATCGGTGCCGAGGACGCGGCGCCGGCGCCTCGCCGTGCGCCCGGACCCGGGCCGGGACCGCGCCCGCCGGGGTCGGGCCTGGGCCCCTCCGCGCCACGCCGGCCGGCGATGGCGCCGCCAAAGCGGCCGACGACGCCGGGCCGCCGCGAGGACCCCAAGCGGCGCACCGGCAAGGTCGACGTCAACGCCGCGCTCAACGACGAGGACACGATTCGCGGGCGTTCGGTCGCCGCGCTGCGCCGGGCCAACGAGAAGGAAAAGCGCAAGATGCAGACGGGTCAGGCGCAGACCCAGAAGCTCTATCGCGAGGTGACGATCCCCGAGACGATTACGGTCCAGGAGCTCGCCAGCCGCATGACCGAACGCGGCGTCGACGTGATTCGCATCCTGATGAAGATGGGCCAGCTGGTGACCATCAACCAGGTGATCGACGCCGACACCGCCGAGCTGGTCGTTTCCGAGATGGGCCACACGCCCAAGCGCGTGACCGAGGCCGACATCGAGGTCGGCCTGGGCACCGTCGTCGACGCCGACGAGTCGCTGCTGCCGCGCCCGCCCGTGGTCACCATCATGGGCCACGTCGATCACGGCAAGACGTCGCTGCTCGACGCGCTGCGCTCGACCGACGTCGCCGCGCACGAAGCCGGCGGCATCACCCAGCATATCGGCGCCTATCAGGTCACGCTGGAAGGCGGCCAGAAGATCACCTTCCTCGATACCCCGGGCCACGAGGCGTTCACCGCGATGCGCTCGCGTGGCGCCAAGGTGACCGACATCGTCGTGCTGGTGGTTGCGGCCGATGACGGCATCATGCCGCAGACCATCGAGGCCATCGCCCACGCCAAGGCGGCGAAGGTGCCGATGATCGTCGCCATCAACAAGATCGACAAGGGCGGCGCCGACCCCGCCCGTGTGCGCCAGGCCCTGCTGCAGCACGAGGTGCAGGTCGAGGAGTTCGGCGGTGACGTGCAGTCGGTCGAGGTCTCTGCGCTGAAGAAGATCAATCTCGACAAGCTGCAGGAGGCCATCCTGCTGCAGGCCGAGATTCTCGATCTCAAGGCCAATCCGAACCGCGAGGCCGAGGGCACCATCGTCGAGGCCAAGCTCGATCCGGGCCGCGGCTCGGTGGCGACGGTGCTGGTACAGCGCGGCACCTTGCATGGCGGCGACGTCTTCGTCGCCGGCGCCGTGTGGGGCCGCGTGCGTCGTCTGGTCGACGATCGCGGCCAGCAGGTCGATGCGGCGCCGCCGGCGTATCCGGTCGAAGTGCTGGGTCTCAACGGCACGCCCGAGGCCGGTGACGAGTTCCACGTCGTCGACAGCGAGGCACGCGCCCGCGAGATCGCCGAGTTCCGCGCCCGGCGCGACCGCCAGGCGCAGCTCGCCAAGGAGGCCGGCGGCCGCGGCAGCCTCGAGGAGATGCTCAAGGGCATCCGCGAGGGCACGGCCAAGGATCTGCCCGTGGTCATCAAGGCCGACGTGCAGGGCTCGGTCGAAGCGATCGCCGCCTCGCTGCAGAAGCTCAGCACCGAGAAGGTCGCGGTGCGGGTGCTCTACAGCGGCGTCGGCGGCATCAACGAGTCCGACGTCACCCTGGCGCGCGCTTCCAACGCCGTGATCATCGGCTTCAACGTGCGCGCCAATCCGCAAGCTCGCGAGGTCGCCAGGCGCGACAAGATCGAGATCCGCTACTACTCGATCATCTACAACGTCGTCGACGACGTGAAGGCGCTGATGACGGGTCTGCTGGATCCGACCTACAAGGAGAACTTCCTCGGCTACGCCGAGATCCGGCAGGTCTTCAAGATCACCAAGGTCGGCAACGTCGCCGGCTGCATGGTCACCGAGGGCGTGGTCAAGCGCGGCGCCAAGGTGCGCCTGCTGCGTGACAACACCGTCATCCACGAAGGCACGCTCAAGACGCTCAAGCGCTTCAAGGAAGAGGTGCGCGAGGTCAACAACGGCTTCGAGTGCGGCATGGCCTTCGAGAACTACGAGGACATCCGCCCTGCCGACCAGATCGAGTGCTTCGAGGTCGAGGAGGTCCGTCCGACGCTGTAGGGCGTCGGGGAGCACAACCGGACGGAGTGTTCGAGCGGCCTGCGTGTATACTGGTCACTGTCGCGTTGAAACCGGGCGATGGCGGGACCGTGGACGAGCAGGTTGTCGACATCGGGCGCTGGCGTCTGCTGCCGCGAAGCCGCACTTTGATGGACGGCGAGCGCCGCCAGTCCCTCGGTGCCCGCACAACGGATCTGCTTCTCGCCCTAATCCGGGCGCGGGGCGAAGTCGTCTCGCAGCAGCAATTGATGGCCGCCGCATGGCCCGGGCGCGGTGTCGTCGAGCAGGCCAATCTCACCGTCCAGATCTCTGCCCTGCGCAAAGCCTTCGGCGATTCCGGCGCCGCCATGATCATTACCGTGCCCGGACGCGGCTATCGCTTCGGCGGGACGCTGCCACGGCCCGATTCGGTGCCCGCGGCGCCGGGCGCCCTGGCGTCGGTCGGGATCGGGCAGGGACCGTCGCTGGTCGTCCTGCCGTTCCGCATGCTGGGCGGTGACGCCGACCAGACGTTCTTTGCCGACGGCCTGGTTGAGGACCTGATCACGGCGCTGTCGCGCGTGCGCTGGTTCACCGTGATCGCCCGCGCATCGGCCTTCGCATTGCGCGACCGCGACCTTACGCCGATGGCCATAGGCCGCGAGCTGTCGGTTCGCTACATGATCTCCGGCGCCGTACGCCGCGCCAACGGCCGCGTTCGCGTCAATGTCGGGCTGATACGCACCGCCGATGGAAGGGAGGTCTGGAGCGACCGCTTCGACGGCGCCGATGCCGACATCTTTGCGCTGCAGGACCAGATCGTGACCCGCATCGTCTCGGCCATCGAGCCGAATCTGCGGCGATCCGAGATCGAGGAGGTGCGTCGCCGCCCGACCGACCGCCGGGACGCCTACGAAGCATACTTGCGGGCGATCTGGCGCATGCACCCGATGACGCGCGAGAACTGCGAGGCGGCACTCGACTGGCTCAACCAGGCAATCGCGCTCGATCCGACCTTTCCCCTCGCGCTTGCCGCCGCCGGCTGGTGCCGGATGTGGCAGGTCTCACAGATCTTCCCGAACCCGGAGAAGAACGCCGCCGAAGCTATCCGGCTGGCCGAAGCGGCCCTGGACCACGGTGCCGACGAGCCGACGGTTCTAGCGCAGGTCGGCATCGTCTTCGCCTATCTCGAGCATCGGCGCACGACCGCGCTGGAGCTGGTCGAGCGCGCGGTCGCGCTGCATCCAAACTCCGCACTGACTCGGGCCGCCGCCGGCTGGGTACAGCTCTATTCCGATCGGCCCGAACGCGCGCTGGACCATTTCGACGAGGCAATAAGGCTCGATCCGATCGATCCAGGTGCCGGAGAGCCGATGACCGGCATATCCTACGCCCACCTCATGCTCGGGCAGCTCAACGAGGCTGTGTCGTGGGCCGAACGTGCGGTCGCGCACAGCGACGACAGGCTGTCGGCATGGCGCGCGCTGGTTGCGGCGCTGGGTGCCGCGGGCCAACCCGCACAAGAGGCGCTGGCTGCGCTGCTCGTGCGCGATCCCACCTTCAGCATCGCGCGCTTCGTGCAGTTCAACGCCCGGCGCGCCGGCAAACGGGTGATTCAGGCCGTCGTCGAGGGCTTCGGGCGCGCGGGCGTGCCGCAAGGCGACAGCGGGCCGACGGACGCGGCCCGCTGAGCCGATCGATCAGGTGAAAAGTCTTGCGCTGCCGGTGCAGGACCACAGCGTGACCGAGATGTGGTCCTTGCCGCGCTTGATCTCGATGCGCTTCAGCGATTTCCAGTCGCTCTTGTGGCCGACGAAATCGATCCGCCAGCCTTCCTTGCGGTCGAGCACGGTCTTGACGGCATTGTCGAACGTCGTGCCCGGCTTCAGGTAAAGGTCCCATTCGTTGGTATCGACCGATGGCCAATAGCCGCCGGAGAGCGCCGCCTTCTTGGATGTCGGCTCCCGGTGGTTCGGGCCATGCTTGTTCAAGCGGTAGCGATAGCTCCTGTAGCTCTTCGTGCAGGCGATTCGGAGATCCCGGTCAGCTTCCATCGTCTCGGAGACGGAGGCTGGTGCGACACTGCGTCCCCGCACGAAAGGGTCCACGGGTGGAGCTTCCCCTAGCCGAAGGAGCGGTTGCAGGCGTCGCCGCCGCTCCGTCGAAGGCTCGGTCACGACGATTTGTGGATGCCCACAGCCTCGACGAAGATGCCCCAGTTCTCGGCGTTCCGCTTCGCTTTGGCCGGATCGTTGACCGCCAGCTTTGCGGATCGCTTCGCTCCATAGGCTTCCTTGACATCACCGTCGGAATCAAATCCGACCGGCACGTCCTTCGTATTCAGCAACAGGTGCGACAGCTCATGCACGAGAGTTTCGTACTTGCTCTGGCTGTAGAAGGTCGCATCCACGACGCCTCCTTGCAGCGGCAGGTACTCAGGCAGGCTGCTGAACCCCTCGTCGAGATTCATGTGGTCGTTCGTTCCCGTGCCCGTGAGCTGCGTCGAAAAATCGAGTCCGTTCTTGGTGCGCCAGGAGGCCGCGTTGGCGCCGCGGTCGTCGCGCGGCGCAAAGCCGACCTTGATCGTCCGGACATTGATGTTCGAACGCCACTTCCTCAGCGTCGTCGCCAGTTCCTTCTTCCACGTTTGGCTGGTGTCGCCAAACCAACGTTGACACGCCGCGTCGGCCTGGCCGCCCTGGACACGCGCTGCCGCGATCTCGAGGCCGCTCATCAACGGCGCCTGAAGCTTCACCAGGCTCAAGCTAACGTACGGAATGATCCCAACAAGAGCCATGCGACCCTCCTCTTGCGACAGATGGCGATTGGGGTGAACAATCATTCGTCACGCGACAATAGGTACCGGACGACCACCGCCAAAAGACCCAAAAAATTCCAAAAAACCTGCAAAGGGCACAAAGGCAGTGTCCAGGTTGCACATAAGGGCCCGCGCAAGTATTGGGAGCCATATGAGCCGTCGAAAGTCCTCGGCCAAAGCCGGCGCCGATCCTGCCGGCCGGCCCAAATCTCCGCGCCAGCTGCGCGTCGGCGAGGAGCTGCGCCACGCCCTGGCGCGGCTGTTCGAGCGCGGCGACATGCGCGATCCTGAGCTGCGCGGCGCCTCCGTGACCGTGACCCAGGTCGATTGCAGCCCCGACCTGCGCAACGCCGTCGCCTATGTGATGCCGCTGGGCGGCGTCGATCGCGAGCGCCTGCTGTCCGCCATGCGCCGCGCTGCGCCCTATTTCCGCTCCCAGCTGGCGCGCATGGTCGAGTTGCGCCACGCCCCCGAGCTGCAGTTCCGCATCGACGAATCCTTCGACTACGCCGGCCGCATCAACGAGCTGCTGCACTCGCCCGACGTGGCCCGCGATATCGAAGCCGGCAGCGAGGACGAAGAGAAGCAGTCAGGCAGCCAGTAGCTTTGCAAGTTCGCGCGGCGCGGTCACCGGCGCCGAGCAGGCCATCGACCGGCAGACATAGGCGGCGGCCTTGCCCGCGACCAGCCCCTTGCCGAAGGCCGGATGCCCGGGCGGCAGCGACTCTTGCGGCCCGAGCCGCCTCAGCACCTTGTTCGGCAGCGATCGGGCCTGGACCGCCGCATGCAGCGCGCGGGTGCCGGGGTTGGCGGTGTCTCCGACGATGACGATCTCGACGGTGTCTTCGAGCAGCTCGGCGTTGTTCATCAGGCTCATCAGCGGAAAGAAGTTGCGCTCGACCTCGCCGGCAAAGGCGAGCACAAGCCGCTCGGCCCTGTCGCGGTAGCCCGCCACGCCGGTCAACAGCCACAACCGGGCCAGCACGCCGACCATGACGCCGTTGCCCGAGGGCGTGGCGCCGTCGTGCGCATCCTTGCGCCGCACGATCACGTCGGCGGCGTCCGTAGCGGTAAAGAAGTAGCCGCCGCCGTCAGCATCGGGGAAATGCATATCGAGAGTCTCGACCAGCTGGCGTGCCGCGTCGAGGTAGGAGTCGCCGCTGCCCGCCTCGACCAGCGCGAGCGCGCCGCGCGCCAGATTGGCGTAGTCGTCGAGCGTGCCGCGATGCTTGGCCTGACCGAGGCGCCAGCTGTGGGCGAGGCGCCCATCGGCGCCGCGCATGTCACGCCACACCGCGTCGAAAGCACGTCGGGACGCGGCCAGCCAGTCGGGCCGATCGAAGACCTGCGAGGCGTTGGCCAGCGCCGCGATCATCATGCCGTTCCAGTCGGCCAGCACCTTGTCGTCCCAGCCCGGCCAGACGCGCTTGTCGCGCACCGCCTTCAGCTTCGCGCGCAGGTCCGCCAGCCGCGCCTCTTCGGATCCAACCAGCAAGGCTGGCCGGCGGTTGCGGTGCAGGATCGCGTTGCCGTGCTCCCAGTTGCCCTCGTCGGTGATGTCGTAGACGGCGCGGAAGAAGGCCGCGTCGGCACCCAGCACGGCATCGACTTCGGCAGCCGTCCAGACGTAGAACTTGCCCTCGACGTGCTCGCTGTCGGCGTCGTAGGTCGCCGCGAACGCGCCGTTGGCGGCAACCATCTCGCGCAGGACCCATTCGCAGGTCTCGGCGATTCGCTGCGCGTAGAGCGGACTCCTTGTCTCCTGCCAGACCAGCGTCAGCAGATCGATCATCTGCGCGTTGTCGTAGAGCATCTTCTCGAAATGCGGGACCAGCCACTGGGCGTCGGTCGAGTAGCGTGCGAAGCCGCCGCCGAGATGATCGTAGATGCCGCCCTGGCACATGCGATCGAGCGTGACGGTCACGGCGTCGGACAGCATTGCGTCGGCGCGCCCGCCCGCCAGCCACGACCGCCACAGCCGTTCGAAGACATGGGTGCTGGGAAACTTCGGCGCCTGGCCGATGCCGCCCCACGTCGGATCGACCTCCTGTGCCAGCCGGGCCGAGACCTGGTCCAGCAGCGCACGCGGCAGGGCCGAGCCGCCCGGCGGCACCTCGACGGCGACGCTCCGCGCCCGTTCGCGCATCGCCGCAAGCAAGGCCGCGCGATTCTTCTCGATCGCATCCTTGCGATCGCGGAACGCGCCGGCGACGCTCCTGAGCACGTCGATGAAGCTCGGCCGGCCGTAGCGCGCCGGATAGGGAAAATAGGTGCCGCCCCAGAACGGCTCGCCGTGCGGCGTGCAGAACATGGTGAGCGGCCAGCCGCCCTGCTCGCCGAGCAGGCCCAGCGCCTGCTGGTAGATCGCGTCGATGTCGGGCCGCTCCTCGCGGTCGACCTTGATGTTGACGAACAGCTTGTTCATCACCGCGGCGACCTCGGGCGTCTCGAAGCTCTCCTGCGCCATCACGTGGCACCAGTGGCAGGCCGCGTAGCCGACCGACAGAAGCACCGGCACATCGCGCCGGTTGGCCTCGGCCAACGCCGCCTCGCCCCACGCCCACCAATGCACGGGATTGTCAGCGTGCTGCAGCAGATAGGGGCTGGTTTCCTCGGCCAGGCGATTGCGATCGGTCATGGCAGCTCCTGTAGTCGTGCGGGAGATCGAAGGCAGCCGCGCGGCTGTGACGACAGAGCACCGTCGGCAGTTCAAGCGCGCCTGTCATCCCTCGCTACATTCGGATGGACAGGGCGGCTTCTCCCTTCTGCTTGCCGCACTATCGCCGTTCGGCCGTCGCGGTCGCCTGCGCCAGCGAAAGGCCGGTCGCGCGCTCGAACAGGTCGGGCTCGCCGAACGCGCCCTCGCTGTTGATCAGCAGCACGCGGCTCTTCGCGCCAAGCCCCAGTGCCGCGCGCGCCTGCCGGTCGGCGCACAGACGCAGCAAAGCCGCCATCCCGGATGACCCGGAAGGACCGGCGACGACTGTCGGGTCGCCGCCGTCTGGACGGGCCAGCACGCGCATGGCCGGTGGCACGTGCTCCTCCTCGATGGTCATGAACCAGTCGGCCCCCAGCCCAAGGATCGGCCAGGTCAGCGGCGAGATCTCGCGGCATGCCAGGCCACCCATCGACGTCGTGGCGTCACCGCTGGCCAACGCCGGCCGGCCGGAGCGGTTGCTCTGGAACCAGCAATCGGCGCTGTGCGGCTCGACGATGATCGAGGTCGGGCGGGTATCGCCCAGGCGTTCCCAGAAAAGGCCCAGCACCGCCGCGGCGAGCCCGCCGACGCCGGCCTGCAACAGCACGTGCGTCGGCGTGGCGCCGGCCTGCTTCAGGATCTCGTCGGCCAGCACGGTGTAGCCCTGCATGACATATGTCGGGATCGTCTCGTAGCCCGGCCATGAAGTGTCGGAGATGATCGTCCAGCCCCGCGCCTGCGAGGTTTCGCGGCACTGGGCCACCGCCGCCTCGTAGTCGCCATCGACCCTGACGATCTCGGCGCCCCGCGCGCGGATCGCGGCTTCCTTCTCCGCGCTGGTGAAGGACGGCAGGAAGATCACGCTCCTGGCGCCGAAGATCCTGGCGCCGGCCGCGACCGCGCGGCCATGATTGCCCGAGCTCGCCGTGGCGAAGGTGAACTGCGCGTGCGATCGGCCGGCCAGCTGGTCGAAGCCGCTCGCACCCACCGCATCGCGCAGGACCCGGCCGACCGCGAAAACCCCGCCCAGCGCCTTGAAGGCGCCAAAGCCGAAGCGCAGGCTTTCGTCCTTCACCGTCAGGGCCTCCAGCCCGAGGCGGCGCGCCATCGCCGGCAGGTCGTGCAGGGGCGTCGACCGATGCGCCGGGCAGCCCGCCAACGCGGCCTCGACCTCGGCCAGGCCGGCGGCGGAGACAACCGCGCGCTGCGCCGGGCCATATGCGGCGGCAGTGTGGCGGCGGGGATTGATCTGAAGCCAGGATGGGGTCATGGCGCTCTGTACCATGGCCGGCAAGTATCTGGCGTGGCTGGATTGTCTCCCCTATTGTTCGGCCAATAACAGGGGTGTCGCCGATGAAGGTCAATGTCGAGATCGACTGCACACCGCAGGAAGCGCGTGCCTTCTTCGGGCTGCCCGACCTGCAGCCCATGCAGGGGCGCATTCTCGACGAGATCGAGGCGCGGATGAAGGCGGCGCTGGCGTCGATGGAGCCGGAAGCGGTGTTCAAGACCTGGCTGCCGGCGACCATGCAGGGCGTCGAGCAGGTCCAGCAGCTGCAGCAGATGTTCTGGTCGCAACTGGCCTCGCTCGCCGGTGGCCAGAAGAAGTGAGCGAGATGAGCGATCCCGCAGCCTACTACCGCGCCCATGTCTTCTGCTGCACCAACCGGCGCCCAGACGCGCATCCGCGCGGCTCCTGCGCCGCGCGCGGGTCGGAGGATCTGCGCGATCACATGAAGAACCGGGCGCGCGAGCTGGGGCTCAAGGATGTGCGCATCAATGCCTCGGGCTGCCTTGACCGCTGCGAGCTCGGGTCGACGATCGTGATCTATCCCGAGGGCGTCTGGTACAGCGTCGCGACCAGGGAAGACGTCGAGGAAATTTTGCAGACGCATGTCAGGGATGGCGGTCGCGTGCCGCGCCTGATGCTGCGTCCAACGGACAAGCTGCCGGCCGACCGCGCAGCGGACTAAGCAAGGGGGAAGCGCGAGATGGGCCGTGGTCTGGCACTCGCAATCATGCTGCTGGCGGCGGCCGGGGCGGGCCTGGCGTTCGTCAAGCCCTGGGGCTGGCCGCGCGGCGACCTGATTCGCGCCCAGAACGAGCGGGCGGCGGCGGAGCGCGCGGCGCTCGAACAGTCGCTGCTCCAGGCCAAGGCCGATCTCGCACGCGCGACCGCGGCAAAGACCGAGGCCGATCGGCTGGCCGGGATGGATCGCGAGCAGGCGGAGCGCAAGCTGACCGACCTCGAAACACATGTGAAAGGCGTGATGGCGCGCGCCGTCGACGCCGAGCGCGCGCTGGCCGCCGCGCAGGCGGCCGGTGCAGCCGCGCTCGCAAAGGCGAAGGCGGAGATGACGGAAGTCCGCGAGGAGCTTGCCCGCGCCGTGGCCGCGCGCGACGCGCTGGCGACGCGCCTGGCATCGACACAGGAGGAGTCGCAACGCGCCATCGCCCAGGCTCGCGACGAGGCGGCACGCGCCCGCGACGAGGCCGAGCGCGCCCGGGCGGGTCGGCTCGACAACGCCGCCGAGGCCGAGCTGGAGAAGCGCCTGGCAGCGGCGCGCACCGAGGCGGCCGAGCGCTTCATGGAGGCGCGCAACGAGGCCGACCGGCAGATCACCGCCGCCCAGGCCGACGCCGCGCGATGCCGCGCCGATCTCGAGCAGGCCACCGCAAAGCTGCCCGAGCCGCCGCCTGAGCCGACCCCGGCCGCGGCCCCTGCCTGCGACCCGGCTGCGGCTGCGGAGCCAGCTTCGGCAAGTGCCGTGATCCCGGCCACCGCGATCGCCCAGCAGCTCGCCACGTCGGGCCACATATCGCTGTACGTGCCGTTCGACACCGGCAGCGCGGTGGTGAAGCCCAATGCACTGCCCTCGATCGAGCCGATCGCCGCGGCCCTGCGGCAGGACCCGAAGCTTAAGCTCCTGCTGGTCGGCCATACCGACAGCCAGGGCGATTTCGGCTTCAATCGCCAGCTGTCGGAGAACCGCGCCAAGGCGATCGTCGACCAGCTGATCGCCAAGCACGGCATCGATCGCGCGCGCCTGGCCTATGCCGGCGTCGCCGACCTGTCGCCGATCGCCACCAACGACACCGATACCGGCCGCCAGCGCAACCGGCGAGTCGAGCTGGTCAAGCGGTAGAGCGATACTCTCACTGTCTTCCAGAGCGCAGCGAGGGATCCAGACCGACCGTGGATCCCTCGCTGCGCTCGGAATGACAAGTGAGTTCGATCAACGGCGCGCCGCTCTGGAGCGATACTCTGGCCGTCATCCCTCGCTACGCTCGTGATGGCAGAGTCTCGTCGATCAGCAGGTCGGCGAGACGGGCGATGATGCGATCGGGTCGGACATCGCTGCCTTCGGGCAGGCCGTCGCCATCGGGGTCGTACCAGATGCCCCGCAGGCCCAGACGCTGCGGCGTGACGACCTCCCATTCGACGTTGTCGCCGACCATCCAGGCCTCGCGCGCGCTGCAGCCCAGCCTGCCCAGCGCGTGGTGATAGACGTCGGGCTCGGGCTTGCCGCGGCCGAACTCGCCTTCGATCTGGATGTGGTCGAAATGCCGCGCGAGATCGAAGCGCTCGATCTTGGCGCGCTGGACCTCGCCGCGGCCGTTGGTCACCAGCGCCAGCTTCACCCCGGCCTGGCGCAGCGTCGCCAATGTGTCGTGGGCGTCGGGATAGAGCCGGTACTCGGCCCGCCGCATCTCGGTGAAGGCATCGGCGATCTCGGCCGCGAGATCATCGTCGCGATGGCCCAGGCGCGCGAAGCCACCCTGGACGACCAGCCGCCGCGCGCCAGCGATGTCGATGCGCCAGCGCGCCGCCTCGAGCGGGTCCTTCCAGAAGGCGTTGGCCGACGCCACGATGGCATCCCTGACGGCATCGACATCGGCGCCGGGCACACCGTTCGCCAGCGTATCGCGGTAGCGCGCCAGCAGGCGGCCCCATGCCTCGACCGGCCTGGCGTAGGCACGGATGATCGTGTCGTCGAGATCGAAGAGGATGGCCGCCGGCAGATGCTTCATCGGCGCTGGCTTACGCCGAACCGGCCGATCACGCCAGACTCGTCACGCCCAATCACCTGGCGTTGCGCTTCGCCTTCTCGGTGAGCCCGGATACGCCTTCGCGCCGCGCCAGCTCGCCCCAGACTTCATCCGGCCGGATGCCCAGCGTCGCCCACAGGGCCAACAGGTGGTAGAGTAGATCGGCGCTTTCGGCCACGAGCTTCTCGGCGTCGCCCTTGATCGCCTCGATGACCGCCTCGGTGGCTTCCTCGCCGAGCTTCTGGGCGAGCTTGTCGCGACCGCGCGCCATCAGCTTCGCCGTGTACGAGGTCGATGGATCGGCGCCCCGGCGGCTTTCGATGGTGGCATAGAGGCGATCGAGCATGTGCGCGTCCGGCTCGCCCCGCTCGGCAAGTTGTCGTGCCTGCGCCTTCTTGGATTTGGCAGCCTTCTTCTTGCTGCCCTTACTCTTCGCCATACTCGGGGTCCACTAGGGGGATAGACGCCGACATTTTCGTCAGTTGTTTAGTTCGTATCGCAACACCGTAATATTACAGGGATTTCGCAATTTGTCGAACCGGAACGCCGGATTGTGCCAAGTGCGCCTTGGCTTGGGCGATGGAGAAGATCCCGAAATGGAAGATTGAGGCTGCCAGGACGGCGCTGGCGCCGCCCTTCGTGACACCCTCGACCAGGTGATCGAGCGTGCCGACGCCGCCGGATGCGACCACCGGCACCGACACGGCGTCGCTGACCGCACGCGTCAGGCCGAGGTCGAAGCCCGACTTGGTGCCGTCGCGGTCCATCGCCGTCAGCAGGATCTCGCCCGCGCCGCTGCTGGCCATGCGCCTGGCCCACTCGACGGCGTCGAGGCCGGTCCCCTGGCGGCCACCGTGGGTGAAGACCTCCCACTTGCCAGGTCCGACCTGCTTGCAGTCGATCGACACGACGATGCACTGGTCGCCGAACTTCTCCGCCGCTTCGCTGACGAACTCGGGCCGGCTTACCGCCGCGGAGTTGATCGACACCTTGTCTGCGCCGGCCAGCAGAAGGCGGCGGATGTTCTCGTTGGTACGCACGCCGCCGCCCACGGTCAGCGGCATGAAGCAGCGCTCCGCCGTGCGGCCGACCACGTCGTAGATCGTGTCGCGGTTCTCGTGGCTGGCGGTGATATCGAGGAAGGTGAGCTCGTCGGCGCCGGCGGCGTCGTAGACGCTGGCCTGCTCGACCGGATCGCCGGCGTCGACCAGATCGACGAAGTTCACGCCCTTGACCACGCGGCCGGCATGCACGTCGAGGCAGGGAATGATGCGCACCTTCAGCATGCGTCCTGACTAGCACGAACGCGCTGCGGATCGGACCTGCGCTTTACAGTCGCGCGCCGCGACCTATAGACTTTCCCGGTTCCGGCCCCGAGCGCGATGCCAGATCGCCCGTCGCTGCAGAGTGTTGTGTCCCGCGACGGCGGATCAACAACGTTGGGAGATGCTCAATGGCTGCGATACGGCGACGTAAGTTTGCGAAGACCGCTGTGGTCGGCACGGCGGCGGTGGCGGCGACCACGCTGGCCGCTCCGGCAATCTCACAGCAGCGCACCGAATGGCGCATGGTGACGAGCTGGCCGAAGATGTTCCCGGGCGGCGGCGTCGCGGCCCAGCGCTTTGCCGACAAGGTCGGCGCGGCGACCAACGGCCGGCTGACCATCAAGGTGTTCGCCGCCGGCGAGCTGGTGCCGGCCTTCGAGGCGTTCGACGCGGTGCAGCGCGGCACCGCCGACTGCATGCATTCGACGCCCTATTACTGGCAGAACAAGTCGAAGGTGCTCAGCCTGTTCACCACGGTGCCCTTCGGCATGACCAACTACGAGTCCGTGGCGTGGCTGCGCCACGGCGGCGGCCAGGCCCTGTGGGACGAGATCTACGGCGGCTTCGGACTCAAGGGTTTCCACTCCGGCTCGACCAGCGTGCAGATGGCCGGCTGGTTCAACCGCGAGATCAAGTCTGCAGCCGACGTGAAGGGCCTGAAGATGCGCATCCCCGGGCTGGGCGGCGAAGCCCTGCGCAAGCTCGGCGCGACCATCGTCAACCTGCCGGTGGGCGAGATCTTCGGCGCCCTGCAATCGGGTGCGATCGACGCCACGGAATGGGTCGGCCCATGGCAGGACCTCGCGGCCGGCTACTACAAGGCGGCCAAGTTCTACTACTGGCCCGGCATGCACGAGCCGGCGACGCTCACCGAGATCACCGCCAACAAGGCGAAATGGGATGCCCTGCCCAAGGACATCCAGCAGATCTTCGCCTGGGGCTGTGGCGACGAGCACTGCGAGGCGACGGCCGAGAACGACGCCAACAACGCCGGCTCGCTGGTGACCCTGATCAACCAGCACAAGGTGCAGCTCAAGCGTCTGCCCGACGAGTTCATCGTCGAGTACGGCAAGGCGTGGAACGAAGTGCTGACCGAGTTGCGCACCACGGGCGACGCCATCACCAAGAAGATCTTCGACTCCTACTACAAGTTCCAGCGCGAGCAGATGGCGTGGTCGCGCATCGGCCTGCAGGAGTACCTGAACGCCCGCCTCACGGGCTTCAAGTTCAACTGATCAAAAGGGGCGGCGTCAGTTGCCGCCCTTCAGCAACCGGTCCAATACCGGATCGCCACCGCCGGCCGGCTTCGCGGCCGGCGGTTTGGCGAGAATGTCGTCGAGGGGCGACGCAGAGGGCGCGGCCGGGGAAGAGGGCGGCGGCGTACCTGCCGGACGCTTCAGCAGATCGTCGAGGACCGAGCCCGGCGCCTGGCCCGCCGTGGCCGCCGGCGGGGCGAACAGCACGCGCGGCAGCCAGGTGGCCAGGCCGGGCGCCGCCCAGAGCACGCCGATGGCGACGAGTTGCAGGGCGACGAACGGAATCACTCCGCGATAGATATGCATGGTGGTGATCGATGGCGGTGCCACGCCACGCATGTAGAACAACGCGAAGCCGACCGGCGGGGTGATGAACGCGGCCTGCAGGTTCAGGCCGATCATCACGCCCAGCCAGACCGCCTCGACCCCCATGCCGAGGATCGCCGGCGCCGTCACCGGCACGACGATCAGGATGATCTCCAGCGTGTCCATGAAGAAGCCGAGGATGAACATCACGGCCATCACGGCTATCACCGCCCCGAACGCCCCACCGGGAGCGCTCGTCAGCAGTTCCTCGATCATGTGCTCGCCGCCCAGGCCACGGAAGACGAGCGAGAAGACGGAAACGCCGAGCACGATGCCGAAGACCATGGCGCTGATCATCGCCGTGGTGCGCATCACGGCCTTGAGCATCTCGAAGGAGAAGGCGCGGTTGAGTCCCGCCAGGACCATGGCCCCCACTGCGCCGATCGACGCGGCTTCGGTCGGCGTGGCGATGCCGCTCAGGATCGAGCCCAGCACGGCCACGATCAGCACCAGGGGCGGCACCAGCGCCCGGATGAAGCGCCGCCCGAGCGAGGCGCGTTCCTCGTCGGTCATCACCATGGCCGGACAGCTTTGCGGCCGCGCCACTGCGAGGAACAGGACGTAGAGGATGTACAGGCTGACCAGGCAGAGGCCCGGGATGAAGGCGCCGGCGAAAAGGTCGCCGACCGACACGGGCTCGACGGCAACACCGCGTTTCATCGCCGCCAGCTGGTTGGCGCCCATCAGCAGGTCGCCGATGAAGATCAGGATGATCGAGGGCGGAATGATCTGGCCCAGCGTACCCGAGGCGCAGATCACGCCGGTCGCCAGCTTGGGATCGTAGCCCGCCCGCATCATCGCCGGCAGGCTAAGCAGCCCCATGGTGACCACGGTGGCGCCGACCACGCCGGTCGAGGCCGCCAGCAGCGCACCGACGATCACGACGGCGATCGCCAGGCCACCGCGCATCTTGCCGAACATCTGGCCCATGGTCTCGAGCAGGGCCTCGGCGATCTTCGATCGTTCGAGCACCGATCCCATGAAGATGAACAGCGGCACCGCGACCAGCACCTCGTTGGTCATGAAGCCGAAATAGCGCGACGGCAGGCTGGTGAGGATGATCGGGTCGAACACGCCCAACACCCAACCCAGGCCGGCGAAGATCAGTGCGAAGCCGGCCAGCGAGAAGGCGATCGGGTAGCCGGCCAGCACGCCGAAGATACTGATCGCGAACAGCGCGATGGCGAGGATGTCGGCGATCAGGGTCGGTGACATGGTGTGCGCTCAACCCAGCGGCCCGGCGATGCGCTCGACCGGCGGCGGCTCGAGCCCGCGGATCACCATCACCGAGCGGCCGATCCAGGCCAGACCCTGCAGCCCCAGCAGCACGGGGAAGATCACGATGGCGCTCTTCAGCACGTACATCGCCGGCATGCCGTTGCTCTGCACCGAGATCTCGTTGGTCGCCCACGAGTAGCCGACGTAGCGCCAGCCGGTCCAGACGATCAGCGCCAGCCAGGGCAGCAGCAGGAAGACCACGCCGAACAGATCGATCCACGCCTTCGTTTTCCGACTGGCGCTGGCGTAGAAGATGTCGACGCGGACATGGACGTTGCGCAGATAGGCGTAGCCGGCGCACAGCATGAACACCAGCGCGTGCGTCCAGACGTAGAGTTCCTGCATCCAGACAAAGCCCGTGCCGGCGGCGTAGCGCAGGAAGACCACGGCGCCGCAGATCAGCACCGTCGCCAGCGTCAGCCAGGCGACGACCCGCCCCACTCCGTCATTGATCCGGTCAATCGCCCGAATCGCGCGCGCCATTCCGACCATGGCGTACCTCCCCTGGCTGCTCTCTGGCGGAGCCATGTGCATCAGGCTTAGCACGATTCACGCCAGCGGCCTAACCGCAGCGGGCGTTTCAGGCCTTCAGGAGCTTCAGGGCTTCGCCGATCGCGATGCGGCCGTCATAGAGCGAACGGCCGGCGACGACGCCGACGATGCCCGAATGCTCGTGCTGCTTGAGCTCGCGCAGATCGTCGAGCGAGGACACGCCGCCCGAGGCGATCACCGGCGTGGTCAGATGGAAGGCCAGATTCACCGTCTGATCGACGTTGACGCCGCCCATCGCGCCGTCGCGGTTGATGTCGGTGTAGATCAGTGCGGCGACGCCGGCGTCCTCGAACTTCAGCGCCAAATCGAGCGCCTTGACCGTCGACTGCTTGGTCCAGCCGTCGACCGCCACCAGCCCCTCGCGCGCGTCGATGCCGACGGCGACGCGACCGGGCCATTGCTTGCAGGCGTCGCGGACGATCGACGGTTCGTTGACCGCCACCGTGCCGAGGATCACCCGGCGCACGCCGGCCTCGAGCCACAGCGAGATGGTCTTCAGGTCGCGGATGCCGCCGCCGAGCTGCACCGGCACCTCGCCGATCGCCTCGAGGATCGACACGACAGCCGCCTTGTTGACCGGCCGGCCCTCGACCGCGCCGTTGAGGTCGACGAGGTGCAGCCATTCGCAACCGGCCTGGACGAAGCGCCCGGCCTGGTCGGCGGGGTCGCTGTTGAAGACGGTGGCGGCCGCCATGTCACCGCGCAGCAGGCGCACGCACTGGCCGTCCTTCAGATCGATGGCGGGGAACAGGATCATCGGCCGGGGTTTAGCGGACCCCGCCCGGCGATGCAAAGGCGTCAACGCCGCGCCGCGTCCAGGGCCGCGACGAAGCGGTCGAGCTCGGCCTCGGTGTTGTAGATGTGCACGGAGGCGCGCACGACGTCCTTCAGGCCGCGGCCCTCCAGGTCGAGCCGCGAGGAGAACTGGGTCGAGACCGAGCAGTTGATGGCCTGCGCCCGCAGCCGGGCCTTGATGGCGGTGTGCTCGGCCCCATCGACCGAGAAGGTGACGATGCCACCCCGGACCGCGCCAAGATCGGCGATATGGATGCCCTTCAGCGCCGACAGCCGCGCCCGCAGTCCATCGGCCAGCAGCCTGATGCGCGCCCAGACCGCGTCCATGCCCAGCTCGACCGACTGGTCGGCGGCGGCGGCGAGTCCCAGCACGCCGGCGAAATAGCGCTCCCAGTTCTCGAAGCGCTTGGCGTCGGGCACGACCTTGTATTCCTCCGAGGCCGTCCAGCGCGCCGCGTGGTTGTCGAGGAAGATCGGCTCCATCTTCTCGTAGGCCGAGCGCCTGGCGTAGAGGAAGCCGGTGCCGCGCGGCCCGCGCATGTACTTGCGGCCGGTGGCCGACAGGAAGTCGCAGCCCAGCGCCTCGACATCGATCGGCATCTGGCCGACCGACTGGCAGGCATCGAGCAGGTAGGGCACGCCGGCCTGGCGGGCGATCCTGCCGACCGCCTCGGCCGGCTGCACCAGGCCGCCCTGCGTCGGAACATGGCTGATCGCGATCAGCCGCACACGTTTGTCGATCAGGCTGGTGAGCGCGCCGACATCGATCTGGCCGGTGTTGTCGTCGGGCACGGCCACGATCTCGACGCCGGTCTTCTTCGCCACCTGCAGGTAGGAGATGTAGTTGCTCGAGTACTCGCTGACGCAGGTCAGGATGCGCTCGCCCGGCCTGTAGCTCTCCGCCAGGGTGTAGAAGGCGAGATCCCAGGCGCGCGTGGCGTTCTCGACGAAGGCGATCTCGTCCGCCTGCGCGCCGATCAGCTTCGCGATCGAGGGATAGAACGCGTCGAGCCGCGCGCGCTCGCGATCGGCCGCCTCGTAGCCGCCGATCTCGGCCTCGAGCCTGAGGTGATCGAGCGTCGCATCGAGCGTGCGCCTGGTCGGCAGCGCGGAGCCGGCGTTGTTGAGATGCAGGACGTGGGCGCAGCCCGGTGTCTCGGCGCGCAGGCGATCGATGTCGAGAGTCATGGTCGCGACACTAGCGCCTGGCGTCGGGCGCGCGCCACGGAGACATTGTCTCGCACAATCCAGATGTGGCAGGTTTAGGCAACAAGAGCATCAAGCGTTCGTTCCCCCTCGAGCAAGCAGCCCGATGTCCCTGTCCGACTCGCTGCGCGATCTGTTGCCGGGTGCGTCCCGGCGGAAGCGTAGTGCGCCCGTAGCGGCCAGGCCGAAGCCGGCCTTGCCGCCACCCGAGGCGATCACCGTCGATCACGCCGGCATGGCGCTGGTCGTGATCTTCGAGCGCAGCCCCAGGGCGCGGCGCGTGTCGCTGCGCGTCGACCAGCGCAGCGGCCGCGTGCGACTGGTGGCGCCGCCGCGCATGGCGCGCGAGACGGCGCTGGGCTTCGCCCGCGCCCAGGCGGCGTGGATCCACAGCCGCACCCTGCGCATGACGCCGCCGGTGCCGTTCGCCGACGGCGCCGAGATCCCGCTGTTCGGCACGCCGCACGTCGTGCGCCATCGGCCTGAACGGCGCGGCACGGTGTGGCTCGAGGAAGGCGCATTGCATGTCGCCGGTCGCATGGAGCATCTGCCGCGCCGCCTGCACGACTGGCTGTCCGGCGAGCTGCGCGTGCGCGTCTCGGCGCTGGCGCATGCCAAGGCGGCGAGCATCGCCCGCAGGGTCACGCGCATCACCGTGCGCGACACCGCCACGCAGTGGGGCAGCTGCACGCGCACGGGCGGCCTGAGCTTCTCGACAAGGCTGGCCTTCGCGCCGCCGGAGATCGTCGACTACGTCGTGGCGCACGAGGTGGCGCATCTCGTGCACGCCAACCATGGCCCGCAATTCTGGGCGCTCACCGAGCGGCTCGCCGAGAGCGATGTCGCCGCCAGTCGCGCCTGGCTGCGGCGCAACGGCGAGCGCCTGATGCGCCTGGGCTGATCAGGCGCCGAGCTCAGCGCGCAGGCGGTCGAGATCGTCGAGATGCTCGGAATCGTGCGCCAGCATCGCCGACACCAGACCGTCGATTTCGATCTCGGTCGTGCCCGCCATCAGGCCTGTCCGCCGACGCTCGCCCGGTTGGAGCTTGCCGAGCCGGCCGACGATCGCCCAGCGCGTCGCGGTGAAGGCGTCGAGCGCGGCGCGCGCGTCCTGCGCCGGATAGTCGCGCTCGATGGCGAGCTTCTCGCCGTCGATGTCGGGCAGCACCGGGCGGTCCTCTTCCAGCATGCGATCGAGGCGCACGCGGTAGCCATCGCCGTCGATATCGCGCAGATGGCAGACATGCTCGACGAGCGAGAAGCCGCCCGCCTTCGGATGGAGACGCCACGAAGTCTCGGGGATCGCTTCCAGGATCGCCTTCAGCCGTCCCGGCATCGCCGCCAGCAGCGCGTTGGCGCGGCCCGGCACCTCGTCGCGGCGCGGCATCAGCTGCTCGATCAGGCAATCGAGCACGCGAGCCAGACGGGCGACGATCTCCAGCGTGCCGGTGCGCTCGCCGGCCTCGATCTGCGCCAGGTAAGCCCGGCTGATGCCGACGACCAGCGCCAGCTGGGTCTGGGTGAAGCCGCGGAACTCGCGCCAGGCGCGGACCGGATGGAAGCCGGCATCGCAACGTTCGGAGACAGGCATCGGAAGCGTATGTAGCATTTTGCTACACTACTCAAATCCCGCGAGAAATCAACACGGTATTGGCACCGAGGAAATCCTTGAATGACCGCAGGCGATCCCTCAGCCTGCGACGATGCTGCTGAAGGATCGGGTCCTGCTGGTCACCCACGTGCGCCGCTTCGCCGGCCACGGCGTGTCGCGCTTGGCGCTCGCCGAGGGCGCGAAGGTGATCGCCCATGACGAGAGCTTCACCTCGGCTGTCAAACGCAAGGCCTACGAGTCCGAATTCCCCGGCGCGCGGGCGATCGCCGCGCAGGAGCCGGCGAAGATCGTCGAAGGGGCGTTGAAGCTCGCCGCGCGCATCGACGCGCTGGTCAGCAACGACGCCTATCCGGCGACGCGCGCAGCGCTCGCCGAGGCGCGCATGGAGGATTTCCGCGCCGCGCTGGAGACGATGGTGGTCAAGCCGTTCGAGCTGGCGCAGAAGGTGGTGCCCGTCATGCGCCGGCAGAAGGCGGGGCGCATCGTCTTCGTGTCGTCGGCCGCGCCGTTGCGCGGCATTGCCAACTACTCGATGTATGTCTCGGCGCGCGCCGGCACGCTGGGCCTCGTGCAATCGCTGGCCAAGGAGCTCGGCCGCGACAACATCACGGTCAATGCCGTGGGCTCGAACTATGTCGAGAACCCCGACTACTTCCCGCCCTCTCTGCTGGCGAATGCCGAGGCGATGAAGAAGATGACGGCACAGATCCCGCTGGGACGTCTGGGCAAGCCCGAGGAGCTGGCGGCGGCGGTCTGCTTCCTGTGCTCCGACGGCGCCGGCTTCGTCACCGGCCACACCCTGGCACATGCAGGAGGCTGGGCATGATGGCTTCGTCGGACCACCGGCGCCCCGCCGGCTCTTCGGTGCCGCGACCACGGAAGATGCCGGGGGGACCCTGGCGGTCCCAGGCGAGGGGCAAGCCATGAAACCGAAGAAGAAGCGCACCGGCCGGATCGGCCTGCTGACCAGTGGCGGCGATTGCGCCGGTCTCAACGCCGTGATCCGCGCCGTGGTACGCCGCGCCGTCGACGGCCACGGCTGGGATGTGATCGGCATCCGCAAGGGCACGCACGGCCTGCTGGCGCGCCCGGTCGAGGCCGACGAGCTGCGCCCCGGCGCCGACGATGCATCGCTGTTGCGCCTGGGCGGCACGATCCTGGGCACCACCAACAAGGGCGATCCCTTCGCCTTCCCGATGCCCGACGGCTCGCTGAAGGACCGTTCGCAGGAGATCGTCGAGGGTTTCCACGCGCTCGATCTCGACGCGCTGATCGGCGTCGGCGGCGACGGCAGCCTGGAGATCCTCTCCAAGCTCGCCAAGCAGGGCAATATTCCCTTCGTCGGCATTCCCAAGACGATCGACAACGACGTGGCGCGTACCGAGCGCGCGGTGGGCTTCGCCACCGCCGTGGCCACGGCGACCGAGGCGCTCGATCGCCTGCAGCCCACCGCGGCGAGCCACGATCGCGTGATGATCCTGGAGGTGATGGGCCGCGACGCCGGGCACATCGCCATCGCCGCGGGCATCGCCGGCGGCGCCGACATCGTGCTGATTCCGGAGATCACCTGGACGTTTGACGCGGTGTCGCACCACGTGCGCGAGCTGCGCGTCGTCGGCCGCGACTTCGCGCTGGTCGTGGTGGCCGAGGCGGCGCGCCCCTCGGGCAGCGACGCCACGGCGGTGAAGGATGCCGGCGGCATCGGCCACTGGCTGGCGGCGAAGCTGGGCGCGGCCACCGGCGCGGAGACGCGCGTGACGGTGCTGGGCCACGTACAGCGCGGCGGCACGCCGCTGGCCGAGGATCGCCTGCTGGGCTCGGTGCTGGGCGTGCATGCCGTCGATCTCGTGGCTGAGGGCCGCACCGGCCGCATGGTGGCGTGGTCGAACCGCGAGGTGATCGACGTGCCGCTCGACGAGGTCGTGGGCGTGCCGCATGTCGTCGATCCCAACAGCCCGCTGGTGCGCACAGCACGCGGTCTGGGCATCTGCCTGGGCGATGATGCGGTGAGTTGAGGTGGTGGCGTTGACTCCCGACCATCACATCGCCGGGCGCCACCAATGAGCACTCTACCGTCGGCGCGTGACGGAATTATGGCTCTTTCTCCCTCTCCCCGCTTGCGGGGAGAGGGAGAGAAGGCCGACTCGGCACGGGCTATGAGCCTGGGCCGCGCCATTGCCGTGGTTGGCGGCTTCACCATGCTGAGCCGCCTGCTGGGCTTCGCGCGTGACATGGCGATGTCGCGCATCCTGGGCGCCGGGCCGGTGGCCGACGCCTTCTTCATCGCGTTCAAGCTGCCGAACTTCTTCCGCCGCCTGTTCGCCGAGGGCGCCTTCGCGTCGGCCTTCGTGCCGCTGTTCGCCGCCGAGCGCGCTCGCAGCGGCATCGAGGAAGCCGCCGCCTTCGCGCGCGAGGCGCAGGCGGCGCTGCTGGCGGTACTGCTGCCGTTCACGGCGCTGGCGATCATCGCCATGCCCGTCGTCGTGGCACTGATCGCGCCCGGCCTGCGCTCCTCGCCGCAGACCATCGCCTGGGCGATCGACTTCGGCCGCATCGCCTTTCCCTATCTGGTGTTCATCTCGCTGGTCTCGCTCTACGGCGGCGCGCTCAACGGGCTGGAGCGCTTCGGCCACGCCGCCGCGACGCAGATGCTGCTGAACGTCGTGCTGCTGGTTGCGCTGTTCGGGCTCACGCCGCTCATGCCCAATCCCGGCTACGCGCTGGCGATCGGCGTGTTCACGGCCGGCATCGTGCAATGGCTCTGGCTGCTCGACGCCTGCCGCCGCGCCGGCCTGTCTATGCTGCCGCGCTGGCCGATTCTCAGCCCGCGCATCCGCCGCATGCTGACCCTGGTCGTGCCGGCGGCGATCGGCGCCGGCGCCTTCCAGATCAACGCCATGCTCGACGTGGTGTGGGCCTCGTTCATGGCCGACGGCACGATCTCCGTTCTCTACTACGCCGACCGCATCAACCAGCTGCCGCTGGGTGTGGTCGGCATCGCCATCGGCACCTCGCTGCTGCCCCTGCTGTCGCGACAGCTGCGCGACGGCTCGACCGAGGCCGCGATGGCCAACCAGAACCGCGCCATCGAGTTCGGCCTGCTGTTCTCGCTGCCGGCGGCGGCGGCGCTGTCGGTCGCGGCGCTGCCGATCATGGCCACCCTGTTCGAAGGCGGAAAGTTCGGCCCGGCCGAGAGCGCGCGCGCCGCCGCGGCGCTGTCCGCCTTCGCCGCCGGCCTGCCCGCCTTCATTCTGGTCAAGGCGCTCACGACCGGCTTCTACGCCCGCGAGGACACGCGCACGCCGCTCAACGTGGCGCTCGCCAGCATCGCGCTCAACATCGCGCTCAACGTGATCTTCCTGTGGAGCACGAGCCTGCAGCATGTCGGCGTCGCCCTGGCCTCCTCGCTGTCGGGCTGGCTCAACGCGCTACTGCTGGGCTGGCTGCTGGTCCGCCGCGGGCACCTCGTCGCCGACCCACGCCTGAAGTCGCGCGCCTGGCGCATGCTGGTCGCGGCGCTGGTCATGGGCCTCGTTCTGTGGCTGGCGCTGCGCTATGCCGGCGGCGCCTTCGCGACGCCGGGCGCGATGCGGTGGCTGGCGCTGGCGGCGCTGTGCCTCGGCGGCGCCGCGCTCTATGGCGCCGTCGGCGCGGCGCTGGGCATCGTGCGCCTTTCCGAGATCCGCGGCCTGCTGCGCCGTCAGCCCGGCGTGCGTCCTGAGATCGACTGAGCGGCGCCGAGCAGACGCCACCGCCCCTGCAGCGCCAGCGCGGCGCCCTCGATCAAGCCGCGTGCATGGAGATCTAGCGCCCGCTCCAAGCCGCGATCGAGCGCCATGGCGAGTACATCGCCCGGCAGAGGTCCGACGGTGACAGTCACCGGCCGCGCACCGAGATCGGTATCGTCGTCGATCGCGTTCGCCGGCCGTCGCTCGATGGCGGGATGCTCCGCATCGACGGCATTGGCGACGATGGTCGCCGCCGCGTCGGCCATCGCCGCCGTGCGCGCCAGGACAGTCACCGAATCGGCGATGCCCAGCGAGAACGAACGCCCGCGCCAGCCGCTGGTCGCGAGTCCGCGCACCGGCAACTCCGACCGCAGCTCGACGCCGCCATCGAGTTCCGGCGCATCGACATTGGCCACGATCGCGGCGCGCAGCGCATGGCCCGGCGCGAGGTGAACCGCGATGTCGCCGCCGTTGTTGACGTAGGCCTTCATCAGGTCGCGTCCGCGCACCAGCGCGGCCAGCACCTCGTCCGCCACCGATCCGGCCACCGCCGCCATCGGCGTGATGAAGATGTCGCGGTAAGGCCAGACGGCATCGGCCATCCGGCGCGCGACGGGACCGTTGAGCACAGGCGGTGCACCGCCGACCGGGCTGCGCAGGATCGGCAGCTCGGACACGAGCGTGGCGAGGATGTCGTCGAAGCGTTCGATGGCCTGTCGATAGGATGCCTCGACCTCGGCCTGTGCACCGAAGGCTTCGATGATCAGGTCGATGGGGCCGTGCTGCAGATGCAGCCGCCCACCGGGCAGGCGCGCTGAGATCGGGCCGCCGGGACGCACGGCCTACATCCCTCCTCCCTCCCCCCTCGTGGGCAGGACGATCGCATATGGAAATCGGACCTCCCTTCCCCCGGAGGGGGAAGGGAGCGCGCGCAGCGCGACGGTCAGGGGCCGCGGACGGCCCGGGGGGTGATGCCTCAACGAAGCCGCTGTCCGTCTTCGACATCCCCCTTCCGCCCTTGGGGCACCTTCCCCCTCCGGGGGAAGGTGCAACCAAGGCAGGTCGGCCATATGCGATTGCCCTCCCGCACAAGAAGGGAGGGATGAAGAATGGGGTGCGACTAGTTCGACGACACCGGCCATGGGTTGCCGGCGCGCGAGGGGCGGCGGTCGAGGCGATTGGCGGCCAGCGCCTCGTCGAGCGACACGACGCGACCGGTATAACCGCCCAGCGCCTCGTAATGGTCGCGCCGCATGGTGAACTCCAGCGGCGCCACCAGCGCCGGCGTCGGCACGTGGCCGAAAGCGTTGTCGGGCATGCGCGCGACATCGACCATGTAGGTGATGCCGCCGCCCGGCCAGACGAAGACCGGAGCGCCGCCGCAGGTCACGCGGGTCAGCGCGTCCTTGACGCTCAAGGTCAGGCGCACCGGGTTCTCGGTGACGCCGGCGCGCAGCGAGCCGCCGGCGCCGGCCATGAACATCACCGTGCACAAGGCCGGCTCGCAATTCTCGGCGATACGCTCGACCACCTTGCGCACCGGGGGCGGCATCTCGGCGGGCTGCGGGCTGAGTGCCTCGTCGAGCACGAACCACGCCGAATGCTCGCCGGTGGTCGAGACCATCAGCAGGCGCAGCCCAGGCCAGGCGGCCTTGGGATCGATCTTCTCGAGGATCTCCAGCGGATCGGCGATATCGGTGCCGCCCCAGCCCAGCCCCGGCTCGGCCACCTGGAAGTAGCGGCCCGGCGTCGAGCGGCGGCCGCGCACGCGGATGCCGGCGGGCGGCATGTCGAGGAACTTGCCGCCCTGGTGCTCCGACAGCACGCCGGTGATGTGGTCGTCGACGACGATCACCTCGTCGACATGGCCGTGCCATTGCGGCGCGAACATGCCGATGGTGGCCGAGCCGCAGCCCACGCGCATGCGCTCCTCGCGCTGGCCGTTGACCACCGGCGGCTGGCCCGCCTGGACCACGACAGAGGCGCCGCCATCGATGACGAGCTCGACCGGCTTGCGGTTGCACAGCGCCAGCATGGCGTCGCAGGTGACGACGCCCTCCTTCTTGCTGCCGCCGGTGAGATGGCGCACACCGCCCAGCGACAGCATCTGCGAGCCGTACTCGGCCGTGGTGACGTGGCCGATCTGCTCGCCCTCGACGCGCACCGCGGCCTGCTCGGGCCCGAGGAAGCGGTCGGTGTCGATCTTCACCTTGACGCCGCAGTAGCTGAAGATGCCTTCGGTGACGACGGTCACCATGTCGACGCCGTCATGCTGGCTGGCGACGATGAAGGGCGCCGGCTTGTAGTCGGGATAGGTCGTGGTCGCGCCGATGCCGGTGACGAAGGTACCCTCCGGCCGGCCAAGCTCGCCGCTCCAGCTCTCGGCGCCCTGCGCGAAGGGCACCAGCGGCGCCTGCGTGCGTTCGATCACGACCAGCGAATCGACGCGCACCAGATGGCCGTTCTCGTTGGCGTAGCGGTCGCAGGCACCGACCTTGCCGGGCCGGATGCGACAGAGCACCGGGCAGGCGTCGCAGCGCACCACGCCGTCTGACACGAGCTCAGACATGGCAGCACCAAAAGGAGGCCTTCCCTTCCCCCGGAGGGGGAAGGTGCCCGAAGGGCGGATGGGGGATGTCGAAGACGGACACCGATTTCGTTGCAGCATCCCCCATCCGTCGCGCTACGCGCGCCACCTTCCCCCTCCGGGGGAAGGTAGTGGGTGACATACTCATGCTGTGCCTCCCCGCAGGGCCGCGCGCAGGCGATGCGGCAGCACCGGCACCTGGCGCATGCGCACCCCGGTCGCGTCGTGGATCGCGCCGAGGATCGCCGGCGCCGTCGGCACGAGGCCCGGCTCGCCGACACCCTTGGCGCCCGAGGGGCCGAGCGGGTCGGGATCCTCGATCAGCATCACCTCGATCCGCGGCATGTCTCCGACCGTGGGAATCAGGTAGTCGTGCAGATTCTCGGTGCGGCCGGGGATGTATTCCTCCATCAGCGCCAGGCCGAGACCCTGCGCGATGCCGCCATGGATCTGGCCCTCGACCTGCAGCGGGTTGATGGCGCGCCCGACATCGTGCGCGGCGGCCATGCGCAGCACCTTCGTCGTGCCCAGCTCGACATCGACCTCGACCAGGGCGATCTGCGCGGCGAAGGCGTAGCTTGCGTAGGGCACGCCCTGGCCGTCGGCGTCGAGCGGCGAGGTCGGCGGATCGAAGGTGCCTTCGCCGATCATCACGTCGCCGTCGGCATCGGGCGCCAGGCCGCGCAGGTCGATCGCGCGCGTGCTCTCGCCTTCGTGGACGAGCAGCGTCGCGTCGCGGATCGACAGCTCGGCATCGGCGCCGGCATTGGCCATGCGCAGGATGCGCGCGCGCAGGTCGCGGCCGGCCAGCTCGGCGGCCCTGCCTGATACGAAGGTCTGGCGCGAGGCCGAGGTCTTGCCCGCGTCGGCGGTGCGGTCGGTGTCGCCGGTGACCAGGCGAATGCGCGCGAACGGCAGGCCCAGCGCGTCAGCGGCGATCTGCGTCATGATGGTGTTGCTGCCCTGGCCGATATCGAGCGCGCCGCTGTAGAGCGTGACGCCGCCGTCGCGGCCGATGCCGATACGCATGATCGAGGGGTTCGACATCGAGGTATTGCCGATGCCGTACCACATGCAGCCGATGCCGACGCCTCGCCGCGTCGCGCCCGGCCTGCGGTTGAACGCGGCCGTCTCGGCCTTCCACTCGGCCCAGCGCTGCCGCAGCGCCTCGAGGCATTGCGCCAGGCCGGCCGAATGCGCAAGGCGCTGACCGGTGGCCGTGATGTCGCCGACGCGCAGCGCGTTGCGGTGACGGAACTCGAGCCGGTCGATGCCCAGCCGGTCGGCGAGCGCGTCCATCATCGCCTCGTGCGCGATGGCCGATTGCGGCACGCCGAAGCCGCGGAAGGCGCCGGCCGGCGGCCCGTTGGTGAACCACGCCGCGCCCCAGGTCCGCGCGTTGGGCACGCGATAGGGACCGGTGGCATGCACCGGCACGCGATTGGCGACGGTCGGTCCCCACGAGGCGTAGGCGCCGGTGTCGAAATCGGCGCGCGACTCGCAGGCGGTGAGCCGGCCCTCCGCGTCGCAGGCGAAGCGCGCCACGACCCGCGCGGGATGGCGCTTGGTGGTCGCCGCCATGCTCTCGGGCCGTGTGTAGACGCAGGCCACCGGGCGGCCGAACGTCCACGCCGCCAGCGCGATCAAGGGCTGCACCGACTGGTCGAGCTTGCCGCCGAAGCCGCCGCCGCAGGCGCTGGGCACGATGCGCACCGCCGAGGTCGGCAGGCGCATCACGCTGGCGACCTCGTCGCGGTCCATGTACGGCGTCTGCGTCGTGACATGCACCTCGATGCGATCGCCGACGCGCCGCGCCCAGCCGGCTTCCGGCTCGATATAGGCGTGCTCGACGAACGTCGTTTCGAAGATGCCCTCGGCTACGGCCGCCGCCGAGGCGATCGCGGCATCGACATCGCCGCGCCGCACACCGCCCTCGATCAGCAGGTTGGCCGGCTTGTCCGCCTGCACCAGCGCCGCGCCCGTCGCGCGGGCGGCGTCGATGCCGAGGATCGGCTCCAGCTTAGTCCAGGCGATCGGCAGTTCCTGGTCGCGTACCGCAAGGACGGCATCGCGCGAACCGACCAGCGCCAGCACGGCCTCGCCGCGATAGCGCACGCGGCCGTCGGCGAGGACCGGCTGGTCCTTGATGTCTGGATAGATGCCGAAGCCGTTGAACGGCACGTCGGCGGCGGTGAGGATCGCGGTCAGGCCGCGCTTCGCCGTCGACAGGTCGCCAATGGTGAAGGTCGCGCTGTGATGCGGCGAGCGCACGATACGCAGCCACAGCGCGTCGGCGGGAATGCCATCGGCGCCGTAGATCTCCGAGCCATCGACCCGCGCCGCGCCATCGACGCGTGGCACGCGCGCGCCGACAGCTTCACCGACTTGCGGTGCGGGCGCGGAGGCGGCCGTCACGTCAAGCACCGCCTCGACGATCTTCTGGTATCCCGTGCAGCGGCAGAGCGTGCCGCCCAGCGCGTCCTCGACCTGCGCGCGCGAGGGGTGGCGCTCGCGCCGCAGCAGGTCGGTCGCCGACATCAGCATGCCCGGCGTGCAGATGCCGCACTGCGCCGCGCCATGGACGAGGAAGGCGCGCTTGAGCGCATCGGCGCTCGCATCGAGGCCTTCGACGGTGGTCACCGTACGGCCCGCGACCTGGGCCACCGGCGTCAGGCAGGCGCAGACCTGCTGGCCGTCGAGCAGCACGGTGCAGGCGCCGCAATCGCCGGCATCGCAGCCGATCTTGGTGCCGGTCAGGCCAAGCTCGTCGCGCAGCGCATGCGCCAGCCGCGTCAGCGGCGGCGATCTCAAGGCCCTCGCGCTGCCATTGATCGTGCAGCGCACCGTGTCGTCGGCCAGCGCCGGCGCGATGGCGAGATCGTCGGGCGTCACGACGACACCATGCTGCCGATTTCGTCCAGGGCCCGGCGAACCACCGTGAGCGCCGCATCGGCGCGGTAGTCCGCCGATGCCCGCACATCGTCGATCGGCGCCAGCGCCGCGAGGTATCGCGGCGTCACCCGATCGGCCAGCGTGGCGTCGGCGGGGCAGCCCAGCAGCGCCGCCTCCAGGTCGGGCAGGCGGCGCGCGACTTCCGAGCAGGCGCCGACCGCGACGCCGGCGCGCGTCACGCGGCCGGCCTCGTCGCATTCGATCGCGACGGCGACCATGGCGATGGAGATCACGAGGTAGCGGCGCGCGCCGAGCTTGATGAAGTGGCCGACGGCGCGCGGCGAGCGCGGCTTGGGCACACGAATGGCCGTCACGAGCTCGATCGGCGAGCGACGCGTGCGGCGGTTGCCCAGGATGAACTCGGCGAGCGGAACGGCGACGACGCCGGCCATGCTGGCGAGCTCGACGGACGCGTCGAGGCTGAGCAGCGGCGGCACGCCGTCGGCCGCCGGCGAGGCATTGCAGAGATTGCCGGCGATCGTGCCGGCGTTCTGGATCTGCGCGCCGCCGACCTCGCGCGCCGCGCGCTTCAGCCCGTCGAACGGCGGCGGCAGGTCGCTGTTCACCAGGTCGGACCAGGTCGTGGTCGCGCCGATGCGCCAATGGCCGGGAGCATCGGCGATGCCGCGCAGGCCGGCGATGGCGGTGATGTCGAGGACGTCGTCGTCGAGCGGGCGGCCGACGCGGGCGGGATAGAAATCGGTGCCGCCGGCCAGCACCGTGAGCGGCCGGCTCGCCAATGCCTGGAGCGCCGCGTCGATGCTCGTCGGTCGCAGATAAGCCGCCATCAGACCAGCCCGGGCGAGATCGTTCGTAAGCGAACGATCTATTCTAGCCCGCCCCCGATCCGAGTCAATTCACCGGCGGCGAAAGCCGCATTGCTCAGGCGTGCGGCGCACCACCGCCCAGCGCTCGCCGTGGCGAAAGCAACCCTTGACCCACTGGCCGCCGAAAGTCTGGCCATTGGCCGTGGTCTTCACGCCGAAGCCGTGCGCGAGGTCGTCGGCCCACTGGCCCTCGTAGCGATCGCCGTTGGGCCAGGTCATGGCGCCGCGGCCGTGGAAGGTGCCGTTGCGCAGCTGGCCCTCGTAGCGCTGGCCGCTGCGCCAGGCATACAGGCCATGGCCGTGCATGCGGCCGGCCCTCATTTCGCCCTCGTAGCGCGACTCGGCGATGCCCGCGCGATCATAGAGCTGCACCACACCGCGGCCATGGCCCATGCCCTCGACGCAACGGCCGGACCAGGTCACAGACCAGCCCGATGTGGGATTGTCGTCCCAGATGCGGCAGCCCGTGACTCGATCGAAGGTCCAGCCCGGTTCGGCCCGCACCGCGCCCGCGGCCAGCATGGCAGCGACGAACGCCGCCATCGCCACTGCCTGACTCCTCGCGCTGCGACCGTCCTTTGCCATGCACAGTGATGTTACCACGCGCCGTCTTCGCCAGCTGACGCGGCGTGATAGCCTTCGATCCACATGATCCCTGCCGCGCCATCCCTCCGGCGTCGAGGTCCCGGCAGAGCCAGGCGATATGCCTGCGCGCTGGTCGTCGCCGTCCTCTCGACCGGCGATGCGTCGGCGCGCAACGATCCCGACCTCACCGACGTCGCCCGGTTCTGCTCGGCCGTCGCCCATGCCGACAGCGCGACGCTCGATCGGGCGGCGCAGCGGATCGACGCCATCAAGCGCGAGATCGCGGCCTTGGCGGCGCTTGAGGCGAAGCGCGACCGGCTGGCGGCCGAGGCTGCGGCGGAGGGGGACCGCGTCGCCGGCCAACGCCGCGATGTCGAGGCGTTGCGGACACGGCTCACCCACCTGTCGCCGGCGATGTTCGAGGAGCGTCGGCTGACGGGCGCCGATCTGACGGCGCATCTCGAGGTGCTCGATCGCTATCGTCAGAGCGAAGCGGTGCTGCTGATCGAGCTCCGCGCCATCGAGGACGAGATCGCCGCGCGGCGCGCGCGTGCCGATCTGCCGGCGCAGCGCACAGTCGCGACATCGGAGCGCGAGCTGCGCCGCTGCATCGAGGAGCGCCGCGCCCGCCTTAGATGAGGCGCGACAGCAGGCCGAGCAGCGTGCGCTGCTCGGCGGCGTCGAGCGGCTTGAGCGTCTCGGCGCTGACGCGCGGGCCGTTGGCGATCAGCCGCGCCAGCATCTCCTCGCCTTCGGGCGTCAGGCGCAGCAAGGTGCGGCGGGCGTCGTCGGGGTCGGGCCGCGCGGCGATCAGGGCGCGGTCGCGCAGCCGGCGCACCACGCCCTGGGTGGTCGCCTTGTCCATGCCGACCAGGCGGCCGAGATGGTTCTGCGACAGCTCGCCCTGCTCGCCCAGCTTCACCAGGCTGGTGAACTGGGTCGGCGTCGTGCCGGGATCGCCGATATTGGCCTGAAACAGCGCCGTGGCGCGCTGATGGGCGCGGCGCAGCAGGTACCCGATCTGATGCTCGACTGTATAGGTGCCGCCCTCGGACGGGTCGTCGCCGTTCTTCATCGCTCCATCAGAGACCGGGGCGAGGCCACACGCAAGCCGCGCGCGCTCACCTCGGCCCCGACTTCAGCTCGTTCTCGTTGAAGCGGAAGGAGACGTTGCCGAGGTCGATGCCGCTTTCGACCCGGGTAAGCGAGACGCTGACCTGGTTGCCCTTGGCATCGGTGATGCTCCAGCCCTTCAGCAGCATCGGGTTGTCCTGCACGATCATGGTCGCGCGGCCCTCGTTGGGGCGCTTGGTCTGGTACATCGAAATGTGGATGTCGCCGTTGACCAGGCGCGCATCGGTCACGGTGATGTCGCCCGACAGGCGCAGATTGCTGGAGACCAGGAAGCTCGCCGCCGTCCAGCCGATCGGCCACTGGCTGAAATCCTGCTGCTTGAAATCGACCATGGTGACCTGGGTGCCGTCGGCGACGATCAGGATCGGCACCGGCGGATCGTACTCGAAGCGCAGACGGCCGGGCCGGCGCACGTAGTAGGTGCCCGACGAGACGTTGCCGGCCGCCGAGGTCTGCAGGAAGCGTGCCTTCATCGTGGTGATCGAATTCAGGTACTGCTCGACGCGCGCCACCAGCGCCTGCTGCTGCGCCGTCACGCCGGCGGCGGGCGGCGGCGCCGGCGTCGTGTCGCGGCGCGGCTTGGCCGGCGCCTGCGCGCGCGCCGATTCGACCGAGAAGATCAGCCGCTCGCGTTCCTCGTCGAGCGCCGGCGCCAGCAGCCAAGCGGCCACCGCGGTCGACGCCGCGAGCGTCAGGCGCAACACGGAGCGGGCAGGCGGGAACAGTCGGATCATCGCCATATCCTTTCTCAGCCGTCGGCGGCGATATCGGCGTCAAACCCGGCGGATTCAAGACAGAGGGGTGAGCCGCAACGCCGTGTCACACGCCGCCTTGGGACCGCCGGCATCTCGCCGGCTCTTCTCCATGAGGCCGGCGCGACGCCGGCGGTCCCATTCAATCGTCGCGGTCGATGTCGCGCGCCAGCACCTCGCGCTTGCCGACGCTGTTGGCCGGCGTCACCACGCCCTCGCGCTCCATGCGCTCGACGATGCGGGCGGCGCGGTTGTAACCGATCTGCAGGTGGCGCTGGATGAAGCTGGTCGAGCACTTGCGCTCGCGCGCCACGATGTCGATGGCGCGATCGTAGAGCTCGTCGGAACCCTCCTCCGCCTCGCCGCCCGAGCCGCCGCCACTGCCCTCGCCGCCGCCGATGCCGCCCTCGGCATCCTCGGTGATCGAGTCGATATAGGCCGGCTTGCCCTGCTTGCGCAGGTGCTTGACCACCTTCTCGACCTCGGCATCGGACACGAACGGACCGTGCACGCGCACGATGCGCCCACCGCCGGCCATGTAGAGCATGTCGCCCTGGCCCAGCAGCTGCTCGCCGCCTTGCTCGCCCAGGATGGTGCGGCTGTCGATCTTCGACGTCACCTGGAAGGCGATGCGGGTCGGGAAATTGGCCTTGATCGTGCCGGTGATGACATCGACCGAGGGGCGCTGCGTGGCCATCACGACATGGATGCCGGCGGCGCGCGCCATCTGCGCCAGGCGCTGCACGGCGATCTCGATGTCCTTGCCGGCGACCAGCATCAGGTCGGCCATCTCGTCGATGATGACGACGATGTAGGGCAGCGACACCAGGTCGATCGGCTCGTCTTCCCAGATCTTCTCGCGCGTATCGGGATCGATGCCGGTCTGCACGCGCCGCGTCAGCACCTCGCCGGAATCGCGCGCCTCGCCCACGCGCTCGTTGAAGCCGGCGATGTTGCGCACGCCCAGCTGCGACATCAGCTGATAGCGCCGCTCCATCTCGCGCACCGTCCACTTCAGCGCCACCACCGCCTTGCGCGGATCGGTGACGACGGGGGTCAGCAAATGCGGAATGTCCTGGTAGACGCTCAGCTCGAGCATCTTGGGGTCGATCATGATGAACTTGCAGGTATCCGGCGCCAGCCGATAGAGCAGCGACAGGATCATCGTGTTGATGCCCACCGACTTGCCCGAGCCGGTGGTGCCGCCGATCAGCAGATGCGGCATGCGCGCGAGGTCGGCAACCACCGGACCGCCGCCGATGTCCTTGCCCAGCACCAGCGGCAGATTCAGGCGCTGGTCCTCATAGTCCTTGGTCGACAGCAGCTCGCGCAGGAAGACCATCTCGCGCTTCACGTTCGGCAGCTCGATGCCGATGACGTTGCGGCCCGGCACGGTGGCGACGCGCACCGAGACCGCGCTCATCGAGCGGGCGATGTCGTCGGCCAGGCCGATGATGCGGCTCGACTTGATGCCCGGCGCCGGCTCGAGCTCGTAGAGCGTGACGACGGGGCCGGGGCGGACCTTCACTACCTCGCCCTTGACGCCGAAATCGTCGAGCACCGATTCGAGCAGCCGCGCATTCTGCGCCAGGGCCTCCTCGTCGATGGTCGCGGCGGCCAGCGACCGGGGCGGCGGCGACAGGATGTCGAGCGGCGGCAGGGTGAAGTTCTCGCCGCCCAGCGCCAGCTCGTGCTGCCGCTCGGCTTGGGCGCGCTTGCCGGGCAGCGGCTTGACCGGCTTGAGCACGACCTTGGGCTGGTAGACCGGCGCGACCGGCGGTGCTTGATCGTCGTCCGGCTCGACCACCGGCGCGGGCGTCGGCTTGCGCACCAGATGCAGCACCTTGGCGCCCAACGGCACCACGGCGGGCGGCGGCTCGACGGCCGGCGGCGGGCTGTCATCGGGCAGCGGTGCTCCGCCTTCGCCCTCGGCGGCGCGCATCAGCACCGGCTCGATGCGTTCCTCGGCGACGCCGATGCCTTCGTATTCGTCCGGCGTCGGCTGGGCGCGTCGACGCAGCCAGCCCGGCAGCCAGCCGTGCTCGCGGCGCCGCTGCCCGTGGTCGATCTCGGGAATCGTCGCGACCTCGCCGTCGGGATGCTTCATCTCAGCAATCGGCGAGAGCGGCGCGTCGACCATCAGCGTGTCGCGCGGCGGCAGCGGGCGATCCTCGTCGGGGATCGGCTGGAAGCGCGCCGGATCGTACTGCGAGGCGTCGATCTCGCCGGGGATGGTGGCGTAGCCGACCGGCGGTCCGGGCGGCGGCGCGTGCTCGTCGAGGCGATCGGGGCGGCCGCGCCACAGCGCCACGGCGGCGCGCCACAACCAGCGCAGCAGCTGCAGCGGCAGGACCAGCACGCGGAAGATGAACGGCAGATGGCCGCGCCGCATGCCCATCACCGGCACCATCAGGGCCAGCGCCAGCAGCGTGGCGAGCGGCGCCACGACGGCCAGCGGGCCGCCGTCGCTGTAGGTCAGCACGATCTCGGCGACGTATTTCGCCAGCGCCGCGCCGGTGACGCCGCCGGGGCCGGCGTGCGGCGTCCACTGGCCGATATCGGTGAGACGGCCGGCGGCGGTCGAGGCGAGCAGCACCGCGGCCAGCAGCAGCGCCAGGCGCAGGCCGAAGAAATGCAGCACGTGATGGCGCGCCAGCATCACGCCCCAGGCGATCGCGCCGACCGGCAGCAGGAAGGCGCCCAAGCCGATGCCCTGCATCATCAGGTCGGCGAAAGCGGCGCCGGGAAAGCCCAGCATGTTGCGCGGCGCGAAGCCGGTGGCGCGGTTCAGCGACGGATCGGTGGCGTGATAGGTGATCAGCGCGATCAGCCCCGCCATGCCCAGCACGATCGCACCGATGCCGAGCAGCTCCATGGCGCGCTGACGGAAGAACAACGTCGCGCCCGGCGGCAGGAAGCCGCCGCGTGCCGAGCTCATCGTTTCCTTCAGCGTTGCCAGGGCCATGGTCTAGAGCGCCGTCCGTGCAGGTTGAATCGATCCGTCATCCCGAGCGCAGCGAGGGATCCAGGAGGGCCGCATGGATCCCTCGCAGCGCTCGGGATGACAAGGGAGCCGGTTCGATCTGTTCGTCATGCCTCTACAGCAGCTCCGACATGCGGGTGAGCGCGCGCCTGGTGGTGTCGAGGTCCTGCACCAGCGCGACGCGGATGTAACGCTGGCCGGGATTCACGCCGTCGACCGCGCGCGAGACATAGCCGCCCGGCAGCACCTTGATGCCGCCCTCGGCCCACAGAGTGCGCGCCGCCTTCTCGCCGTCGCCGACGTCGAGCCAGAGGAAGAAGCCGCCATCGGGCATGAAGAAGCCGCCCTTGTTGTGCAGGATCGACTTCGCCGCCTGGAAGCGCGCCTGGTACTCGCCGCGGATCGCAGCCACGTGGCTCTCCTCGCCCCACAAGGCCGCGGCGGCGTTCTGGATGGCCAGCGGCACCTGCGGTCCGCCATAGGTCTTCCAGCGCAGCAGCATGGCGATGATCTTGGGATCGCCGGCGGCGAAGCCGGAGCGCAGGCCGGCGGCGTTGGAGCGCTTCGACAGGGAGTGGAAGACGACGACATTGGCGAAGGGATCCTTGCCGCCGCTCTCGTCCATCGCCAGCGCCGCCTGCAGGCCGCCCGAGGGCGGCTTCTCGTTGTAGATCTCGGCATAGCACTCGTCGATCGCCAGCACCGCGTCGTGACGGCGACACTGCTCGATCAGCTTCTGCATGTAGGGGATCGAGGCGGTAGCGCCCTGCGGATTGCCCGGCGAGCAGAGATAGACCAGCGCCGTGCGCTGCCAGGTCTCAAGCGACACCGAATTGAAATCCGGCAGGAAGCCGTTCTCGGCGTTGGTGTTGAGGAACAGCGTCTCGCCGCCGGCCAGCACCGCGCCGCCGAGATAGGCCTGGTAAAATGGGTTGGGGATCATCACGACCGGCTTGCGCCCGTTCTTCTCGGGCGGCACCGCCACGGTGGCGATGTTGTAGACGCCCTCCTTCGAGCCGGCGAGCGGCAGCACATGCCGGTTCCACTGCACCAGGCCCTCGGGCAGGCCGTAGCGCCGGCTGAGCCAGCCGGCGATCGCCTGGCACAGCTCGGGCGTGCCTTGGTTGGGCGGGTACTTGTTCGACAGGCCAAGGTCGCGCGCGACGATGTCGCGGGCGAATTGCGGCACCGGGCCCTGCGGCTCGCCGACCGACATGATGATGGGGTTCCTGGGCGCCGGCAGATCCGAGATCAGCTCGTTCAGCCGCGCGAACGGGTATTCGTTGAGATCCTGGGCAAGACGCGGATTGATCATCTTTCCTATCGCTTTCAGTCCATTCCCGGCCAGCTTGGCGCCGGCCGCGACCAGAAACAACGAGTGCCCAGACCTTGTGCCGCGGGGGAACGGCATATGGCGGCAGACTAAAGGACGATAGTGTCAATTACAAGAACGACTTACGGGGCTTTTTTAACATAGATTCCAGAGGCTTGCAGAAACGCACGCCTGATGCCGGCCACACGACCCGGCCGGTAGCTGTTCGGTGCCGCCAGGGCTTCCTCGGGGTTGGTTGTCGCCGGCGAAGAGCCGGTCGGGTCGCGCCGCCTCAGACCGGCGCGCTCGCGCGCCGGCCGATGATGGCGAAGCGCAGGCGGGCGGAGATGAAGTCGATGGCCGCCACGGTCATCAGGATCATCAGCACCAGGAAGGCGACGCGGTCCCATTCCAGGGTGCGGATCTCCTCGGCGAGGTGCAGGCCGATGCCGCCGGCGCCGACGATGCCGATGATGGTCGCCGAGCGCGTGTTGGATTCGATGTAGTAGAGCACCTGGCTCAGCATGACGGGGAAGACCTGAGGCAGCACGCCGAAGCGCACGGCTTGCAGCCCGCCGCCGCCGCTGGCGAGCACGCCCTCGACCGGCTTGCGGTCGCTGTTCTCGATCGCCTCGGAGAACAATTTGCCGAAGGCGCCGAAATCGGCGGCGGCGATCGCCAGCATGCCGGCGAAGGGGCCCAGGCCCACGGCGCTGACGAAGATCAGCGCCCAGATCAGCGTGTCGATGCCGCGCACCGTGTCGAGGCTGCGGCGGATGAAGAAGTGCAGGATGCGGTTGGCGACCACGTTCTTGGCCGCCAGCACGCCGGCCGGCAGTGCCAGCACGGCCGCCAGCAAGGTACCGAGGAAGGCGATGGCGAGTGTCTCGGCCAGCGCGCCGAGATAGAGCGTCAGCTTGCCGCCGTGGCTGGGCGGCACCATCAGATGGAGGAAGTAGCCGAGCTGCACCAGGCCGGTGCCGATGCGGTCGAAGGAGAAGTCGAGCCGCCACATGGCATAGATCGTGAGCGCCAGCGCCCCCAGCACGACAGCGATGGCCATCGCGCGCGACCTGGGCGAGGGACGAAAGACCAGGGGATGGCGGTCGTGCAAGCCGGCGCGATCGCCGGTCGCAGCGAGACGCAACGGGCTCTTCATCGCGTCACCCCGATCAGGTGATGGCGCAGCCGCTCGGTCAGCAGGTCGATCACCATCACGGTGGCGATGATGATCAGCAGGATGGCGCTGACATCGGAGTAATGGAACTTGCGGATCGACTCGACGAGGTCCTGGCCGATGCCGCCGGCGCCGACGAAGCCCATCACGGCGGCGCCGCGCACGTTGATCTCGAAGCGCAGCAGCGCGTAGGAGGCGAAGTTCGGCAGAACCTGCGGCACCACGGCGAAGCGCACGGTCTGCGTCCAGCTCGCGCCCGATGCGGTGGCGCCCTCGACCGGGTTCATGTCGATGTTCTCGACCACCTCGGCGAACAGCTTGCCCATCGCACCCACGGTATGGATCGCGATCGCCAGCACGCCGGGCAGCGCGCCGAGCCCGAAGGCCACGACGAAGATCAGCGCGAAGACGATCTCCGGCACCGTGCGGCAGCTCTCGAGGAAGCGCCGCGCGGCGAAGCGCGGCGCGCGCGACCTGGTGAGATTCTCCGCCGCGACGAAGCACAGGCAGAAGCCGCCGATGGCGCCGAGGAAGGTGCCGAGCCAGGCGATCAGCAGCGTGTCGAAGAGCAGCCGGCTCCAGCGCCCCAGGCCCCAGAACCACTCGCCGACATCGGTCCAGACGCGCTGACCGCTATCGAGCCGCAGCAGGCGGTCGAAATAGTCGCCGACGCTGCCGATGCGTGCGACGAAGGTGCCGACATCGACCTCGCTGGTGCGCGCCGACAGCGCGATCAGGACGATCAGGATGACGCCGCCCAGCGCCACGCGCATGCGCCGTGCCGAGACGGCCTGGGCATAGGCGCGCGCCAGAACCTGCTCCTGCGCCTCCGGCAGGCGCTGGATCGCGGTGGTCACGTCGCGCTTACGAGCGCTTCTTGCGCATCTCGTCGACGTAGCGGATCATCTGGATCGTCGGTTCGTAGTCCTTGTGCTTCACCGACACAAATTCGCGATCCTTGCCGTCCGACAGCCTGTGGAAGGCGGCCGTGGCCTTGGTCGGCGACTCCATGAAGGCCTTCGCGATGGCCGACTTCAGGTCGGCGGGCAGCGACGCGAGATAGGCGAACGGGCTGTTGGGCAACAGCTCCGATTTGTAGACGATGCGGAAATCCTCGTACTTCATCGGCGTGCCGTCGGCGTGCTTGAGCATGCCCTTCCTGAGCATGCGCGTGAGGTTGGAATCGTCGTCGTCGTTCCACCAGTTCGCGGCCGCATCGACCGTACCCTGGGCCAGCGCCAGCACGGCGTTCTCGTGGCTGCCGGCGTACACGTGCTTGCCGAAGAACTTGTCGACGTCGTAGCCGTCGCGCGCCAGGAAGAAGCGCGGCGCCTGGTTGCCCGACGTGGAGTTGGGATCGACCAGGCCGAGGGTCTTGCCCTTGAGGTCGGTCATCTTCTGGTACGGGCTCTTGGCCAGCACATAGGTCACCGAGTAGTAGCCCAGCGAGCCATCCTTGTTGCGCGCCGTCGTGAAGGGCTCGACCTTCACGCCGGTGATGAAGGCGCGCGAATAGGCGGCCGGACCGTAAAAGCCGATGTGGATGTTGCCGGCACGCTGGCCCTCGATCACGGCGGCATAGTCGTTGGCGATGCGCAGGGTGACCTTGGTGCCGAGCTCCTTGGACAGGTACTCGATGAACGGTCCGAAGCGTTCGGTGACGCCCGAGGCGTTCTCGGCCGGCACGATCGCCATCACGAGCTCGGGGTAGCTGCTTTTCCAGCTCTGGGCGAAGGCCGGCGCGGCGGCGAGCACGAAGGTGCCGGCGGCAAGGCCAAGCAGATGGCGGCGGTCGAACATGTCAGGTCTCCAGCAGGGGGTACGAAGACACCTCAGGCGGCGGCGACGGCGATGCCCTCGGGCATCGGCACGGGCGCGGGCGCGTCGATCACCTCGTCGGCCTCCAGGCCGTAGAGGTCGCGCGCGATCGATTCGGTGAGCGCCGCCGGGACGTCGTCGAACACGACGCGGCCATGGGCGATGCCGACCAGCCGGTCGCAGTACTCGCGCGCAAGGTCGAGCGAATGCAGGTTGCAGACAACCGAGATGCCGAAATGCCGGTTGATGCGCGCGAGCGCGTCCATCACCAGGCGCGTGTTGCGCGGATCGAGCGAGGCCACCGGCTCGTCGGCGAGGATCAGGTCGGGCTCCTGCACCAGGGCGCGGGCGATGGCGACACGCTGCTGCTGGCCGCCCGACAGCTGCTCGGCGCGCTGCGCGGCGATATTGGCGATGCCGAACTGCTCGAGCGCGGCGAGCGCCAGCGCCTTGTCCTCGTCGGACCACAGCTTGAGCACGGCGCGCGCCGTCGAGACCTTGTTGAGCCGGCCCATCAGCACGTTGCTCAGCACGTCGAGCCGGCCGACCAGGTTGAACTGCTGGAAGATCATGGCCGAGCGGGCGCGCCAGGCACGCAGCTCGGCGCCCTTCAGCGCCGTGACGTCGAGCCCGTCGTGCACGATGCGCCCGGCGCTGGGCTCGACCAGCCGGTTGATCATGCGCAGGAGCGTCGACTTGCCGGCGCCGGAGCGGCCAATCACGCCGACGAAGCCGCCGTCGCCGAACTGAAGACTGATGTCATCGACCGCAAGCTTGGTGCCGAAGCGACGCGAAACACCTTCGAGCACGAGCATGCCTGACCTCCACGCCGATGTTGCGGGCGCGAAGGTTCTCTAGCCGTCGGATGTAAACGATTTATGAAAGCCTGTTGACAGAAGCTCAGGTGCGTCCACAGGGGCCCGAGCTGCGCTCCCAGCGCATCGACTGCAGACTCTGGCCGCTGATCTGGCTGACGATCAGGCCGCAGGAGGGCGGCTCGCTGGTCGGCTTGCCGGTGCCGTCGACGCGGACCAGCAGGGTGCGCACGGTGCAGGTGCCGGACGGCGGGCAGTTGTTCTTGCGCAGGGTCTGCTGGGCCAGCTCGCGGTAGACCGGGCTGCGCACATGGGCCGCCAGCACGCTCTGCACATCGCCCTCGCGGATCGGGCGGCGGAAGGCGGACGACACGCCGTCGGCCACCGGATCGGCCGCTTCGTAGAAGCCCCCGCCGGCCGGGGCGCGGCCCGACGAGCCCATGTCGCCGCAGGCGGCCAGCGCCACGGCGGCGAGGGTGAGCGAGAGCGCAACGCGCGAGGGAAACGATGTGATCATGGCGCGACTCCGAGAGGGCGGGCCGGCATTCTTGCGGCGCCGGCGCTGTCTACCACATCGCCCGGGAAAACGGCGCGATCGTGGCCTTGATCTTACCTTCCCCCGGAGGGGGAAGGTGTCGCGGAGCGACGGAAGGGGGATGCCTCAACGAAATCGGTGTTCGCCTTCGACATCTCCCTTCCGCCCTTCGGTCACTTTCCCCCGGAGGGGGAAGGCAAGACGCTTTACTCCACGCGCTCGCCGTGCAGATGCAGGTCGAGGCCCTCGATCTCCTGCTCGTTGGTCACGCGCAGGCCGATCGTCGCCTTGACGACCATCAGGATCACCCAGGTCAGCGCGCCCGACCAGACCAGGCAGACGACGATGCCCTTGAGCTGGGTCAGCACCTGCTTGCCGTTGCCGTCGAACCACAGGCCCTTGACCTCGGGCCCGGCGATGAAGCTGGCGGCGAAGACTCCGGCGCCGATGGTGCCGACGATGCCGCCGACGCCGTGCACGCCGAAGACGTCGAGCGAGTCGTCGTAGCCCAGCCGCTTCTTCAGCGCCGTCGAGGCGTAGAAGCACAGCACGCCGGCGACCAGCCCGATGATCAGCGCCGGGCCGACGCCGACATAGCCGGCAGCCGGCGTGATGCTGCCCAGCCCGGCCACCGCGCCGGAGATGAAGCCCAGCACGCTGGGCTTGCCCATGGTCAGCCACTCCGCGAACATCCAGGCCAGCGCCGCGGTGGCGGCCGCGACATGGGTGACCAGCATGGCCATGCCGGCGCGGCCGTCGGCGGCCACGGCCGAGCCGCCGTTGAAGCCCATCCAGCCGACCCACAGCAGCGACACGCCGATCACCGCCAGCACCAGGTTGTAGGGCGCCATGTTCTCCTGGCCGTAATTGCGGCGCGGGCCCAGCACAACCGCCGCCACCAGGGCGGCGATGCCGGCATTGATGTGCACGACGATGCCGCCGGCGAAGTCGAGCACGCCGTCGCTCTGCAGGAAGCCGCCGCCCCACACCCAATGCGCCAGCGGCACGTAGACCACCAGCAGCCACAGCCCCATGAACCACAGCATGGCGCTGAACTTCATGCGGTCGGCCACCGCGCCCAGCACCAGGGCCGGCGTGATGATGGCGAAGGTCATCTGGAAGAAGGCGAAGACCGATTCGGGGATGGTCTTGGCGTTGGGATGGATCGCCTCGACCGTCAGCCCGCCCATCAGGAAGCGGTCGAGATCGCCGATCCAGTCGCCGCTGCCCGAGAACGCCAGCGAGTATCCGAGGATCACCCACAGCACGGTCGCCAGGCCGGCGGTCGCCAGGGTCTGCGCCGTGGTCGCCAGCACGTTCTTCTTGCGCACCATGCCGGCGTAGAACAGCGCCAGGCCGGGCAGGCTCATCAGCAGCACGAAGGACGTGGCGACGATCATCCAGGCGGTGTCGCCGCTGTCGATCTTGGCCGGCGCCTGCTGGGCCAGCGCCGGGCTGGCGATCAGGCCGCCGACAGTCGCGACCACCAGGCCACGCGCGATTGCACCCATGGTTCCCCCCTTTTGCTTCTTGATTGAATCGGCTGTCATCCCGAGCGCAGCGAGGGATCCTTCGCTGCCGCAAGATCCCTCGCTGGGCTCGGGATGACAGAAGCTCCTCAAAGGGCGTCAGTGCCCGATTCGCCGGTGCGGATGCGGATCGCCTGCTCGCAGGGCCAGACGAAGATCTTGCCGTCGCCGATCTTGCCGGTATGCGCCGCCTTCTTGATCGCCTCGACGACGCGCTCGACCTCGGTGTCGGCGACGACGACCTCGATCTTCACCTTGGGCAGGAAGCTGATGACGTACTCGGCGCCGCGGTAGATCTCGGTCTGGCCCTTCTGCCGGCCATAGCCTTTGACCTCGCTGACCGTCAGGCCCATGACGCCGATGCCGGTCAGCGCGTCGCGCACCTCGTCGATCTTGAACGGCTTGATGATCGCGCTGATGAGCTTCATCGACTGCTCCCTCCGTGGCCGCCTCGCCGACAAGCAGGGCGCCGACAGTTTGACCACCGATAGCAGGCTGTCATTCCACGCGAAAGCCGAGAATCGCCCGTCTCATGGGCATTCTGTGATCAATCCATAGGCAGACGAAAAAAGGCCCGATGCCGGAGCATCGGGCCTTCAGGTGCCGGCGGGTGTGCGAAGCCCGACGGCGGAGGGAACTTTCAGGCGGACGCGGAGGACCTGGTGGTCTTGGGCCGCGCCCGGCCGGGCTCAGTGCACGGTCTCGCCGTGCAGGTTGATGTCGAGGCCCTCGACCTCCTGCTCCTGGTTGACGCGCAGGCCGACGGTCACGTCGATGATCTTGAGGATCACGTAGGTGATGACGGCGCACCAGACGACGGTGGCGACGATGCCCTCGAGCTGGACCAGAACCTGGCCGGGGTTGCCGTCGATCAGGCCGGGCTTGCCGCCGATCGCTTCGACGGCGAAGACGCCGGTGAGGATCGCGCCGACGATGCCGCCGACGCCGTGCACACCAAACGCATCGAGAGAATCGTCGTAGCCCAGCATCTTCTTGAGCGACGTCGCGCCCCAGAAGCAGACCACGCCGGCGACCAGGCCGATGATCAGCGCGCCGGTGGCGTTGACGAAGCCCGCCGCCGGGGTGATCGCCACCAGGCCGCCGATGGCACCGGAGATGATGCCGAGCACGCTGGGCTTTCCGCGCAGCGCCCATTCCGCGAACATCCAGCTGAGGCCCGCGGCGGCCGCGGCGATCTGCGTCACGGCCATCGCCATGCCGGCGTTCGGATTGGCACCCACCGCCGAGCCGGCGTTGAAGCCGAACCAGCCGACCCACAGCAGCGAGGCGCCGACCACCGACAGCACGAGGTTGTGCGGCGCCATGTTGTCGGTGCCGTAGCCCTTGCGCTTGCCCAGCACGTAGGCGCAGACGAGGCCCGCGACACCGGCGTTGATGTGCACCACGGTGCCGCCGGCGAAGTCGAGCACGCCGGCGCCGCCGAGGAAGCCGCCGCCCCACACCCAGTGCGCGATCGGCGAGTACACGAGAATCGACCACAGGCCGGTGAACCACAGCATGGCGCTGAACTTCATGCGCTCCGCATAGGCGCCGGCGATCAGCGCCGGGGTGATGATCGCGAAGGTCATCTGGAAGATCATGAAGACCGGCTCGGGAATGGTCGCCGCCAGCGAATGCGCCTTGTCGATCTCCATGCCCTTGAGGAAGAAGCGCGACAGGCTGCCGATGTAGGAACCTTCCCCGGTGAAGGCGAGGCTGAAGCCGACGATCATCCACAGCACGGAGATCAGGCAGCAGATGGCGAAGCTCTGCATCACCGTGGCCAGCACGTTCTTCCTGCGCACCATGCCGCCGTAGAACAGCGCCAGGCCGGGGATGGTCATGAACAGGACCAGCGCCACCGAGGTCATCATCCAGGCGGTGTCGCCGGTATCGAGCTTCGCGGCTGCGGCCGCCGGCGGCGCGGCGGGCGGGGTGGCCGGCGCCTGGGCAAGGGCCGAGACGGTCCACGCGGCGGTCAGCGCCGCGCCACCAGCAGCCAGCGCCAGACCCTTCATGCGATGCTTCATTGTCTTCCCCTCCATCACAGCGCGTCGCCGCCGGTCTCGCCGGTGCGGATGCGGACGGCCTGCTCGATCGACAGCACGAAGATCTTGCCGTCGCCGATCTTGCCGGTGGCGGCGGCCTTCTTGATCGCCTCGACCGCCGGCTCGACCTGCGCATCGGAGACGACGACCTCGACCTTGATCTTGGGCAGGAAGCTCACCGCATACTCCGCACCGCGGTAGATCTCGGTCTGCCCCTTCTGGCGACCGAAGCCCTTCACCTCGCTCACCGTCAGGCCCTGCACGCCCATCGCGGTCAGGGCGTCCCGGACCTCGTCGAGCTTGAAGGGCTTGATGACCGCCATAACCAGCTTCATCGACTGTCCCCTTGTTGATCTGAGCCGCCGGCCGGACTCGCGCCGGGCGGGCCGGACACCCCGTTCGGTATCCGCCAACCGGTTAATCAAGTTTCGTGCCAGCGGCGCAGGCAGATCGGCCGGGAGTGGCGCCCATGCGGCGGGCGCAGAGCGGTCAGACTGCCCATGAATCGGGCGCCCGCCCGGTTCGCGGCGAGATCCGGCGCCACTCCGGCCGGCGGCTCGTATCGCGACAGGCGGGCCGCAGGGGCTCGGCGAGGCGGGCCTGCCCATTGCGGCAGCAGCCTGTGGCGGTGTCGCCACAGGCTGCTGCCGCTTCGCGCGACCAAACGCCGATTCCTGCGCTGCGCCAACGGCATGGCATGCCGCTTGCCATTAGGCCCCCGAGTGAATCGGTGCACGCACGCTGCGCCGCACTCAGCGCACAGAGGGGAGAGATGATGAATCGTATCTGGGCCGTTGCCGTCGCCACGGCGCTTTCGGTATCCGCGCCGGCCTTCGCCCAGGCCCCGGCCAAGACGCCGACCGGACCGTTCGGCGGCGACATCACCGGCATCGTCACGGTCGCCAACGAGTACTCGTTCCGTGGCATCTCCCAGACCTCGCGCGACTTCGCGGTCCAGGGCGGCCTGACCTATGAGGTGCCGATCTTCAAGCCGATCTCGCTCTATGCCGGCGTGTGGGGCAGCAACCTGAACTTCGCCACCGACATCAACGAGCACGTCGAGATCGACATCGTCGCCGGCGCCAAGGCCACGTTCTTCGACGACAAGCTGGTCATCGACCTCGGCTACATCGGCTACTTCTATCCGGGCATCAACGCCGGGCTGCAGGCCAACTTCACCGAGTTCGCGCTCGGCGCGAGCTACGATTTCGGCTTCGCCAGCCTCGGCGCCAAGATCAACTTCTCGCCGAACTTCTTCTTCAACTCGGGCAACGCCTGGTACAAGGCGGTCTACGTCGCCGTGCCGCTGCCGTTCGAGATCCACAAGGACATCGCGGTCAAGCTGACCGCCTCGGTCGGTCACCAGTCGATCGAGCGCAATGCCAATTTCGGCTCGCCCGACTATTGGGACTTCACCGCCGGCGTCACTGTCACCGCCTTCACCCTCGACTTCACCGCCCAGGTGATCGGCACCTCGCTGAGCCAGGCGGAATGCGCCAACACCCGGTTCTGCAAGGTGCGGCCGTACTTCTCGATCTCCAAGGCGTTCTGACCGAACCCTCCTTCGTCCCGCGAGCGTTCAAGAGCGGGCCTCGGCCCGCTCTTTTTCGTTTGCGCCGGCGCCGTCCAGGGTGCGAAGTCCGGCCATGGACAACGACAGCCGCCACGAGGTGATCGTCGTCGGCGCCGGCCTGATCGGCGCCACGCTGGGCATCGCCCTGGCCTCGGCCGGCGTGCGCGTGGCCATCATCGACCGGCTGGCGGTCGACACCATGACCGCCGGTCCCTTCGACGGGCGTACCACCGCCATCGCCTCGGCGGCGCGCCGCGCACTGGAAGCACTGGGTGTCTGGCCGATGCTCGCCGCCCATGCCGCGGCGATCGACGATATCCGCATCTCCGACGGCCGCCTCGAGCCGGGCGCGTCGGAAGCGCGCATCTCGCTGCTGCACCTGCATTTCGACCATCGCGAGCTGGCCGAGGGACGCGATCCGGCGCAGCCGATGGGCCACATCGTCGAGAACCGCTTCATCCGTCTGGCGCTGTTCAAGCGCCTGGCCGGGATGCCGTCGGCGACGCTCATCGCGCCGGCGGCCACGGCGACGATCACGCGCGACGACGCCGCCGCCGCGGTGAGCCTGACCGACGGGCGCGTGCTGCGCGCGCCGCTGCTGGTGTCGGCCGAGGGCAAGTTCGGTGCGCTGCGCGAGCAGGCCGGCATCGGCGCCCTGCAATGGCGCTACGAGCAGGCCGCCATCGTCTGCGTCGCCGAGCACGAACAGCCGCACAAGGGCGTGGCGCACGAGAAGTTCCTGCCCGGCGGGCCCTTCGCCATCCTGCCGATGACCGACGATCCCGCGACCGGCGCGCATCGCTCGTCGATCGTCTGGAGCGAGCGCGTCGATCTCGTTCCCGCCCTGCTGAAGCTCGATGATGAATCCTTCGCGCGCGAGTTCGCGCAGCGCTTCGGCTCGCATCTCGGCGCCGTGCGCCCGGTCGGGCCGCGCTATCACTACCCGCTCTCGCTGATGCACGCCGAGCGCTACATCGCCCGGCGCCTGGCGCTGGTCGGTGACGCCGCACATGCCATCCACCCGATCGCCGGCCAGGGCTGGAACCTCGGCCTGCGCGACGTCGTCGCCCTGGCCGAGGTTGTCGTCGATGCCCGCCGCCTGGGCCTCGACATCGGCGGCGCCGCGACCCTGGAGGCCTATGAGCGCTGGCGCCGCGTCGACAACCTCGCGCTGGTCGCCGCCACCGACGCGCTCAACCGCCTGTTCTCCAACGACATTGCGCCGGTGCGCTTGGCGCGCGATCTCGGCCTCGCGGCCGTCAACCGCCTGCCGCCGCTGCGCCGCTTCTTCATGCGCCACGCCATGGGCGCGGTGGGCGACCAGCCGAGGCTGACGCGGGGCCTGCCGCTGTAGAATTGCTGCTGCCTCTGCAACCTGCCCCATCCTCGCCACATCCCGTTCCCACCTCCTTCCAGACCCCCGAGGTCGCCCAACGGAAGGAGCAGCCCCATGGACAAGAACATCGCGTCAGCATCCGCCGTGATCTCGGCCACGCCGGCTGAAGTGTGGCACGCGCTGACCACCCCCGAGCTGGTCCGTGAATACATGTTCGGCGCCGAGGTCGAGACCGACTGGAAGAAGGGCAGCGAGATCCGCTTCAGCGGCGAGCACGACGGCCAGCGCTACGAGGACAAGGGCACGATCGAGACCATCGCGCCGCGCAAGTGCCTGGCCTTTACGCACTGGAGCAGCATGTCGGGCGAGCCCGACGCGCCGGAGAACCATCACCGCGTCACCTACCAGCTCGAGCGCAGCGGCCGGCGCACCAAGATCACCGTGTCGGAGGAGAACGTGCCGACCGAGAAGCTCGAGGAGTGCAGCAACAACTGGGCGAAGGTGCTCGACGGGCTGAAAAAGCTGGTGGCGCATTGAGGGACAATATTCCCGGCAGGGACATTCGAGGCATCGGCTAGGCTCGTCGCCGCTTTGCACGGAGGCGGCGATGGGCGGTGCGGCGATGCGCGACGGCGCGCGGGCGACGGTGGCGGAAGCGCGCTCGAAATATCCGGCGACGGGCGGCCCGCGTCTGTCGGCCTTCCTGTTCGGCCATGGCTCGATGGAGCTGCGCTTCTACAAGCCGCCGCAGCCCGACCCGCAGACGCCGCACGACCAGGACGAGCTCTACGTCGTGCACGAAGGCACCGGCCGCTTCGTCTGCAACGACGGGCGCCACGAGTGCGCGCCGGGCGACGTGCTGTTCGCGCCGGCCGGCGCGGTGCACCGCTTCGAGGATTGCTCGCCCGAGTTCTGCGTCTGGGTGGTGTTCTACGGGCCCAAGGGCGGCGAGTAGTCGAGATCCTCCAGCAGGAAGCGGTCGACCAGTCGGCTGGCCCGCGTGCGGTCGGCCTGGCCATGCGCCTGGGTGAGGCCGCGGCCGGCCGAGCCGAGATAGAAGCGCTCGTACTGCTCGTTGCGGCTGCCCAGCGCCGTGCCGGCGAAATCCCAGGCGAGACGGAACAGCCGGCTGCGCTGCTCGGCATCGATGCCGACGCCCGGCAGGTATTTGTCGATCAGCGGCCGCAGCGCCTTGTCGGCGAGCGCCGCACGCGAGGGCGTCGTCAGGAGGTTGTGCGCGCCCATCATGCGGATGATCTCGTTGACGCGCGGGAACCAGGTCGGCAGCGCCGCGCGCAGGGCCGAAAGCGGGCGCAGGTCGCAGCACCACAGACCGTTGCCGTACTCGCGCGCGCCCTGCTCGGCGGCGAACACCGAGGCGCGCGCGAACTCCGCGTACATGAACAGCTCGCCCAGCAGCTGCTGGGTCTGCGGCTGGGCGGTGACGTTGAGCGCCTCGGCCATGCGGTTGGCCAGCCCATAGGCGAACTCGAGCTTGGTCTGCGCCCGGATCATGGTCTGCTGCATGATGTTGGGCCACCAGCTCGTCTTCATCACCGAGTTGTAGACGGCGAGGTTGGCGTCGATGAACAGCCGCTCGCGCGGCACCTCGACGTCGTCGAAGATCACGAAGGCGTCCTGCTCGTCGAAGCGGCTGGACAGCGGATGCTCGAAGCGGTCGGTGGCGACCGACACCGGATCGCGGCAGATGAACTTCAGCCCCGGCGTGTCCATCGGAATGCAGAAGCTCAGCGCATGCTGGGGCGCGGCATCGGGCATCGGCCCGCCGGGATAGACCGCCAGCTCGTCGGCGAAGGGCGCCAAGGTGGCGAGCACGCGCGAGCCGCGCACCACGACGCCGTGCGCCGTCTCCTCGACCTTGTGCAGCTGCACCGGATCGAAGCCCACCGGGTACTTGCCCTTGGCCAGGTCGACATTGGCGTGGACGATGGTGTGGGTGAGCGAGATGTCCTCGCGGCGCAGCTTCTTCTGGTAGCGCACCAGGTTCTCGGCGCCCTGCTCGTTGCCGTTGATCGCCCATTCGTCGCGCCGTCCGGCGAAGCCGGCGAAGGTGACGTTCATGTAGTCGGGCGTGCGGCCCATCAGGCCCATCGAGTACTCGGCGATGCGTTCCAGCCCGCGATGGCGCCGCTCGATGTCGGCGCGGCTGGCCGGGATCATGTGGCTGACGGCGATCGGCTCGCCGGTCTCGGGATCCGGCATCAGGCATTCATTCCCCGCGCGATGCTGCAGGTCGAAGACCTCGGCGATGGCGCGCGCCGCGCCGGCCAGCGCCGGATGCTCGGCGATGGCGCCGACCCGGCCACCGCCCATCCACAGCTCGCGCTGATCGCGCAGGCCCGCGAGAAACTGACTGCCCGTGCGTGCCGCCATGCGCCCCTCCCCGAGGCTTCGCTTGCCAGGACGGTAGCCACCGCGCGAGCATGCCGAAACGGTCAATCGGGACATGAAACGCATAACGAGCGGTTATGGAACCACGGTGGGCGAGCGCGACCTCGCGGCGCGCCTGCGCCGGATGAATCTCGACCTGCTGCCGGTGCTGCACGAGTTGCTGCGCACGCGCAGCGTCACGCGCACGGCGCGCGCCTTCAACATGACCCAGCCGGCGGTCAGCCGGGCGCTGCGCCAGCTGCGCGCCGCCTTCGACGACCAGCTGCTGGTCGCGCCCGGCCGCAACGCGCGGCTGAGCGATCGGGCGCAGGCGCTGGCCGGCCCGCTCGGTCGTACGCTGGCCGAGCTCGACCTGCTGCTGAAGCCGGCCGGGCCCTTCGACCCGGCGAGCGAGGCGGTGCATCTCGTGATCAACACCGCCGACTACGTCATGCAGTTGCTGGCGCCGATCCTCTCGGAGATGTGCGCGCGCGAGGCGCCGCATGTCGTGCTGGAGTTCACCTGGATCTCGACGCGCCGCGCCGAGGACCTGGCGCAGGTCGATTTCATGATCGGCCCGCGCGCCTTCGGCGAGACCCTGGGCAAGCGGGTCGGCTCCCTGCCGCTGTGGCGCGACGAGATGGTGTGCATCGCCGCCGCCCGGAACCGCACGATCCCGGAACGGCTGACACCGGTCCAGTTCCAGGCCTCGCGCTATGTCGCCTTCCGGCGCGAGCTGCGCATGCCGCAGGAGATGCGCACGCAACTGCAGCCGACCTCGCCGCTCGAGATCGCGCCGGTCTGCACCGCGCCCAACTTCCTGGTGCTGGGCGCCATCGTCGAGAAATCCGACTGCGTCGCGCTGGTGCCGCGCAAGGTGGCGCGCGAGCTGATGCGCGCCGCACGGCTGCGCATCGTCGAGATCGCCTATCCGCGCAAGCAGCTGTTCATCGACGCCTACTGGAGCCCGGCGACGGACGGACGGCGCGGCCGCGCCTGGTTCCGCGGGCTTCTGACGCGCGCCGCCGCACGGCTGGCGTAACGCGTCAGAACGGGAAGAAGACCGGCAGCAGGATGCCGTAGACCGCCAGCATCAGCAGGGCCAGCGGCAGGCCGCCGCGGACGAAATCCGAGAAGCGGTAGCCGGCGGCGCTCATCACCAGGACATTGGTCTGATAGGCCATCGGCGTGACGTAGCTGAAATTGGCGCCGAACAGGATCGCCAGCACCAGCGGCTCGGGCGCCACGCCGAGCTGATGGGCGACGCTGACGGCGATCGGCGTGCCGACCGCGGCGGCGGCGCTGTTGGAGACGAAGTTGCTGAACAGCGCCATGCCGGCCATCAGCGAGACCAGCACCACCCAGGGCGGTGCGCTGCGGGTCGCCGCCAGCAGCGCGCCGGCGAGGTAGTCGGTGGCACCCGTCGCCGTCAGCGCCGCGCCCAGAGCCAGGCTGGCGGCGATCAGCAGCACGATCTCGAGCGACAGCGCCGCGCCGACGTCGCGCCAGCGCAGGCAGCCGATCAGCAGCATGGCGAGCACGCCGCCCAGCGCCGAGACGGCGATGGGCACGATCCTGAACGCCGCCAGGCCGATGACCAGCGCCATGATGCCCATCGCCGGCAGCGCCAGGCGCGTTCGCGGCAAGTCGTAGCTGCGGTCGAGCAGCAGCAGGCCGGTCTGCGCGCGCAGCCGGCCGAGATCCTCGGCGAGGCCCTGCACCAGCAGGATGTCGCCGGGCCGCAGTCGGATCGCCGCGATGTCCTGGGTCGGTCCCAACGGGTCTTCCCCCGCGCGATGCAGGCCGATGGCGATGATCGAGTACGCCGAAGAGAAGCCCGACTCGCGCAGGGTGGTGCCGGCCAGCACCGAGCCATCGGTGACGACCAGCTCGGCGAAACGCTGCTCCGACGGTTGCAGTCCGTCCTCCGTCGCTTCGTCCTCGGGCGGGGCATCGACGTCGTGGAGCGCGAGGTCGAAGCGCTCGCCGAGCTCGTGCAGGTCGGGCGCCGTTCCGCGCACGTGCAGGCGATCGCCGACCTCGATCCTCAGGTCGGGAAGGCGCACCAGCTCGAGCCCCTCGCCGCGCACCACCCGCAGCACGCGCACGTCCGCGCCCGGACCATCGCGCAGCTCCGCCAGGGTGCGGCCGACGCCGGCGCCCTCGCGGACATAGAGAACGCCCTCGAATATCTGCGGAGGAGCGTCGCCGAAAGGCGAAGCGCGCTCGGGCAGCAGGCGCGGCAGCACGAGCCACAGATAGAGCAGGCCGACGACGGCGGCGATTGCCGCGACATGGGTGAAGTCGAAGATCGCGAATCGGCGCACGCCCATGTCGGCGGCGATCGAGACGACCAGAAGGTTGGTCGAGGTGCCGATGGTCGTCGTCGTGCCGCCGACCAGCACGGCGTAGTTCATCGGCAGCAGCGTCCCGGACGGCGGCCGGCCGACGCGGCGCGACGCCTCGATCAGCACCGGCAGCATCAGGATCACGACCGGGGTGTCGTTGATCACCGCGCTGAGCCCCGCCGCGAGCAGCAGGACATAGAGCAGGGCGAGCCGCGGCTGCGCCTGCGCAGCACGAGCAAGCTGGCGCGACAGCGGCCTGAGCGCGCCGGTGACGACGAGGCCCCGGCCGAGGATCATCAGCCCGCAGATCGCCACCAGCGCCTCGTGCCCGAAGCCAGACACCAGGTCGCCGACCGTCAGGGCGCGACCCTCGCGCGCGAAGGGAAACAGGCTGAACCCCGCCACGAGCGCGACCAGGACGCCGAGGCTCGTGGTCTGCAGCGGGATGCGTTCGCGGCTGTAGAAGACGAAGGCGATCAGTGCCACCGCCATGACCGCCGCGGCGTGGATGTTCGGCGGCAAGCCTTCGCCCATTCTTCCCCCTGGGCCGCCCGGCTGGCGGCGCCGCAAGTCACAACGCGGATGCCCGGCCGGCGGTTTCCGGCTCTGTACCTAAGCCGAGGCCCTGACGAACGACAGCGGCAGCTCGGTGGTCGACTTGATCTGCTCCATGGCGAACATCGAGGTGACGTCGCTGAGCTCGATCTTGGCGATCAGGCGCTTGTAGAACGAGTCGTAGGCGGCGATGTCGGGCAGGACCAGGCGCAGCAGGTAGTCGATGTCGCCGGCCATGCGGTAGCAGTCGACAACCTCGGGGAAGCCGGTCACGGCGCGCGCGAAGTCCCGCAGCCAGCGCGCGTTGTGCTGCTGGGTGCGGATGGCGACGAAGACCGTGACGCCGGTGTTCAGCGCATCGCGGTCGAGCAGGGCGACGCGACGGCGAATGACGCCGGCCTCCTCCAGCTTCTGGATGCGCCGCCAGCACGGCGTGCTCGACAATCCGACCTGGGCCGAGATCTCGGCCAGCGGCAGGGTGGCGTCGCGCTGCAGGAGGTTGAGGATTTTGATGTCGAAGGCATCGAGGGAAATCATTTCTCGATCATAGGCCAATCGAGGAAAACTTTCCATGATCCGCGCCAGGACGCGCAAACTGCGCAAACCGATTTCTTCCGACGCCGGTATCCTGATCGCCATGACACGTCTTGCCGCCCTCTTCAGCAGCCACCCCGCCTCGGTCGGCGAGACCTATGGCGAGCACCTCGCCACCGCCTCGGGCTTCGGCTTCCGCCTGATCGGCGCCGGGCTGGCCTGCCTGCTGCACGGCCTGCTGCCCTGGACCTTCACCTCGACCGGCAGCCGCGCCGTCCGCGAGCTGCACGAGCGCATGATCACCCATCGCCGTCGGCAATAGCTTGCCTTCCAACGCAGGTGGTGGCCTGGATGGGCGCTATGGCGCGCTGAGCGCGAGCGGCGGCGGGTTCTTGAGCGTCTGGTAGATCACGCAGTAGCGCTCGGTGAGCTTGTAGAGCGTCGCCAGCTGCTCGGGCGTGGCGTCGGTGTCGAGATCGAAGCTCAGCCTGATGTCGCGGAAGCCGACCGGCGCGTCCTTGGCGACACCCAGCGTGCCGCGGAAGTCGAGATCGCCCTCGGCGCGCACCGTGCCCTTGCGGATGGGAATCGCGAGCGCCGTCGACACCGCCTTCAAGGTGACGCCGGCACAGGCGACCAGCGCCTCCAGCAGCATGTCGCCCGAGCAGGCCTGCAGGCCCGAGCCGCCGGTGGCGGGATGCAGCCCGGCCTCGACGATGGCACGGCCGGTATCGACCCTGCAGGCCACGCCGTCGGACTCGAGATCGCCGGCGGCCTTCAGCGTGATCACCGCCGCCTGCGGCTCCTGCCGGTACCTGTCCTTCAGCGGCGCCTGGGTGGCGCGCAGCTCGTCGGCGTTCATCGGCAACTCCCTGACCTGATGCGGTGGTGAGCCTACCCCGGCGGCGGCGCATCGGCTATGCCAGCGGCCATGGGCGATCTCGACCCCCGCGCCTTGGCGCTGCTGCTCGGCCTCGTCATCGGCGTCGCCTTCGGCGCCGTGGCGCGCTGGTCGGGCTTCTGCGTGCGCGGCGCGGTCGAGGACGCGTTGAGCAGGCCCGACGCGCCGCGCCTGCGCGGCTATCTCGTGGCCGCGATCGTCGCGCTGATCGGCGTCGAGGCGCTGGCCGCCGCGGGTGCCGTCGACCTCGGCAAGACCATCTACCTGTCCGGCGCCGTGCCGTTGGGCGGCGCGGTGCTGGGCGGGTTGATGTTCGGATCCGGCATGGTGCTGACCGGCGGTTGCGGCGCGCGGCTGCTGGTGCTGGCCGCCGGCGGCAATCTGCGCGCGCTCGTGGCCCTGCTGGTGATGGGCCTGGTGTCCTACGCCACCTTGCGCGGCATCCTGGCGCCACCGCGCCAGAGCTTCGGCGCCGCCACCGGCGTGGCGCTCGCGACCGCCGACCAGAGCCTGCCGACGATCCTCGCGCGCCTCACCGGCCTCTCCGCCACGATCGCACGCTGGCTGATGGTGGCGTTGCTGGCGGTACCGGCGCTGCTCTTCGTGCTGCGCCGGCGCGTCGAAGCCAGGCATCTCGTCGGCGGCGCGCTGATCGGCCTGCTGGTGCCGGCCGGCTTCGCCGCCACCGGCATCGTCGGCGCCGACGAGTTCCAGCCCATGAACCTCGAGAGCATCACCGTCACCGGCCCGTGGGCGCAGACCATCATCTACCTGCTGACCTATACCGGCGCCGCGCTGGAATTCGGCATCGTCTGGGCGCTGGGCATCCCCGTCGGCGCCGCGCTGGTGGCACTGGCGCGCGGCGAGATGAAGCTCGAGGGCTTCGACGGCGCCGCCGCCACCGGCCGCTACATCTCGGGCGGCGTGCTGATGGGCATCGGCGGCGTGCTGGCGCTGGGCTGCACCATCGGCCAGGGGCTGAGCGGCGTGTCGACCCTGTCGCTGGGCTCGCTGCTGGCCTTCGCCTCGATCTTCGCCGGTGCCGCGGCGACGATGAAATGGCGTGCGCGCCGTGTTGCGGCCGCGCGATAATCGCCGCCCCTCTCGCCGGAGCCTTCGATGTCCGATCCGCTGCTCGTCTCGCCGGTGCCCGGCATCGCGCTCAAGCGCGCCGAGGCCAACAAGATCCGGATGCGCTACGCCGAGGCCGGCACCGGCCCGATGGTCCTGCTGTGCCATGGCTGGCCCGAGAGCTGGTACTCCTGGCGCCATCAGATCCTGGCGCTGGCCAAGGCCGGCTACCGCGTGGTGGCCCCTGATATGCGCGGCTACGGCGGCACCGAGGCGCCGGAAGCCATCGAGCACTACACGCTGTTCCACATGGTCGGCGACATGGTCCAGCTGCTCAAGGCGCTGGGCGAGGAGAAAGCCGTCGTCATCGGCCATGACTGGGGCGCGCCGGTGGCCTGGCACTGCGCCCTGCTGCGGCCCGACCTGTTCCGCGGCGTGGTCGGCATGAGCGTGCCGTGGTCGCCGCCCAGCCACCACAACTTCCTGAGCTCGCTGCTCAAGCGCGGCATCAAGACGTTCTACATCCAGTACTTCCAGAAGCCCGGCGTGGCCGAGGCCGAGCTGCAGAAGAACGCGCGCAACAGCCTGCGCCGCATCTACTACACCGCCGGCGGCGAGATGCAGGAACCGGGCAAGGGCTTCGCCATCCTGCCGCCGGGCGGCGGGCTGCTCGACAACACGGTCGATCCGCAGACCCTGCCGCCATGGCTGAGCGAGGCGGACCTCGACTACTACACCGCCGAGTTCACCCGCGCCGGCTTCCGCGGCGGGCTGAACTGGTATCGCAACCTGACGCGCACCTGGCTGCTCGCCGGCCCGTGGCGCGGCCAGCCGATCACCATCCCGGCGCTGTTCATCGCCGGCAGCCGCGACGGCGTGCTGCGCTTCCCCGCCGCCCAGGCGCAGATGGACGCCTTCCCGCAGACGCTGCCCAAGCTGCGCGGCAAGCACATCCTCGACGGCGCCGGCCACTGGGTGCAGCAGGAGCGCGCCGAGGCGGTCAACGGGCTGCTGGTGGAGTTCCTCAAGGGCCTGTAGCGGGCGCCGCGCCCGCGCGATACGCTTGCCCTGCAACCCATGATGGTTGTCCGACGCCATCACGGGACGGGGGATCGGGCGATGCCGTCATTCGATCGCGCACTGGCCGGGCTCGTTCGTCGTGCGCTGGCGATCGTGTCGCTGGCCCTCGTCGCGGCGTGCAGCGACTACGACGTGACGACGGCGGATCGCGTGCTGAGCCTGCGCGATCGCGACCTGACTGCCGCCGGCCCGTTGCGCGCGGTGCTCCGTTCCACCATCGACGAGAGGATCGCGGCGCTGAGCCTGCCGCTGGCCGCGCCGGGCGATCATCGGCTGTGCGGCGGCGAGCTCGGCAACAGCCGCCTGCGCCGCGGCAATCGCGAGCCGATCCGCAGCTCGGCGGAGGCCTTCACCGACAGCCGCTTCTTCCTGACCTTCGCCGGCACGCCCGGCGGCACCTTGGAGCGCCAGCTCTTCCAGGCCTCGGCGCGCCACGATTTCTGCTACGGCCACGGCGCCGGCACGTCGGGCCGCACGCGCCAGGACTGCGACCTCGACATGTTCGCCGACATCAACCGGCTGTGCCGGGCCAGCGCCGAGGCCACGCGCGGCGCTGTCAACGTCACGGACGACGACAATCACTACGACGTCTCGATCCGGTCCTGCCGCTCGCGCGGCTTCTGGATGAAGGCGGCGGTCGACGTGTTCGGCGACACCTTCTACGGCGACAATTTCCTCAATCACTGCGAGAGCGACGCCGGCGCCCAGCCGCCGCGCGACCTGGTGATCGCCGGCCGCTTCGTCTCGGCCGGCCAGCAATTGCTCGAGGTGCGCGCGCTCACCGATCTCGCCCGGCTCGAGCTGGTGATCCACGAGCGCGACGGCGCGGGCGGCTGGCGGGCAGCGCCGCCGATGACGCTCGACCTCTCGACGATCGCCGTGGTCGAAGGCGAGACCGGCGATCCGCTGGCCTATGACGAGAGCCGCTTCAACCCGCGCTACATCGAGCGCGCGCGGGCCTGCGCCGACAATCTCGGCCGGCCCTACCGGGTCACCGATCTGCTGCGCTCGGTCCACTTCCTGTCGTACGCGCCTGTCGTCGCCGACATCGACGGCTCGGGCCGCGACTGGCTGGTGCTGGTCGCCGTCGACGTTCGCCGCCCGCCCGGCGCGACGACCGACGATCCGTGCGGCTGGGGTCCGATCTTCCTGCCGATCGGCTTCGATCGCGACGCCGGCGGGACGATCGTGCCGCGCGCCACCATCGCCCTGCGGCCGGCCGGCCCGAACACGCGGCCGGGCGGCATCAAGTACCGCTTCGGCAGCAACATCGACCGCTTCGAGCATCGCCTGCACTCGGCGCACGGCCTGCTGCCGGTCGACCGCACGGCGGCCGGAATCTGCGCCGCCGGGGCGCAGATCGTGGCGCCGTTCATCGGCACCGACAGCTACAACTTCCAGCAGATCCAGGTCCGCGTGTACGAGTTCTGCGTCGAGGGCCGGCGCATCGTGCGCATGCGCTCGCACGACTGGAAGGCGGCCGACGAGCCCGAGGCGGCCAAGCGGTTCTGGGGGACGCCCGACGGCGGTGATTTCGCGCACGAGCTCTACAAGCGCTTCCAGCATCCGCCGCGCATGTTGAGCGTCGGCGCCGGGCAGCCGGCGCTGCAGTTCTACTTCCGCAGCAAGTGCGACGGGCCCCGCGGCTATTGCTCGCATCGGCCGGACAGCGACCTGTTCGATCTCGACAACATGCTGGTCCAGCGCTTGCTGCCGGCGCGTCGCGACAGGCGCCGCGCCGAGCGCCTGGCACCGGACATCCGCACGACGCTCGACTGGCACTTGTTCGAGGGCTGGCCGGTGCACCACCAGGCCTGCCTCGATTCGCGAACCAGGGTCACCGGCCAGGCGCACAAGTTCGGCTGCCATCGCGGCTGGGATCGCACCGGCTATCCGGCCGCGATCGTCGCCGATGGCGCACCGCGCCGGCCGCGCGACACGACCCTGCTGGCAATCCACCTGACCAATTGCCGGCTGGGCGAGGCGCACATGGACAGCCGCGGCCTGTGCCGCGAAAGGGTCCCGGCAGCGCCGCAGGCCGACACCGCGCCGGGCGATGGCCATCACGAGCGCCTGCGGCTGTCGGTGATCGACACGACGCTCGACTCGAGCCCCGGCCCGCGCCTGTTCGACATCGACTCCCCGCGCCTGCGCAGCGGCGAGGAGCACGCCGCGCCGCGCCTGGCGGGCAGCTGGCGCATCCATCCGCCGATCGCGATGTCGTTCGGCCGGGACGGCGCCGGGCTGGTCATGCTGCGGCCCAGCGATCCCCTCGACCTGCGCGACCACTCGCCGCTGTCGATCGAGCCCGGCCGGCAGTTCCAGCGCGACTCGGCCACGGCGCAGGCGAGGCCGCGCGTGCTGCGCCTGCTGGTGATCGCCAATCCCCGGCCGGCATCCGACAGCACGCCATGGACGGCGCGCGAATATGTCTGCGCGCTGCCGCCGGAACTGGCCGGCCGGCGCTGGCCGCTCAGGGCCGCGCCGGTGCTGCGCGCCGAGCGGGACGCCGGCGCGGCGAGTCTTGCGATCGTGGCCCGGCCGCTCCTGGCCGGCGGCGGGCCGGCCATCGTGGTCAACGAGATCGACTTCGCGGGGGCGATCCCGACCCGCAGCGCGCTCGATGGCTGGACCGGCCCCTGCGCGGCGGCCGCGGAGCAGGACTGGGAGGTCAGGCCGGTGCTGGGCAATGCCCGCTGATTGTGCCAAGCTCGCCGCCTCGGGCTTCCAGCGGAGATGCACATGTTGCGCAACGCGCTGATTCTCGTCCTCACCGTCCTGGCGCTCGGCGCCGCCCTGCCGGCATCGGCGGGCGAATGCTCCAATCCGCCGCCGCCGGTCTCGAAGCCCAACGCCTGAGGCGCGGGCGGGTCGATCGTCTGACATCCCGAGCGCAGCGAGGGATCCAGGCGGCTTTCCTGGATCCCTCGCTGCGCTCGGGATGACGGGGAGGCGCGTCGCTTCAGCCGTCCTTCCTGGCGAATTTCAGCGACACGCCGTTCATGCAGTAGCGCTGGCCGGTCGGCTTGGGGCCGTCGGGAAAGACGTGGCCGAGATGGCCGCCGCATTTGGCGCAATGCACCTCGGTGCGGGTCATGAAGAAGCTGCGGTCGGTGGTGGTGCCGACGGCGCCGTCCTTGGCGTCGTAGAAGCTCGGCCAGCCGGTGCCGCTATTGAACTTCGTCTCGGAATCGAACAGCTCGTTTCCGCAGCCGGCGCAGTAATACGTGCCGGCGCCGTACTCCTTGTCGAGCGGGCTGGTGCCGGCGCGCTCGGTGGCGTGCTTGCGCAGCACCGCGAACTGATCGCCGCTGAGCTGCTGTCGCCACTCCGCCTCGCTCTTCTCCACCGGGTAGGTGCCCGCCGGCGCGGTCTTGGTCGCCATTCCAGGTCTCCTGTCTGTGCGCCTCCCAACATGGCCTCTCGCGCGCCCGCTGCAAAGGGGCGGGACGGGTTGACCGCGTTCACGATTCGGCGTTTATCCGCGGCCGCATGTCCGTCCCGGCCAAGACCGCCCGTTCCCTCGACGAGCTCGTCGCCCTCGGCGCCCTGCCGCGCGCGCGGGCCGACGATCCGGCGCTGCGAGCCGTGAGCGAGCGCTACGCCGTTGCCGTCTCGCCGGCCGTGCTGGCCAGCATGCGCAGCCCCGATCCGGCGGCGGATCCCGTGGCGCGGCAGTACATCCCGACCGCCGAGGAAGGCATCGTCGCGCCCGAGGAGCTGGGCGATCCGATCGGCGATCACGCCTTTTCGCCGGTCAAGGGCATCGTCCATCGCTACCCCGACCGGGTGCTGCTGAAGGCCCTGCACGCCTGCCCGGTCTATTGCCGGTTCTGCTTCCGCCGCGAGCAGGTCGGGCCGGGCGGCGAGGCGCTCGACGGTGCCGAGCTCACCCAGGCGCTCGACTACGTCCGCGACCATCCCGAGATCTGGGAGGTCATCCTCACCGGCGGCGATCCGCTGATGCTCGCACCGCGCCGGCTGGCCGAGATCGTCGCCGCGCTCGACGCCATTGCCCATGTCGGCGTGATCCGCCTGCACAGCCGCGTGCCCGTGGCCGATCCGGCGCGCGTCACGGCCGAACTGGTGGCGGCGCTGCGCGCCGAGCGCGCCGCCATCTACGTTGCTATCCATTGCAATCATGCCAACGAGGTGACGCAGGATGCCCGCGCGGCGCTGCGCCTGATGTCCGACGCCGGCATCCCGCTGCTGTCGCAGACGGTGCTGCTGCGCGGCGTCAACGACGATGCCGCGACGCTCGAGGCGCTGTTCCGCGCCCTGGTGCAGGCCCGGGTCAAGCCCTACTACCTGCACCATCCCGACCTGGCGCGCGGCACCGGCCATTTCCGGCTGTCGATCGCCGAAGGCCAGGCGCTGATGCGCGCGCTGCGCGGCCGCGTCTCGGGCCTGTGCCAGCCGACCTATGTGCTCGACATCCCCGGCGGCCACGGCAAGGTGCCGGTCGGCCCGTGCTATGTCGACCTGCCGCCCGACGGCGCCGCGCGGGTGCGCGATCCCCGGGGCGACACGCATCTCTATCCGCCGCCGGCCGAGGAGCCCGCATGAACGATCCGTCGCGCGCCGATATCGAGGCGGCGCTTGCCCGCGAGCCCAACAACATCGCCATCGTCGCGCGGCTGGCGCTGGTCTGCCTGCGCGGCGGCGACGTCGCGGCCGCCGCGCCGCTGTTCGAGCGCATCATCGGCCAGCGCACCAACGATGTCGGCGCGCGCATCAACCTCGCGGGCTGCCTGATGCGGCTGGGCCGCGCCGCCGACGCGCTGCCGCATATCGCGCTCGCCGCAGGCCTGGTGCCGACCGACGCCACGATCCGCTTCAACCACGCCCATGTGCTGCGCGCCGCCGGACAGCGCGACGCCGCGCGCGGCGAGGTCGAGGAAGCCCTGCGTATCGATCCGCGGCTGCTGGTGGCCCTATCGCTGCGCGCCGAGCTGGCCGCGGCCGAGGGCGACGACATCACCGCGCTGGGCGACCTCGACACGGCGCTGACGCTCAAGCCCAACGACGCGGCCCTGCGCGCGCGGCGCGCCGCCATCCGCCTGCGCCGCGGCGACTGGCTCAACGGCCTGGCCGAGTACGAGGCGCGGCTGGAGATCGCCAGCGCCAAACCCTACGCACCGTCGCTGCCGCGCTGGCAGGGCGAGCAGCCCGCCGCCGGCCAGCTCGTGCTGGTCTACGCCGAGCAGGACGATGGCGCGGCGGGCGCCGCGATCGACGATCTCAGGATCGTCGCGCGCCATGTCGCGGCGCTGACCGATCTGGGCGTCGGCGTGGCGCTGCAGGCGCCGGCATCGGTCCATGCCGAATTGCTGGCGCTGTCGCCGGCGACGGCGCTGATCGAGCGCGGGCCTCTCTCCAACGACCTCGCCGCCGCGGTGCCGGCGCGCAGCCTGCCCTTCGCGCTCTCGCTGCGCGACGACGCCTTCACGCCGTCGATCGAAGCCCTGATCGGCGCCATCGCCCGCGACCTGTTCACGGGGCGGTAGTTCGCGTCAGGCCGTCATCCGATCGGAGCGTGGGATCCAGCCCGGGCCCTGGATCCCTCGCTGCGCTCGGGATGACAGTTGGTCCTGATCGATCGGGCTCCGCTTCGGGCGGCGCGTGAGTCGGCGCTGTCTCGGCATTGCTATGGATTTCCATGGTCCGCGCAGGCGCCTCGCCGGCACAGGGCATGTCGCCATGGGCCGAGGGGTAGCGGCGCCTGGCGTTCTTGCCGACACGCTGAAGCTGACCCCAGTCGACGACGGCGACGTACTCCACGCCGTCGACCTCGTAGATCCGCACCAGCCCCTGCGTCGCCAGCTCGTCGATCATGGTCCGCACGGCGTCGTTGTCGATCGCGTCGCCGGGAAACACCTGCATGCGGATGGTGCGGGGCCGAAGCGGCTGCACGCCGAAATCGTCGGCGAAGTTCCACAGGCCGATGAACAGAAGTCGGGTCATCGGCGCACAGTCGATGACGGCCTCCCAGGTCCAGAAATCAGAGGGGATCTTGCGGTCGCGGGCCATCGGCGTGCTCCAGTTCGAGTGACTGGTCCCGGTGTACCGCCATAAAGCGCGCGCTCCTATCTGAACCCCTACGGTTGTCGGATTCGCATGTTTGATGGCCGCCAATGCTGCACTATTTCCACCCCTACGGCGGTCGTGAACCGCCTCCATGCAGCCTCACCGGTGGACAATCTCCGCTTGCTTGCGAGGCCGGGTTGCGCCGGACGCCTCACGCGTCTTCGCCAGATCCGTTCAGGAAGAGACTGACCCACCGCGAGACAAGCTCCGGCTGGTCGTCGTGAACGTAGTGACCGGCATCGGGAACGTCGCGCCACTGGACCCTCGGGTTCCGCCTGCCTATCGCCTCGGCAGTGTCCGGCTTCAGATAGTCCGATCGTTGGCCGCGCAGGAGAAGCGTCGGTGACCTGATCGCCTCGACATGCGGCCACAGATCCACGTCGCGCGACGGATCGCCGTTGAGACGCGCTTCGGCGATGCCGGCATGGTCGTACTGCCACGTCCACGACCCGTCGTCGCGCTGCCGCAGCATGTTGCGAAGTCGTTCCTGGCGGGCCGATTCCGTCACGCTCGGCCTGAGCTTGCGCATGAACTCGGCAGCCGCCTGCCAGCTTTCGAACGAGGTCGGGGTAGACAGAAACTCATGACGAATCCGGGCCGACCCCGCGCTGTCGCGCGATGCGCCCGGGCCGGCATCCTCGATTACAAGCCGCCGGACGCGCTCGGGATTGGCGGCCGCGTAGACGTAGGCAGCGATACCGCCCATCGAATGGCCCAGCAGATCGAAGCGCGTCAGCTCCAACTGCCGAGCGACGGCTTCCAGGTCGCGAACATACATGTCGTTGTAGTATTCGCGGGCGGGATCCCAGTCGCTCCCGCCACGCCCGCGCTGATCGTAGGCGATCGTGCGGAAGCCGGGTGCCAGCGACGCCGCCAATGTCGAGAATGTCTCGGCATAGCCCCTGATGCCATGCAGCATCACGACCGGCGGTGCGCTCCGGGGGCCCCATTCGATGACCCTGAGCGCCAGTCCGGTGCTGCCCCTGGCCGTGTAGCTGCGCCGCTCCATCGCTCAGCCGGGCTCCGCACGAGGACCGCCAAGACGGGCGTGCAAACGCCCGCGCGTGGCGAAGGCGAAGGCAATCACGATCTCGTCCGCGTTGGGAGCATCGGTGAACATGACGCTCACGGTGTCGTAGTGCGAGCGCATGTACAGCTCGTCCTTGTGGGCGAGCGGAATGTCGATGGCGGTGCCGGGCGAGCCGCGCTTGCCGGTGGAGGGAATCCACGCCGCGCCACCGCCGATCGCATGGCGCACCGGATCGGCGAACACGGTGGTGAGCAGGGCATTGCCGTGCTCGTATTCGCCGGCCGCGCCGACGACGCACGCCTTGCCGTAGCTCGCGACTCGGGCGTTGCCGATGACGTCCTTCAACCGGTTGCCGAACTCCTGACCCAGCGCCCCGGATGCGCGAACCGCGCCGCTCAGGTCCTCGACGAATCGGCCCGAGAACGCGTTGTGGATCGCGGCGCCGATCACGATCTTGCGCACCGGTTCGCCGTCGGCGAGCACACCGCTCTCGTTGGCGAGCGTGTCCTCGATCTGCAGGTACCATTTGCGGACGTGGAATTCGCCGAGGTTCTTCGCCTTCATTCTGCGGTCAGGCGATCGATTGCGGGTGGGCACGGACCGGTGCCTCGAACGGCGTCCAGGCGACCGCGGTGATCTCCGGAAAGGACCGCCACTCCCTGGACCAGCTGGCCCCGCCGTCGACCGAGCGGAACAGGTCGCCGTACTTCGTGCCGGCAAACAGCAGTCCCGGATCGTCGTCATGCGCGCCGAACGTCCAGAAGGTGGAGTTGGGTTGCGCGTGCAGGAGCGCCGGCGTCCAGCTGACGCCGCGATCCAGCGAGCGATAAAGCCGGCTGCGGGTTCCCGGCGTGCCATCGCCGACCGCCAGAACCACGGCGTCGGTGGTCGGCACGTGCTGGACGGCGCGCGTGTAGTACATGCCGTCGAAGCGGCTCTTCGATGGAACGCCGCTCCATGTCACGCCGCCGTCGGTGCTGGTGAAGACCGAGTTGACCGTCAGCACGAAGGCCGTCCGCGGCCGACCCTTGGCGGGCGGCAGCACGGCGATGTGGTGAATGTCGGAATTGTTGATCGCGCCATCCCGGTCGATCCGCGTCCAGGTGACGCCGCGATCGAGGCTGCGCCACGCGCCGCCCTCCTCGACGCCGAACCAGACCTGGGCGCTGTCCACGGGATCGACGCAGATCGTGAGAATGCGCGGTCGATTGACGCCGTTGCAGAACTCCGGGATGTCCGGCGACAGACGCTCCCAGCTATTGCCGCCATCGACCGAACGGAACATCGCCGCACGCTGTGGTGCGCCGGTTCCTGCGTAGATGAAGGACGGGTCGACCGGGTCGATCGCAATCGACCACACCGCCATGCCGTTCATCGGCGAGTCGATCCGCGAGAAGTGCGCGCCGCCATCCATGCTCACGCACAACCCGGCATCCGCACCGGCGAGAATCCGCGCCGGGTCGGCGGGGTGAACCGCCAGGCTGCGCACGACGCCGTCAAACTCGATGGCCTCCTTCAGCCCAAGCCGGTGCCACGTCGCGCCGTCATCGACGCTGCGCAGGATTCCCTGGCTGGCCGTCCCGACCAGAATTGTGCCCCGCATAGCCGTTCTCCCAAAGCCGCCACCAACACCGTACTTGCCCTACGGAACGGCTACAATCAACAATGTTGTAGTACTACAATTGACTACGATGCCAGTTCTATAGTACAAACGATGGGATCGACCCCACAAGGGCCATCCATCATGCCAATCCTCCGCGCGCTGGCAGTCCTGCTCGCACTGGCCCTATCGGCGCCGGCGCTGGCAGCGCCCTATCCCGACAGGCCGGTGACGATCGTCATACCCTTCGAGGCGGGCGGCTCGACCGACGTCTCGGCGCGCGTCGTCGCCAAGGCGCTTTCCGACGTCCTGCGCCAGCCCGTCGTGGTGCTGAATCAGCCGGGGGCGGGCGGCCGCATCGGCACACGCCGCGTCGCCTCGGCGGAGCCGGATGGCTACACCCTGCTGTGGGGCAGCGGCAGCACCCTCGCGGTCGCGCCGATCCTCTATCCGGGCCAGGACTACCTGAGATCGCTCGTGCCGGTCAGCGTGGGCGCGCTGCAGCCCTTCATCTTCGTGACCTCGCCGGCGACCGGCGCCAGGTCGATCGAAGAGCTCGTCGCCCTGGCGCGGCGCAAGCCCGACGCGCTGAACTTCGCGTCGGCCGGTGCCGGCTCGAGCAATCACCTGCTCGGCGAAATCTTCATGTCGGCGACCACGACCAGGTTCGTGCACGTTCCCTACAAGGGCGCGACCTCGGCGCGCGACGCCGTGATCAGGGGCGACGCACAGCTGATGAACGAGGTGCTGGCGCCGCTGCTGGCGCAAGTCAGGACAGGGCAGCTGGTGCCGCTGCTGATCACCAGCGCGACGCGCGATCCAGGGCAGCCCGACGTTCCGACGACCGCCGAGGCGGGCCTAGCCGATCTGGCCATCACCGGCTTCTTCGGCCTCATGGCGCCACCCGGCACGCCAACGGACGTCGTGGCCACGCTGAACGCCGCGATGAGGAAGGCATTGGCCTCGGACGCGCTGCGCAAGTCGTTCGACGCCATGAGCTTCGAGGTCGGCAGCGGTTCCGCCGAGGACCTCGCCGCCATCATCGCGCGCGGCCGCGCGCGCTACGGCCGCATCGTCCTCGAGCGCGGCATCCGCGTCGACTGAGGCCGGACGATGAAGCTCTACCTCACCCCGCATGCCTGTTCGCTCGCCGTCGACATCGTCGCGCGCGAGCTCGGCATCGCGCTCGACCTCGAATGGGTCGACGTGCGCGCCAAGCGGCTGCGCGACGGCGCCGACTACTTCGCCGTCAATCCGAAGGGGCAGGTTCCTGTCCTGGAGCTGCCCGACGGCCAGCGGCTCACCGAAGGGCCCGTCATCGTCCAGTATCTCGCCGATCTGCGTCCCGGCAGCGGTCTGCTGGCGGCCGCGACGAGCATGGAGCGCTATCGCGTCCTCGAGTGGCTGAACTTCATCGGTTCGGAGCTGCACAAGGGCTTCACGCCGCTTTTTCGTCCGACCACGCCCGCCGAATACCGGTCGATCGCGCGGCAGAACCTCGAAGGCCGTCTGAAATGGCTCAACGAGCAACTGTCCGATCGGCAGTTCCTGACCGGCCCGACGTTCACTGTCGCGGACGCCTACTGCTACACGATCGTCATGTGGACCAGGCTGCACGACATCGACCTCGCGCAGTGGCCCAACGTCGAAGCGTATGTCGCGCGCATCGCCGCACGTCCGAGCGTCAAGGCCGCCGAGCAGGCGGAGCGCGAAGCAGCTTGAGACGGTCGCGGGGGAATGGTCGCATGAAGCTCTACCACGAAGTCCGCGGCTGCTCGCTCGCTGTCGACATCGTCGCGCGCGAGCTCGGGATCCCGCTCGAGCTGGTCTGGGTCGACGTGCCGCGCAAGAAGCTGCCCGACGGCTCTGACTACTACAGGATCAATCCGAAGGGCCAGGTGCCCACCCTGGAACTGCCCGATGGCCAGCACCTCAGCGAAGGCGCTGTCATCATGCAGTACCTCGCCGATCAGTGCCCCGGCAGCGACTTGATCGCGCCGGCCGGCACGCTCGAGCGCTATCGCATCATGGAATGGATGAGCTTCATCGCATCGGACCTCCACAAGGGTGCGTTCATGCCGCTCATCAAGAAGGCGACGCCGGCGAACTATCGCCCCATCGCGCGACAGCTGGTGCTGAATCGCCTGCAGTGGCTCAACGAGCATCTGGCCGATCGCGATTACCTGACCGGCTCGACATTCACCATCGCCGACGCCCATTGCTACACGATCGCGATGTGGACCGCGTACCAGGGAATCGACGTCTCGTCCTGGCCGCATCTGCAGGCCTACCTCGCGCGCATCGGCGCGCGCCCGAGCGTGATCGCCGCGAAGGAGGCCGAGCGCCGCGAAGCCGAGGCGGCGGCGCTGCGCCCGTCCGGCGCTGTCGGCTCGCCGGTCACGCCGGCCGCTACCGTATGATCCGACCGTCCTTCGAATCCACAGGCGCATCGTCGCCGCAACTCCGGCTGGTGGGCTGACACGATGAACAACGTCGAGACGGCGACTCCCCTGCGCAAGCAGGCCGAAGAAAGCCTGCGCAAAGCCATTCTCTCCGGGCGCTACGACGCCGGCGAGCGGCTCAAGGAGCGGCAGCTGATGGAAAGCCTCGGCGTCAGCCGAACGCTCCTGAGGGAGGCGCTGCGCCAGATCGAGGCCGAAGGCCTGGTCACCCTCGTGCCCAACCGTGGCCCTGTCGTCTCGGTGCTGTCGTACGAGGACGCCGAGGAGATCTACGAGGTGCGCGGCATCCTCGAATCGCAGGCCTGCATCGGCTTCGTGCTGCGCGCCTCGAGCAGCCACGTGCGCAGGCTGGAGGCCGTCTTCGCCCGGCTCCAGGCCGCCGCCGAAGCCGGCGATGTCAACGCGACCCTGGAGCTCAGCGGCGAGTTCTACGACGTCATCCTCGAAGGCAGCGGCAACAAGATCCTGAGCTCGATGCTGAAGCTGCTTCACAACCGCATCGTGCTGCTTCGGCGGACCTCGATGTCGGAAGCCGGCCGATTGCCTGAAACGCTCGACGAGCTCACCCAGATGTTCAACGCGCTGCGCAGCCGAGACGAGTCGGCCGCCAGCAAGGCCTCGATCCATCACGTCCGCCAGGCGTCGCGTGCGGCCCTGCGCGTCATGCGCAAGGGCCAGTGACACACCGGGCGCGACCACGACATGGAGACTCCCTTGAAGATCGTGCGACTCATCCTGGCCGGCCTGCTGGTGGCGGCCACATCGGCGGCGCAAGCGCAGCCGGCCTATCCCTCCAGGCCCGTCACGCTTGTCGCGGCCTTCGCGCCGGGCGGCGGCACCGACACCGCCGCGCGTCTCATCGCCAAGGAACTCGCCGCCGAGCTTGGGCAACCCGTCGTGGTCGACAATCGCGCGGGGGCCGGCGGGGCCATCGGCGCCACATCGGTGGCCCGCGCCGCCGCCGACGGCCACACGCTGCTGCTGGGCACCGGCTCGGAGCTGGTGGTGCTGCCGGCGGTCAAGGCGAAGCCGCCCTACGACACGCTGAAGGAGTTCGTGCCGGTCGCAAGGATCGGCACCGTTTCGCTGATGCTGGTGGCGCATCCGTCGGTGCCGGCGAGCACGGTGCAGGAACTGATCGCACTCGCTCGCGCCCGTCCCGGGGAGCTGACCTACGCATCCTTCGGCATCGGCTCGACCAACCATCTCATCGGCGAGTTCTTCACCGGAAGGACCGGCACGAACCTGCTGCACGTGCCGTACAAGGGCAGCGCGGCGGCGGCTACGGATCTGGTCTCCGGACAGGTCAAGCTGGCGTTCGATACGCTGAGCGTGGCGATGCCATTGGTGCGCAGCGGAAGGCTGAAGGCTCTGGCGGTCCTGTCTCCGGTGCGCTCGGCACTCGCGCCCGAGCTGCCGACGATGACCGAGAGCGGCGTGGCGTTGGCCACCGAGGGCTGGATGGGCGTGCTGGCGCCCCGCGACACGCCCAACGCGATCGTCGAGCGGCTCAACCGGGCGATCAACAAGGTGCTGGCCATGCGGGCCGTGCGTGACGCCTTCGACGGACGCGGCGTAACGGTGGCGACCGGCACGCCGGATCAGTTCGCCGACTTCGTCAAGGGCGAAGTCAAGCAGTGGACCGCCGTCGTGAAGGCCTCCGGCGTTCAGGTCGATTGATCGGTCACCTGACCTGCCGTTTGACCCGCGGCGCTCAAGAGCGGCGCGCGGTCGATCGAACGCCACGACTGTCATCCCGAGCGCAGCGAGGGATCCAGGGCAGACCTGGATTCCTCGCTGCGCTCGGAATGACAGGGTCGCTCCGATGTTCGGTATGCCGGCGCGCTAATACAGCTTCGCCGGCGCCAGCCCGGCGCTTCGGCGGGCAGCCTGCAGGGTGTTGTGCAGCAGGCAGGCCACGGTCATCGGCCCAACGCCGCCGGGCACAGGCGTGATGGCGCGCGCCACGTCGCGGGCGGCGGCGAAGTCGACATCGCCGATCAGCCTCGACTTGCCGTCGGGCTGGGCCACGCGGTTGATGCCGACATCGATCACCGTCGCCCCCGGCTTGATCCAGTCGCCCTTCACCATGCGCGCGCGGCCGACGGCGGCGACGACGATGTCGGCGTGCCGGCAGGCCGCCGCCAGGTCGCGGGTGCGCGAATGCGCCATGGTCACGGTGCAGTCCTCGCGCAGCAGCAATTGCGCCACCGGCTTGCCGACCAGCACCGAGCGGCCGATCACCAGGGCGTCGGCGCCGGAGAGCGCGCCCAGCGAGTCCTTGAGCAGCATCAGGCAGCCCAGCGGCGTGCACGACACCGGGAAATCGAGCGGCTCGCCGGCGCCGACCTGCGACAGGCGGCCGGCGTTCATCGGATGCAGGCCGTCGACGTCCTTGTCGGGGTCGATGGCGCGGATCACCTCGGCGGTAGAGATGTGCCTGGGCAGCGGCAGCTGCACCAGGATGCCGTGCACCAGGGGATCGGCGTTGAGCGTCGCCACCACTTCCAGAAGCTCGGCCTGCGTCGTGGCCGCGGGCAGACGATGCTCGAAGCTCGCCATGCCGACCTCGAGACTCTGCTTGCCCTTGCTGCGGACATAGACCTGGCTGGCCGGATCCTCGCCGACCAGCACCACGGCGAGTCCCGGCGTCACGCCCGCGGTGGATTGCAGCTGGGCGACCGCGCCGGCGACGCGGCTGCGCAAACCCGCGGCATAGGCCTTGCCGTCGATCAGGCTGGCTGTCATGGCGGGCTCTCCCTCCAGGTTTCGAGCGTCGCGCCCAACGCCGCAGGGTCGCCCGCGACATGGATGGTCTTGCGCCGGGCGGCGGCGCCCTGGGTGACGCTGATGGCGGATCGGGCGACATCGAGTGCCCGGGCGAGCAGCGCGATCACTGCGGCATTGGCCTTGCCGTCCTCCGGCGCGGCGGTGACGGAGATCGACAGCGCCTCGCCGTCGCGATCGGGCACCAGGCCGTCGATGCCGACGCGCCGGGCCTGCGGGCGCACCTTCAGGCGCAGGCGCACGCCGTCCCGGGTCGCGGTCCAGAAGCTCACAGCAGCGAAGGGGTTTGTCCGTACGAGAGGGGAATCAGGATGGAACGGCGGACGAAGTAGATGATCAGGATCAGCACCAGCGGCGCCAGATCGATGCCGCCGAAATTCGGCAGGAAGCGGCGGATCGGCCGCAGGAGCGGCTCGGTGAGCCGCAGCATGAACTGCCAGATCATGCCGACGACCTGGTTGCGCGGGTTCAGCACGTTGAACGCCAGCAGCCAGCTCATGACGGCCTGGATGATCAGCAGCCACATGAACAGGTTGAACACAATGTCGATGACGGCCGCCAGCGACGAGATCACGGCATCCTCCTTGTCGGGGGCGCACGCATAGCGGAGCGGGAGCGCGACGGCAAGGCGACGCGGCTGCGCGGCATCAGGCGCGTGCCAGGGAAAGCGTAACGGCGCCGAAGCGCAACTCCCGCGAGTTGCTGATCTCGCGGATGCCGTTGACCGGCAGCAGGGGCGCGCCATCGATCCAGGTGCCGCCCGAGGTGCCGAGATCCTCGAGGCCCAGCCGGCCCGGCAGCAGATGCAGGCGGGCGTGCGGCGCACCGACCGAGCTGTCGATGATCGTCAGGTCGGCTGGTGCCGCCGGCGCGCCCACGGTCAGGATCGGGCGGCTCTCGTCGAAGGCAAAGCCCAGCGGTGTGCCGTTGGGCAGGGCGCCGGACAGGATCCAGCCGGTGGCGGCAGGCGGCGGCAGTTGCTGCTGCGGCGGCGGCAGGGCCTGCGGCGTGCCCGGCCCGGGCGGCAGCGGCGGCAAGCCCTGCGGCGGCAGCGGGCCGGGCGGCTGGTAGGCGACGCGCGGCGCGCCCGCGCCGTCGCGCGGCCACTGGATGAAGGCGAAGACCCAGAGCAGGATGATCCAGATGATCCAGCCGATGCCGGGGATGATGCCGGCGACGTTGAACAGGCCGAGATAGCCGGGAAATCCGGCCTTCACCATGATCCGCCACGACATCCAGGTGGTCAGGCCGAGGAAGATCAGCGGCACGACGACGGTGAACAGCTGACCGGCGAGCAGCGCGCCGAGGCCCGCGGCTTCCATCAGCGTGTCCCCGTCTGCGGCTTCGGCGGCGCGGCCTCGCCGGCGGGCCAGGTGCCGAAGGCGAGGATGGCGAAGACGATCACCGTGCCGACGCCCGGGATCAGGTGCAGCAGCGACATCGCGCCGGAGTAGCCGGCGCGGTTGCAGATGCGCCAGGTCGGGATGATCAGCGCCAGCACCATGATCACGAGGTACATGATCACGCCGAGGATCACGACGATCATGCCGGCACCGAGGATCCAGGCGGCGGTCTTGTCATCCATGGCATCGGCCCTCCGGCGTCAGGCGAGGCAGACGACCTCGATCTCGACCCGCGCGTCGCGCGGCAGGCGCGCCACCTGCACCGTGCTGCGCGCCGGCGCCGGGTCGGCGAAGTAGGTCTGGTAGACGCCGTTCATGGCCGTGAAGTCGTTCATGTCGGCGAGGAACACCGTCGTCTTCACAGCCCGGGCGAGATCGCTGCCGGCGGCCTTGAGCACCGCCTGCAGGTTCTTCAGCACCTGGTGCGTCTGCGCCTCGATCGTATCGCCGGCGAACTGCCCGGTCTTCGGATCGATCGGAATCTGGCCCGAGCAATAGATGAAGCCGCCGGCGGCGATCGCCTGCGAATAGGGGCCCAGCGCGGCGGGGGCGGCGTCGGACTGGATCTTCTGCTTGCTCATGGGGCTCTCCGGAGGCTCGTGGCGGCCACCCTCGCACGGCCCCGCGCGGGCCGGCAAGTTGCCGCCCAAAGCCCTGTCCCATGGGCGTTTTTCCGCCCGAAAGGCCGCCTTGACTTCGCCGGGTGCCGTCACCATTATCCGCGCCGTTTTCGGGACGGGGCTGTAGCTCAGATGGGAGAGCGCCTCGTTCGCAATGAGGAGGTCAGGGGTTCGATCCCCCTCAGCTCCACCAACCCGCCCCGAAACCATCCCGACCGTCACTCAGCCAGGCAAATCGCCGCGAGCGTGGACGACTGAACCGGCGGCTGGCAGGCTGCCGCCCATGCCGCGAACCATCGAGCGTATTGCGCTGCCCTCGCCGTCGCCGGGCACGGAGCGCCATATCGTCGTCCACCGCTTCGGCCGCAGGGACGCGCGCCCGCGCGTCTGGCTGCAGGCGGCGATCCATGCCGACGAGCTGCCCGGCCCGCTGGTGCTGCACCACCTGATGCCGCTTCTGGTCCAGGCCGACCGAGAGGGGCTGATCCCCGGCGAGATCATGGTCGCGCCGCTCGCCAATCCGGTAGGCCTGAGCCAAGTGGTGGGCAGCGTGCTACAGGGCCGCTACGCGCTCGACGGCTCGGGCAACTTCAACCGCGGCTTCGTCGACCTGCGCGATGCGCTCGAGGCGGCGATGGCCGGCAAGCTCGGCGACGAGCCGGCCGCCAACGTCGCCGCGATCCGCGCCGCGATCGAGACGCTCCTGGCCGGGCAGAAGGCCGACGACGAAAGCGCCATCCTCAAGCTCACCCTGCATCGCCTCGCCGCCACCGCCGACATCGCGCTCGACCTGCATTGCGACGACCAGGCGGGACTGCACATCTATTGCGGCCCGCGCCAGGCCGCCGCCTTCGCCGATCTCGCCGCGCGTCTGGGCGCCGTCGCCCTGCTCACCGCGGAGGATTCCGGCGACACGCCGTTCGACGAGGCGCTGACGCGGCCGTGGTGGCGGCTGATGCAGCGCCATCAGGACAAGCCGATCCCGGCCGAGGCGATGATCTCCTGCACTGTCGAGCTGCGCGGCCGCGGCGATATCGACGACGCGATGGCGCGGCGCGATGCGCAGGGCATCTTCGACTGGCTGTGCGCGCGCGGCGCCGTCTCCGGCGAGGCGCCGCCGGCGCCTGCGTCCTGCCCGGCGACGCCGCTCGACGGCGTCGGCCCGGTGCGCACGCCGCATGCCGGGCTGTGGGTGCCCTGCGTCGAGCCCGGCACGCGCGTGGCGGCCGGTGACGTCGTGGGCCATCTCGTCGATCCGATGCTGCCGGCCGATGCCGGCCGCTTGGCGCTGAAGGCACCGGTGGCCGGCATCATGTTCGCGCGCATGCGGCCCGATCTCGCCAAGGCGGGCGATCGCGTCGCCAAGATCGCCAGCCCCGAATCGATTCCCGACCGGCGCGGCAAGCTGCTGGGCGACCGCTGATCAGCGGCGCTTGCGGATGTTCGCCGGCGCCGGCGGCCGTGCGTCGCGTCGTCCCTCGAGGTCCATCTCCTCCAACGCCGCCGACAGGGCCGGATCCTCGGTGCATTCCAGCCGCATCGGCGGCTTGATCCTGCGGCTCTCGGCAGCCAGCGCCGCCCTGCACTGCTCGTGGCTGAGCCCGTAGTCGACCGCGCGTGCCTGGCAATGGCTGCCATCCGGCTGCGGCGAGGCCGTGCAGATGATCAGCGACAGGACCCAGGCGTTCATTACGGATTGCCTCGAGGCGACTTGCCTCGATTCAAAACCGGTGGCTTGCCCGCCGGTTCCCGCGCGCAGCAGATTCACTGATCAATCGGACGAGTGCGCAGTAATGCGCGTCGCCGACATCGCTGGCCACAACATCTGTGCCGCTCAGAGCGCCGGGAACCATCGCCTGCGCTCACGCTTCTTGCCTTCGTGGAGGGATCGCATGGCGCGGCGAATCTATTACGTGGTGAGCGACGGCGAGGACGACTGGGGCGTGCGGCTCGACGATGGCGCGGTCGAGGGTCATACCGACCGCGACACCGCGCTGAGACTTGCCCGCGACGCGGCGGCGGCCGACGAGGCCATGGGACACGAGGCCCAGGTGCAGATGCAGACCGAGCTGGGCTTCGAGCTTCGCTGGCGCTATGGCCAGCCGATTCCGTAGAGGATCGAGCGGAAACCTGGAGGGCGCTCCCAGTCCCTCGCTGCGCTCGGGATGACAGGCGCCTCAGTAGATCGCGAACGGCACGTATTTCTCGGCGAGTCGCCTGAGCGTGCCGTCGGCCGCCGCCTCGGCCAGCGCCTTGTTGAAGGCGTCGCGCAGCTTGGCGTCGTCCTTGCGAAAGCCGATGCCGACGCCGTCGCCCAGACTGCGCGTGTCCTTGACGTCCTGGCCGAAGAATTCGCAGCAGGCGCCCTCCGGCGTCTTCAGCCATCGCCACAGCGCCACCTTGTCGCCCAGCGCGGCGTCGAGCTTGCCGGCGGCCAGTTCGGCGCGCGCCTCGTCGGCGGTCGCGAACATCTTCATGCGGATCGTCTTGCGGAAGGCGCGCTGCAGATAGTCGGCATAGACCGTGCCGCGCTGCACGCCCACCGTCTTGCCGCGCAGCAGCGCCGGCGCGCCGTCCGGCACCATGGAATTCCTGGGCATGACGAAGGCGCCCGGCACCAGCATGTAGCGCCGGCCGAAGGCGATCTGGCGGCGGCGCTCCGGCGTCATGTCCATCGACGCCATGATCGCGTCGTAGCGCTTGTCGAGCAGGCCGGGGAGGATGTCGTCCCACGGCGCGGTGACGATCCGGCAGTCGATCCGGGCGCGCCGGCACAGCTCGGCGGCGAGATCGACCTCGAAGCCGGCGGGTCGGCCCTGGGCGTCAAGCATGTTGAAGGGCGGAAACCGGCCCTCCGTCACCACGGTGGCCTTCAGCGTCGGCGCCGCCGGCGGCTTCTGGCCGGGCTTGGCCTTGTGCGGCGGCGTGGCCGGCCTGGGCCTGGGCGGCGTGGTCGATTGCGCCGTCGTCGATCCCGGCTGCTGGGCGAGCACCGGCGGCGCGCATGGCGCCGGCAGTGCGATCGCCAGCGCCGTCGCGATCGCCAGGAGCTTCAGCCTTCCGCCGATCCGCATCGCCGCCGTTCAGAACAAGGGAAACGGCAGATGCCTGGCCGCCAGCTTCTGGACCGTGCCGTCGCCGCGCAGGCCGAGCATCGCCTTGTCGACCAGTTCCTTGAGCCTGATGTCGGAGCGCATCAGCACGGCGACGCCAGGGCCGCTCGCCTCAGCATCGCGGATATCGGGCCGGGCCGCCTCGCAGCAGGCGCCGCCTGGTCCGGCGAGCCAGGCCACGGTGTGGGCGCGATCGAGCAGCGCGCCGTCGACCTCCTGCGCGTTCAGGGCGGCCTTCACCTCCTCGGGCGTCTCGTACTCGACCACGGTCGCGGCGCCGGCCTGCTTCAGCCACCGCCCCCAGCGGGTCGAGCGCTGCACCGCGATGCGCCGATCCTTCAGCCCGACGGGCGTTGCGTCGAGCTTCGTGCCCTTGCGGACGACGATCGACAGCGGCACGCGGCCATAGGGCGCGGCGAAGACGCCGCGTTCGGCGGGCAGGCCACCGATCTCGATGCCGCCGGCGGCAAGATCGGCCTTGCCCGCCGCGAGCTCGGCACGCAGCTCGTCCCAGTCGATCGCCTCGATGATGCAGTCGGCCTTCATGCGCGCGCACAATGCCCGCACCAGCTCGATGTCGAAGCCGGCAAGACGACCCTCCGGGGTCCGCGCCGCGAACAGCGGCTCCGACAGATCGACGACGACGCGCAGCCGCATCGACTGCGGCAGCGGCGCGGCCGGCCCCGGCGGCGTCTGCGGCGACTTGACCTGCTGGGCGAGTGCGACGCTCGCGATGAGCACGAGCAGGGCGGCGATGATGGATCGCATCGTCAGGGCTCCCGCCGGGCGACGACGTTGACGAACATGGTCGGCAGGTAGTCCCGCGACAGCGGGTAGCGCTGGCCGGCCTGGTTCGCCAGCATGGCCCGGTTGTCCTCATGGTCAAGCACGACCTGGAACAGCGCCTGCTCGACGGCGCCGATCGCCGGCGAGAGCTCGACCGCATCGCCGCGCATGACGCGGTAGGCGATGTCGAGACCGGCGGCGCCGCCGGTATAGAACAGCGAGAGAGGCCGCAGCGCGTCGAACAGCAGCATCACGCCGGCGAAGGACATGCGCCAGTAATCGTCGGGTTCGGCATGATGGGCGCGCGCCCAGGCGACGCGCACGAAGAGGTGGCCACCGGGCGCCATGAGCTGCCGCAGCTGGCCGGCCAGGTGCCAGGGCGCCACGGCGTGCTCCAGCACACGGTCGCAGATCACCAGGTCGAACGCCGCCGCCTCGAGCGCGGTGAGATCGCCGCACACCACATCGACATTGGCGCCGGCGCAGCTGTCCACGCCGGTGAAGCGGGCGCGCTTGCCGAGCCTGTCCTCGACCAGGTGGCGCCAGTTGTGTGCGCCGCGCTCGGCCGGATGGGTGCGCGCGCCGACCTGGAGAACATGGGCCTTCCGCTTGCCGGTCGCCGCGGCGACGGCATCGAGCAGCGCGGCGATCTCGCGCGTGGCCGCGGTGCCGACGATCCTGAGCTGCTCGGGCGCGCCCATCGCGTGGCGCGCCTCAATCGCGCACGATCAGGATGTGCATGCGGCGCGGGCCATGCGCGCCCAGCTCGAGCTGCTGCTCGACGTCGGCAGTGCGCGACGGGCCGGTGACGGTGTTGACGGTGCGCGGCATGGCGCCCTCGCCGTAGCGCGCGCGCAGGCGGGCGAAGACCTCCTCGTAGGCACCGACGATGTCGTCCTCGCGCAGGATCACGACATGGGTCTCGGGCAGCAGGTTGAGCGAGGTCGGATGGTCCGGCCCAGAGGTGAAGATCAGCGTTCCGGTCTCGGCGACGCCGGCGAAGGCGCCGGTGATCGCCACGCGATCGGCGTCGCGCGGCAGGCCGCGGCGGATCTCCAGCATCGGCCGTTCGCTCCAGTCATAGCGGCCGAGCGCCGGATCAGGCGCCATCACCGCGGCGGCCGGCAGATTGTTGGTGGCGAGATAGCCGCCGACCGCTTCGGCCACCTCGGCCTCGGCAACGCGCGCGACCGTGGCGTGGACCGCCCTCGCGCCTTCTGCAAAAAGTTCGATCTGCTGCTCGCGCGGGACCTGCGAGCGCCGCGGCACGATGTTGACGGGATGCTGCACCAGGCGGGCTTCGGCGGCTTCGCGCGCCGCGCCGGAAAGCTCGCCGCGGCGCAGGCCGCGACGGATCGCGCCCAGCATCTGCTCACGTGCGCTCATCGCACCGCTCCGCCCCGCGCCTTCCACTGCGCGTGGAAGGTGCCGCCGGTTTGTGGCGCCGGCATGTCGCGATGCTTCGTCCAGCCGCCCGCCAGCGGCAGCGCGTCGTAGCGACCCTGGGCGCGGCCGAACAGCGCCAGGGCACGGTTGGCGATGCCGGTGGCCACGCGATAGAGCCTCGGCCGTTTGGCCAAGAAAGCCCACAGGCCCAGAGCCTTGCGCACAGCGGGCGGCGTCAGGCGCCGCTCGAACTCGCGCTCGCGCCAGTGGCGCATCAGCCGGGGCAGCGGGATGCGCACCGGGCAGACGCTCTCGCAGCGGCCGCAGAAGGTCGAGGCGTTGGGCAGGTCGCCGGCCTCCTCCAGGCCGAGCAGCTGCGGATCGAGCACCGCGCCAATCGGCCCGGGATAGACCCAGCCATAGGCGTGGCCGCCGATCGCGCCATAGACCGGGCAATGGTTCATGCAGGCGCCGCAGCGGATGCAGCGCAGCATGTCCTGCATCTCGCCGCCCAGCACGCTGGAGCGCCCGTTGTCGAGCAGCACGACGTGGTAGGACCGTGGCCCGTCCGGATCGCCGTCGCGCCTGGGCCCGGTGTTGAACGTGGTGTAGCTAGACCATTCCTGTCCGGTGGCCGAACGCGCCAGCACGCGCAAGAGCGCCGCGGCGTCTTCCAGGGTCGGGATCACCTTCTCGATGCTGGCGATGACGATGTGCGTGTCGGGCAGCGTGTTCGACAGATCGGCGTTGCCCTCGTTGGTGACCAGCATGGAGCTGCCGGTCTCGGCGACCAGGAAATTGGCGCCGGTGATGCCGACATCGGCCTCCTGGAACTTGCGCCTGAGCACCTCGCGCGCCTCGGCGACGAGGTCGTTGCGCTCGGTCAGGCGGCGTGTGAAGCCCAGCTTGCCGTGATGCTCGTGGAAGGTGTCGGCGACCTGGTCCTTGGTCAGGTGCACCGCCGGCGCGATGATGTGGCTCGGCGGCTCCTGGCGCAGCTGGATGATGTACTCGCCCAGATCGGTCTCGATCGGCGCGATGCCGTGCGCCTCGAGATGCTCGTTGAGCCCGATCTCCTCGGCGATCATCGACTTCGATTTCGCCACGGTGCGCGCGTTGGCCTGGCGGCAGAGGTCGAGCACGATGCGCCGCGCGTCCTCGGCCGTCGGCGCCCAGTGCACATGGCCGCCCAGCGCCAGCACCTTGCGCTCGAAGCGCTCGAGATAGAAATCCAGGTTGGCCAGCGCGTGGTTCTTGATGTCGCGCGCGCGATCGCGCAGCGCCTCGAACTCGGGCATGCGATCGACCGCGCCGCGGCGGCGCTCGACGAAGCCGACCTTCATGATCGACAGCGATTGCTGCAGGTTGGCGTCGCGCAGCGCCTCGCCGATATTGTCCTTGAAGGCGTGCGCCGTCGATTTCATGGCGCCGGCTCGCCGATCGCCGGCTCGTCGGCCATGCCGGCGATCACCTCGGCGACATGGCGCACCTTCACGGGGCGTCCCTCGCGCTGCAGCTTGCCGGCCATGTTCAGCAGGCAGCCCAGGTCGCCCGCGAGCAGCGTGTCGGCGCCGGTCGCCTCGATATCGGCGAGCTTGTCGTCGAGCATGGCGTTGGAGATGTCGGGATACTTCACGCAGAACGTGCCGCCGAAGCCGCAACAGATCTCGGCGCCCTTCATCTCGACCAGGGTCAATCCCTCGACGCCGGCGAGCAGCTTGCGCGGCTGCGCCTTGACGCCCAGCTCGCGCAGGCCCGAGCACGAATCGTGATAAGTCGCCGTCGCCTCGCAACGCACCGCGGGGGGCGCGACGCCCAGCACGTCGACCAGGAAGGTGGTGAGCTCATGCGTCCGCGCCGCCAGCGCCTCGGCCCGCGCCTTCATCGCCGGATCGTCGGCGAACAGCGCCGGATAGTGATGCGCGATCATGCCGCCGCACGAGCCCGATGGCGCCACGACGTGGTCGTAGCCCTCGAAGGCCTCGATCACGCGGCGCGCGATGTCGACGGCGTCGGCGCGGTCGCCGGAATTGTAGGCAGGCTGGCCGCAGCAGGTCTGCGCCTCGGGCACGACGACACGGCAGCCGGCGTCCTCCAACAGCCTTGCCGCGGCGAAGCCGACCGAGGGGCGGAACATGTCGACGAGGCAGGTGACGAACAGCGCGACGTCGAGGCCGGCGCCCGGTCGTTGCGGCTGGCGCATCTGATTTCAGTTCTTCTTCGGCAGCAGCAGGAACATGCGGCCGCCGGCGTTGAAGCGGCCGGCGATCTGCCCGACGGCGTTGCCCGAGCCGAGATAGATGTCGCCGCGGCCGGCGCCCTTGATGTCGCCCCCGGTGTCCTGGGCCACCATCAGGCGGCGATAGGGCGTCGACGTGCCGCCGCGCGCCGGCGGGCGCAAGGTGTCGATCCAGACCGGGATGCCGTAGGGCATCACGGCAGCGTCGATGGCGAGGCTGCGGCCCGAGGTCAGCGTGACGCCCTGCGCGCCGACCGGACCGGCGCCCCTGGTGTCCTTGAAGAACACATAACGCTCGTTGCGCCGCATGATGTCACGCGAGCGCTGCGGATTGGTCTGCAGCCATTTGCGGATGCTCTGCGCGCTGACCTGATCCCTGGGGATAGCGCCCTCGTCGGCCAGCACCTTGCCGATCGCCGTGTAGGGCCGGTTGTTGGTGCCGTCGAAGCCCAGGCGAAGCGAGCCGCCCTCGGCCAGCAGGACGCGTCCGCCGCCCTGGATCTGCATCTCGAACAGGCTGATCGGATCCTCGACCCAGGCGATCTCAAGACCCTTGCCGCGCAGCCCGCCACTCTCGATCTCGGCGCGGGTCAGGTAGGCCCCGCCGGCCTGCAGATCGGGCGGCTTGCGGTAGACCGGAATCGTGAAGCGCCGCGACGGCGCCTTGCTGCCGCGCAGGAACGGCTCGTAGTAGGCCGTGTACTTGACCTCGACGCCCTGGCCGGTCACGGCGAAGGTCTGGAAGTTCTGCTCGAAGAACGCCCGCGCGCTGCGTGCGTCACGCGCCTGCCCGGCGCGATCGCAGACGCGCTTCCAGTCGGCGGCAGTGGTGCGCTGCTCACCGTTGTCGGCGGCGATGCGCGTCTCGCCGCCGGCGACCAGCCGCGGGCAGGAGCGCCGGAACGCAACGGCGGCGTCGGTGAGGATGTCGTCGCGCCAGCCCGGCAGCTCGGCGAAGGAGACGGCGGACAACGTCGGGCGCGTCGTGCGCTCGCTGCCGGGGCCGACGCCGGCGCATCCCGCCAGCGCGACCAGGCCGAAGACGCCGAACACCCGACGTAGAGCTGCCAATGCCAATAGTGGTCTCCCGGACAGGGGTCGTCCCGGTTCGGACGATCGCGGGACCGCCGACGATTCCACGTCGCGGCGCCGGATGGAACCCCGAATTCAGCTTTCGCTGTCGGTGCCGACCAACAGCCAGTTCGGATTTTCGGACCGCGTGTCGCGCGCGAAGGTCCACACATCGGTCACGCGTTCGACCGTATTGGGATTGCCTTCGACCATCAGTCCGTCGGCGTCGCGCGTGACGTTGATCTGCTCGGTGGTGAACCGCATGGTCACATGCGCCACGCTGCCGCGCAGCTCGGCGCGCACCAGCTCGGTCGAATCGAAGCCGATCAGGCTGGTTTCGAGTACGCGCCCGTGCGCCTGGCGATCCTTCACCGCGGCCTCGAAGCTGGCATAGGTGGCGTCGTCAAGCAGCGGGCGCAGGCTCACGAGATCGCCCTTGGCGAAGGCACCGACGATCATCTCGAATGCCGCGCGCGCGCCGCCGGCGAAGCCCTGCGGGTCGAAACTGCGGTCGGCATCGCGGATGGCCTCGATGCCCGCACCGGCCGCAGCCGCGATGCGGACCTGGCCGGCCGAGCGCGACGGCGGCAACGGATCGCTGGGCCGCGGCAACTGCACAACGTTTCCATTGTCGCGGCGCGCCTCCGGCGTCGGCGCCGGCGGCGCGAAGGGTTCCTGTGTCGGTGGCCGCTCGTTTCCGGTGCGGCGCCCGAGCACCGAACGCAGGCGCAATACCAGGAATATTGCGACCAGGGCGATCAGGATGATTTCAATATGGCTGCCCATGGAAGACCTCGCCGGCTGGGGCGCCCTGTGCCCGCCTTGGCCTCAACCTACATAAGCGGCGGCCCGCGAAAGGGCAAGGCGAGCGGCAGTCGGCCAAAATCGATGCTTGCCCCTCAATTTGGGCAATCAGGCGGCAAGGATCACGAGGTCGAGAGGCGCGGTCACGCCGCTGACGCGGCGTCCGGCACGCCGCTCATGCGGCGCTGGCGCGACATATCCTTGCGCCAGCCCGAGATCGTAGGTCGCCTGGTCGGTCAGCGCGCGCACGCCTTCCTCCTTGGTGTGCTTCTCCAGCTTGGCGGCGAGGTTCACCGCGTCGCCGATCACCGTGTACTCCAGCCGGTCGCCATCACCCACGGCGCCGAACACCACGCGGCCCGAGGCGATGGCCAGCCCGACGCGCACCGCCGGCTGACCGCCGGCCTCGCGCTCGGCGTTCCAGCCGGCGATCGCGGCCAGCACGGCATCGGCGGCCCGCAGCGCATCGGCGGCGTAGGCTTCGCGCGGCCCGGTCGCGCCGAATGAAGAGAGGATGCCGTCGCCGAGGAACTTGTCGATGCTGCCGCCGGCGGCGAGGATCACCGGACAGACACGGCCCTGATACTCCTGCAGGAGCCGCATCACCGCGTCGGGCGCCATCGTCGTCGACAGCCGGGTGAAGCCGCGCAGATCGGTGGTCAGGATGGCCACGTCGCGCAGCTCGCCCTCGCCCGGCGCGATCGCCATCTCGCTGCGCCGAATGCGCTCGGCCACCTCGGGCGCGAGAAAGCGCGACAGATCGAGCGCGGCGACCTGCTCGGTCGCGGCGCGGATCAGCAGCCGCCGGGCGCGCGCGATCGCCAGCGCCAGCACCAGGGTGACCACCACGATCGTCACGACTCGGTCGATCTCCGCGCCGTAAAGGATGAAGTCGGTGCGGACATACTCGACGTAGTCACGCGTGCGGCAGGGATGCGCCGCGCAGCCCGACGGCCGGCCGACGCCGTAGCCCCACATCTCGGACGCACCCGCCGCGAACGCCACGAGGACCAGCCAGCCCACAACCGCCATGGCGCCCGCGAACAGCACGAAGCGCGCCTCGAAGCGCAGCGCGCGCAGCGCGATGAAGATGAAGACGTAGGCGAAGGTCGGCGCCTTGAGATAGAAGCCAGGCGGCTGGCCGTACTTGAGGTGAAAGCTCCAGATCACCGCCATCAGCAGCGCCATGTCGAGCACCACCGAGGCGTAGAGCATCCACGGCCGCAGCAGATGGCCCAGCGCCAGCCCCAGCCGGATCAGGGTAAGGGTGGCGTAGATCGCAAGAATGCCATCGATCAGGTCGACACCCTTGATGATGTCGACATCCTGCAGGCTGCCCTGCGCCATCGGCGCGGCGTGGTAGAGCGCGGCGAAGAACAGCGCCGCCAGCAATTGCGCGACGCTGACCAGGATCTCGCTGCGCTCCTGCTGCGCCTGGATGCGCGCGAGCACCCGCGCCGGAGGCGCGGGGGCGCCACCGCCGTCGAACAGCCAGTTCAGCACCGCCCTCATCGTCCCAGTCTACGCGGTTCGTCCCGCAGGCGGCATCGCCTCGTCGATAGCCGCACGCTATCGCAGCTTGCGCAGCCACAGGCTGGTCGGCCGCCCCTGCGGATGGCGCGGCAATCGTGCGGCGACGCATTGGCCGACTCGCCCGGCCAGGCGCGTCGCCGCGTAGGGCGAGGAGAACAGCACTTCCCAGGCGCCCGACAGCAGCAGGGGGATCACGCCCTGCTGCTCGTTGTAATTCCGCCACGCCCACTCGGCCGGATAATCGTCCGGCAGCGTGATGTCGTGGATATGCACCAGCGTGCCCGCCGGCAGGACAGGCAGGACGCGGCCGAACAGCAGGTCGACGTCGCTGCCCGGCATCAGGATGTGGCTGGAGTCGATGAACAGCAGGTCGCCGGCCTGGAGCTCGGCGAACACCGCCGGATCGGCATGGTGCACGGTGCGCGGCACCACCTCGACGCGCGGCAGCCGGGCGATGTCGGCGCGCGGCGACGGGTCGATCGCGACGATCGCGCCTTCCTCGAGCGCTGCGGCGAGGAAGCGCGTCGAGTGACCGGAGCCGATCTCGACAACGCGCCGAGGCCGGTGCCGGCGCACCAGGGCGTAGGCCGCACAGGCATCGAGCGTGGGAAACCACGCCTGATCGAAGCGCGGCGTCGGACCGGCCCAGCCCGGCGGCGGCTCGCGGCGCGCGATCGCCTCGAGGGCCAGCGCGGCGGCGTCGATCAGATCGAGCACCGCCTCGAACGCGGCGTGCCGCACGGCGAACAGCGCCTCGATCGCACCGTAGGGTGGCGAGCCGCCGGTCGGCGGCAAGGTCGCGGCATAGCGGTAGGGAATGAACCAGCCGCGTCGCCGAAGGCCCAGGAGAGTCGGCAATCCCAGTCGAAGGCGGCGCCAGAACATCAGGGCGCCAGGGTCATGCCTTCGCGCGCCGCCACGATGCGCGGCAGGCCGGCGCGCGTCATGCCCGGCCGCGCCGCCGCCGCCTCGGCGACGATGCGGTCCATGGTGTCGTCGTCGTGCGAGGGGTCGTGATGGAAGATGGCCAGCGTGGCGATATCGGCGGCGTCGGCGATGCGCATGCCCTCCTGCCAGGTCGAGTGGCCCCAGCCGACGTGTCGGGGATACTCCTCGTCGGTGTAGCTGCTGTCGTAGACCATGATGTCGGCGCCGCGGCAGAGGTCGACGATGTTGGCGTCGCGTTCGCCGGGCCGGTGCTCGGTGTCGGTGATGTAGCAGATCGACTTGCCGGCATGCTCGATGCGATAGCCGGTGGCGCCGTTGGGATGGTTGAGCGGCACCGTGCGGATGGTCACGCCGGGCGCCGGCTTCAGCGTGTCGCCGCAGACGAAGTCGCGGAACTCGATCTCGGCGGCGAAGATGTCCATGGTGACGGGATAGAGCGGTGCGGCCATGGCGTGGCGCACCACCTGCTTCAGAGTGAGGTCGGGCGCGAGATGGCCCGCCGACAGGCGGACCTTGTGGCCCTTGCGCGCCAGCGGCGCGAAGAAGCTCAGGCCGGCGATGTGGTCGAAATGCGTGTGGGTGAAGAAGATCTCGGTTTCGGTCGTCCCGCCGGCGCCGCAGATCTGGTTGCCGAGCTTGCGGATGCCGGTGCCGGCATCGAAGACCAGGCGATGGCCGCCGGCCATGACCTCGAGGCACGACGTGTTGCCGCCGTAGCGCATGTATTCCGGGCTGGCGCAGGCGATCGATCCACGAACGCCCCAGAACGTCACCGACAAATCCGACAAACCGCATCTCCCCGACACCCCCGCGGGACACCACCACCGGTCCGCGCGATCGTCAATTCACTTCGAGTCCGCGGCGATGGCGTCGGGCGAGAGGCCGGCAAATGCCCCCTCGCAGCCGTGCGGGCCCTTTCTCCGCTCGGAACCGCGCCTTCAGCCGCGTTGCGGCAGCGGCCAACGCGGCGCATTATCCCGGGAAGGTTGGACGGCTGTCCGCCTTGCCGGCCGCCGCCATGCGGCCGCAATCGGTCGACAGTCTAGGGGGCAAGATGCAACGCATAGCGACAGTTCAGGGCCAGCCCCCCGAGGCATTGATGCGGACCGCCAAGTTCGGCATCGGCCACGTGGTCAAGCACCGCGTCTATCCGTTCCGCGGCGTGATCTTCGACGTCGATCCGGTGTTCGCCAATACCGAGGAATGGCTGATGTCGATCCCGGAGGAAGTGCGTCCGAGGCGCGACCAGCCATTTTACCATCTGCTGGCGGAGAACGCGAAGACCACCTACGTCGCCTATGTCTCGGAGCAGAACCTGCTGCCGGACGGGAGCGGCAAGCCGGTAGGCCATCCGCAGATCGCCGAGCTGTTCTCCGGCTTCCACGGCTCGTTCTACGAACCGCGCCACATCAAGGCGCACTGAGGCGTCTCAAGTCCCGGGGTTTCAAGCCCGGGGGTCTCAAGCCGATGTGACTCGGGAACCGGCCCGGGCCGGTCCATCCTCCGCACCATGGGAGGGGATCGTCCAGCCATGCCGTCACCGCCGCGCCGCCTGGCGCTCGCGCTCGCCTTCCTGCTTGCCGCCCTGAGCGCTGCAGCGGCGCAGGAGCACCCGGTGTTCAACACCAAAGTCGAGCCGCCGCAGGCGCCGGTCCTGCGCGACATGCTGCAGAAGGGCGGCTTCGTGATCTTTTTTCGCCACGCCGCGACGCCGGACTATCAGGAGCCCAGCCCGGTCGACTTCAGCTCCTGCGAGCGGCAGCGCAACCTCAACGGCGTGGGCCGTGCCCAGGCAGTGATGATCGGCGAGGCGTTCCGCGAGCTGGACGTCGCCGTCGCCGAGGTGCTGGCCAGCCCTTACTGCCGCTGCATGGACACCGCGCGTCTGGCCTTCGGTCGCGTCGCCCCCGACGAGGCGGTGCGCGGCGACAAGGACAAGCTGCCGACCCTGCAACGCCTGCTGTCGACGCCGCCGGCGCCGGGCACCAACCGCGTGCTGGTCGGGCATGGCGGGGCAGCCGGACTGCTGGGCGAGGAATTCCTGCGCGAGGGCGAGGCGATGATCGTGCGCCCCGACGGCGGGGACAAATTCACCATGATCGCGCGAGTACGCGCGGAGAGCTGGGCGCAGTTCCTCGAGCGGCACCGCCAGCCGCCGCCCGGCACGCCACGCGCCGCCCAGTAGCCGCGCCGCGCTGGACAAGCATCAAGCTGCTCCGCATCTTGTGCATCGGGTGTGCGACGGAGCGACAAGAATGACGGGGATGCGGGCGGCGATCATCGCCGCCGTGATCGTGGCCTGCGCCGGCGGCACAGCCCAGGCCAATATGCCACCGGAATGGCCCAAGGCGGCGAGCGCCGTTCTCGATGCCATCGAGAAGAGCACGCCGCTGGAGGGGCGGGCGCGCGCCAACAATCTCTACTGGCGGGGCTGGGGCATGGCGCGCAAATGGCGCCTGCTCAACAACGGCAATACCGAGATCACCTTCGCCGAGTTTCTCTCCTGGGTGCAGATCTGCCGAACGATCGGTTGTACGGGCGACACGGTGGGCGGCAAGCCCTACCGCAATGTCGCCGCCGAGGTGAAGGCCGAGAAGATGCGCAACGGCGGACAGGATCCGGCCGTCGAGGTCGTCTATCGCTGGACCGAATCGATCGGCGCGCAGGCTGCCGGCGCCTCGGCCAAGGCGGCGAAGGCCAATGCCGAGCTCTGGGGCAGGAATCGCGGCGAGGTGGCCGGCGATTTCGCGACCTCCAACATCTTCGTCCTGGGCTGGCTCGTGGCCCAGCAGGAACCGTCGATCGAGGGCAAGGTCGATACCCTGGCGCGCTTCGGCCTGTTCGCGCATGGCCTGGGTTGGATCGGCGAGCGCTGCCTCGATATCGGCCGCATCGCCGCCGTGCTCGACGGCGAGCCCAGGGTCGAGGCCTGCAAGTAGGCCGCACACCGTCGTCCTGAGCGTCAGCGAAGGACCTCGCGGTGGTCCTTCCAAACGCAAGCGGCGCCGGAGATCATCCGGCGCCGCGATTCTTTGGTCGTTCGACCGCGAGGTCCTTCGCTGACGCTCAGGACGACAGCGAAGTCGTTACTGCGCCGCGATCTGCTCGGCGACGAAGCGCTTCTTGTCGAAATCGTCGGCGACCTTCAGATCGTTGGCGAGGATCGCCGTGGCGTCGATCTTGGCGTACTCCATGACGTTCATGTCGTTGAGCGCCTTCTGCACCTTATCGCCCCACAGGCCGATGTCCTTGAGGATCGGCACGATGCGGGTGAACAGCCGCGTGCGGAAGGCCTGCATGACGCCGGAGTTGTAGGCATACTCCATCAGCTTGTCGACCGGCAGGCCCGAGCGCATCCAGACCTCGCCCTGGTTGAAGCGGTCGCGCATGAAGTAGAGCGCCTCGACGCAGAACTCCTCGCGCTCGGCGCGCTCGGCCTCGGTGAGCTGCGGATAGAACTCGCGCAGCGCCAGCCGGCCGAAGGTGACGTGGCGCGCCTCGTCCTGCATGACATAGGCGTTGACCGCGCCGGCCAGGTTGTTCTTCGCCGTGTCGCGGATGCGCTGGAACGCGGCCAGCGCCAAGCCCTCGATCAGCACCTGCATGCCGAGATAGGTGAAGTCCCAGCGCTTGTCGCTCAGCGTCTGCTCGAGCAGGTTCTTCAGCGACGGCGTGATCGGGTACGCCATCTTGAACTTCTCGTGGATCAGCCGCTTGTAGCTCTCGACGTGGCGCGCCTCGTCCATCACCTGCGTCGCGGCGTAGAACTTGGCGTTCATGTCGGGGACGGTGTTGACGATCTTGGCGGTTGCGATCAGCGCGCCCTGCTCGCCGTGCATGAACTGGCAGATCGAGTGCGACTGCAGGTTCCAGCGCAGGTCGATCTTCTCCTTCTCGGTCATCTTGTCCCAGAAGGGCGAGCCGAAGATCGGGATGGTCTCGTCGGACATGCCCATCGGGTTGTCCTCGAACAGCTCCTGCGACCAGTCGAGACGGGTCGAGGCGTCCCACTGCTGCTGCTTGCCCTTCTCGTAGAGATTGAGCAGCTCGGCGCTGCCGTCCTCGTACTCCCAGGTGAAGTTCATCTCGGTCTTGCCGTCGAACTTCCACTCGGTGATGTCGACGGGCAGCTGGTAGAGGCGAGTGCTCGACATTTCCTGCTCCTGTTTCGTCAGGCCGCGAAATCTGACGCGCTGTTCATTTTTCTGGCGGGACGCTATCACACCAGGCTAGACGAGTCAGGGAAATTTCCGCAGGACAGCGTCCATGCCGTACCATTCCCTCAAGATCGTCCAGATCATCCAGGAAACGCCCGACGCGCGCTCCTTCGTCTTCGACGTGCCGCCCGATCTGGCCGAACGTTTCCGCTACAAGGCCGGCCAGTTCCTCACCTTCCGGGTGACCCACCCCGAAGGCGAGGTCGCGCGCTGCTATTCGCTCTCCAGCTCGCCCGAGATCGATGCGCGACCAAAGGTCACGGTCAAGCGGGTGGTCGGCGGCCGCGGCTCCAACTGGTTCAACGACGCGCTGGTCGAAGGCGCGACGATCGAGGCCATGCCGCCCGCCGGCCGTTTCCTGCTGGTCGACGGCGGCGCGCCGATCCTGCTGTTCGCCGGCGGCAGCGGCATCACGCCGGTGCTGTCGCTGATCAAGAGCGCGCTCAAGACAACGCAGCGCCGCGTGCGGCTGTTCTACGCCAACCGCGACCGGCCCTCGATCATCTTCCGCGCTGAGCTCGAGACGCTGGCCCTGGCGCATGCCGGCCGGCTGGAGGTGATCCATCATCTCGACGCCGAGCACGGCCTGACCAGCGCGGCCAAGATCGAGGCGGCGATGGCCGACGGCTTCGACGCCGGCGCCGCCTATCTCTGCGGGCCCGGGCCCTTCATGACCCTGGTCGAGGACACGCTGCTGAAGCGCGGCATGGCGCCCGAACGCGTCATCATCGAGCGCTTCGAGGCCTCGGCCAACGCCGCGGTGCCGATCCCCGACGACGACGACAGGGTGGTGCCCGAGACCATCACCATCCGGCTGGAGGGCAAGACCCACACCGTGCCCTACCAGAAAGGGCAGACCATCCTGCAGGCGGCGCGCGCCGCCGGCCTGTCGCCCAACTCGGCCTGCGAGGAAGGCTTCTGCGCCTCGTGTGCGGCCAAGCGGGTGAAGGGCGAGATCATGCTCGCGGCCAACGACATCTACACCCAGGAAGACCTCGACAACGGCTGGGTGCTGACCTGCCAGGGCCACGCCTTCGGCCGCGAGGTCGAGATCAACTACGACGTGGTGTGACGGGCGCATCCCGTCATCCTGGGCGCAGCGAAGGATCTCGCGGCAGCGCGGCCACCGACCAACAGCGCGTCCGTACGCGCCACCGCCGGGTCCTTCGCTGCGCTCAGGACGACAGCGGAACCTGCTTGCCGACCGCGGCGCCGATCAGGGCGCCTTGCTCATCAGCACCTGGTCGATGCGACGGTTGTCCATGTCGACCACCTCGACTCGCCAGCCGTCGACGACCACCCAGTCGCTCACCACCGGCACCCGGCGCAGCTCGTGCAGCACCAGCCCGGCGACCGTGTGGTAGGGCCGCTCGGTCGGCAGGCGCATGCCCATAGTGTCGCGCAGCGTGTCGACCGGCAGTGCGCCGGCGACGAGGAACGAGCCGTCGTCGCGGCGCACGACCATGGGATCGTCCTCGGGCTCGCCCCCGGCGTGCTCGCCGCGAATCGCCTTCAGCGCGTCGGCGCGCGTGACGATGCCTTCGCAATGGCCGTACTCGTCGAGCACCAGGCCGAAGCCGTTGCCCGATTCGTAGAGGCGATCGAGCGCCTGCAGGGCGTTGAGCGTGTCGGGCAGCACCACCGGCTGCTTCAGCAGCTCGCGGATCGGCGTGTTGCGTCCGTCGAGGCGATCCTGCAGCAGGTGGCGCGCTCGCAGCGCGCCGACGACCTGGTCGGGATTGCCCTCGCAGGCCAGCAGCCAGGTGCGGTCGGAGGCACGGATCTCGGCGATGATCTCCTCGTCGGTCGAGCTGATGTCGATCCATTCGATGTCGGGCCGGGGCGTCATGATGGCGCGCACGCCGCGATCCGCCAGGCGCATCACGCCGGAGATCATGCGCCGCTCGCCGGGCTTGACGATGCCGGCCGTCTCGGCCTCGGCCACCATGGCGCGGATCTCGTCCTCGGTGACGTGCTGCTCGTCGCCCTGCGACTTGCCGAAGAGCCGCAGCACCAGCGCCGAAGACTGGTTGAGCAGCATCACCGCCGGCGTGGCGATGCGCGAGAGCACCGACATCGGCCCGGCAATCACCACGGCGATGCGCTCGGGAGAGCGCAGCGCCAGCCGCTTGGGCACCAGCTCGCCCACCACCACCGAGAGATAGGTCACGGCGGCGACGACGGCGCCAAAGCCCAGGGGATCGGCCCAGGCCCGCGGCACGCCGCGCACCGCCAGCATCTCGGTGAGCGCGGCACCCAGCGTGGCGCCGGAGAAGGCGCCGGCGAGGATGCCGACCAGGGTGATGCCGATCTGCACGGTCGACAGGAAACGGCCGGGATCCTGGGCCAGCGCCAGCGCCGTTCGCGCCCCGCGGCTGCCGCCATCGGCCAGCGCCTGCAGGCGGCCGCGCCGCGAGGAGATCACCGCCAGCTCGGAAAGCGCAAAGACCCCGTTCAGCGCGATCAGCGCAACGGTGATGAGAAGATCGACCATGTCAGACCATAGTCAGGCATGCGCCGGTGACGCGATCAAGCCCGACCTACTGGTAGGGGTCCGCCGCGTCGCGCAGGCCGTCGCCGAAGAACTGGAAGGCGAGGATCACCAGGATCACCGGCACCACCGGCAACATCAGCCACCAGTTCACCGCCACGACATTGATGTCGGTGGCGTCGTTGAGCAGCACGCCCCACGACACCAGCGGCGGCCGCAGGCCCAGGCCGAGGAAGGAAAGCGCCGTCTCGGCCAGGATCATCGAGGGGATGCTGAGCGTCGCCGAGGCGATCAGGTGGCTCATGAAGCTGGGCAGCAGGTGGCGGCCGATGATGCGCCTGGGGCTGGCGCCCATCAGCAGCGCCGCGGTGGCGAAATCCTCCTCGCGCAGGCTGAGCAGCTTGGAGCGCACGGCGCGCGCCAGGCCGGGCCAGTCGAGCAGTGCCAGGATGATGGTGATGCCGAAATAGACCAGCAGCGGCGACCAGGCGACCGGCAATGCCGCGCTGAGCGCCAGCCACAGCGGCAGATGCGGGAAGCTCTTGAGGATCTCGATGACACGCTGGACGACGTTGTCGATCCAGCCGCCGTAGTAGCCGGCGATGCCGCCGATCACCAGGCCGAGGATGAAGCTCATCGTCACGCCGAACAGGCCGACGGTCAACGAGATGCGCGCCGCGTAGACGACGCGGCTGAACATGTCGCGGCCGAGCCGGTCGGTGCCGAGCAGGAAGAACGTGCCACCCTCGGCAGGGCAGACGAAATGGAAGCGGCCGGGGATGAAGCCCCAAAGCTCGTATTCCTCGCCGAGGCAGAAGAAGCGCAGCTTCTCCACCTTGGTGGTGTCCGCGCTGTACACGCGCTGCAGCGTGTCGGGGTCGCGTTCCATCTTGTAGCCGTAGACGAACGGCCCGATGAACCGGCCGTCGTGGAACAGATGGATGCCCTGCGGCGGTGCGAAGACGCTTTTGGTGTGGCGCGTCTGCAAGTCGTAGGGCGCGATAAGCTCGCTGATCAGTGTCGTGAGATACATGAACAGCAGGAAGAGGCCACAGACGACAGCCGGCTTGTGGCGGCGCAGACGCCACCACATCAGCTGCCACTGGTTGGCCATGTAGAAGCGTTCCTGCTCCGCCGTCAGCTTGTCGGCGACGTAGGGATCCCACGGCTCCTTGGAAACGAAATGCGGCGACTTGGCAACGGGCGCGTCGGTCATGGCTGCCGGCCTCAGCGTGTCGCGCCGCCCTGCAGGCGGATGCGCGGATCGAGCGCGGCCAGCAGGAGGTCGGAGATCAGCGTGCCAATCACGGTCAGCACGGCGACGAAGAGCAGGAAGGTCGCGGCGAGGTTCACGTCCTGGCTCTTCAGCGCCTCCAGCAGCATCGGCCCGGTTGTGGGCAGCGACAGCACCACCGAGACGATCACCGAACCCGAGATCACCTCGGGCAGGATGGTGCCGATGTCGGCGATGAACGGGTTGAGCGCGTGGCGCAGCGGATACTTGATCAGCAGCTTCATCGGCGGCAGCCCCTTGGCGCGGCCGGTGACGACGTACTGCTTCTGCAGCTCATCGAGCAGGTTGGCGCGCAGGCGGCGGATCATGCCGGCAGTGCCGGCGGTGCCGATGACGATCACGGGAATCAGCAGATGCTCCAGGACCGAGCGGAACTTCGCCCAGCTCCACGGCTGATCGAGATACTGCGGATCCATCAGGCCGCCGATCGAGACGCCGAAATAGACCTTGCCGACGTAGAGCAGCACGAGTGCCAGCAGGAAGTTCGGCGTCGCTAGGCCGATGAAGCCAATGAAGGAGGCCAGGTAGTCGCCCGGCCGATACTGGTGCGTGGCGGCATAGACGCCGATGACGAACGAGACGATCCAGATGAAGGCGATGGTCGCGCTTTCCATGATGATGGTCAGCAGCATGCGGTCGCCGATCAGCTTCGACACCGGTACCTGGTCCTGGCACGACAGGCCGAAATCCCACGAGAAGATGCCCTTCACCCAGTCGAGATATTGCACCCACACCGGCTGGTCGAGACCGTAAAGCTTGCGGATCTCCTCGGCCTTGCGCGTCGCGTTGGGATCGCCCCGCGCCATCAGCTCGTCGATGATCGTCGTGACGCAGTCGCCCGGCGGCAGGTTGATGATGAAGTAGACCAGCGCGCTGATGACCGCCAGCGTGGGAATCATGATCAGGAAGCGCTTGACGATGTACGATAGCATGTCTCAGCGCCCTTCCGACGCAGCCGAGCCGGGAGGCTCGAGCGCGGGCGGGGGCACCGCCGGATGCGGGCCTGCGCGCCCCGAGCGCCAGTCGCGCAGCTCCTGCTCCGTCGCCGGCGCGTCGTCGGGCGCCGCGTGCATCCATTCGACGGCGAAGAACGCCACGCCGATGCAGCCATAGAGCATCAGCACCGCGGCGACGAAGCGCACGTCCCAGCCGCGCGAACGGCGTCGCCGGTCGTGCTCGAGGCGGCGCATGTCATGGACGGCGAAGCGCGACGTCATGCTCATCGCCCGCCAGCCAGCCAGAACGAGTCGAGCCGGTAGACCCCGAAGTGCGAGCCGGGGATCCAATTGTAGATGCCCTTGTCCGGCACGTTGCGCAGCCGCGGACTCATCACCACCGGCTGCTGAACGCCCGTCACGATGCCGATGGTGAACACCAGATCGGCATGCAGCTGCAGCAGCTCGTGCCAGATCTTCTCCTGCTCCTTGGGATCGGTGGCTCTTTCCCACCTTGCCGCCAAGTCGTTCATGCGCTGGACGCTCGGCATGTCGACCGGTTCGCCCGACTTGCCGTAGGTGTCGCGGTACTGGCCCCAGGCCGAGCACCACCGTGTAGGCTGGGACAGGCAGGCGAACTCGGCAGGGTTGGACGTGGCGCTGGCAAGGCCATTCTCAAAGCCGTTGTCGACCGTCATCTGCGTCTCGCCGCTATAGAGCCGGGCGCGCAGATCGTGGCGATCGCGCGCACGCAGATGCAGCTTGATGCCGACCCGTTTCCAGGTGTCGGCGACCAGCTGCAGCACGTCGGCCTCCTCGGTAACTTGCCCGTCCATCTCCAGCAGGATGTTCAGCGGCCTGCCATCAGGCAAGATGCGGATGCCCTGCTCGTCACGCCTGCGGATGGTGCCGGTCCTGCCGTCGGGCAACTTGAGCTCGATCTTGTCGAGCAGCCGGTTGGCCTCCCTGATATCGAACTTGGCCCACTTGCTGGCATACTCGGGACGATAGAGCGGCGATTGCGGGCGCACCGTGTTCTGCGAGGGCTGTGCCAGGCCGATGTAGAGCAGCTCGTTGATCTCGTCGCGATCGATCGCCATCGACAGCGCGCGGCGGAAATTGGGCTGCCGGAACAGCGCGCGATAGACCGGATCCTTGACCGTAAGGCTGGGAAAGATGGCGATGTTGCTGCCCAACGCCGTGTCCCACAGCTTCACCTCGAAGCCGAACTGCTTCGCGCCCTTGCGCAGGAACGTGTAGTCCGCGAACTTGAGGTAGCGCGCCTGCAGGTCGCTTTCGCCGGAGCCGGCCTTGAGCGAGATCAGCTGGGCACTGGCGATGTTCAGCACGATGCGATCCAGATAGGGCAGCTGCGTGCCCTGGCCGTCGATGCGGTGATAGTACGGGTTGCGCTCGAAGACGAAGCGCTGCGACGGCGGCCGCGTCTTCATCACGAAAGACTCGAGCGTCGGCAGGTCCGGGTTCTCGTTGCGGTACATGTCGTCAAGGCGGTTGTGCAGCGGCGCCCAGCCGCGCGGGCCGAAATCCTTGAGCGTCTTCTCGAGGAACGCCGGATCGGCGTACTTCTTGTGGAACTTCTTGAGGTAATGCGCCGGCCGGAAGATGAACAGCGGCGCCGGCCGGGCGAGCGATTCCAGGAAGCCGGGATTGGGTCGATGCCAAGTGTACTTGATCGTCGTGGCGTCGATGATCTCGATCTGCGGTGGCTTGCCGTCGACCATCATCTCGATCGACGGACCGACCGGCGACAGATCGGGATTGTTGGCGACGTCCTCCCAGTAGTAGCGGAAATCCTCCGTCGTGAACGGGTGGCCGTCGGACCATTTGTGCCCGGGCCGCAGCTTCAGGGTGAAGATGCGCCCTTCCTCGACGCTGACACTCTCGAGGATGTCGGGCTTGAGCTCGAACTTGTGGTTGAAGCCCACCAGCCGGCTGTAGCCGTAGACCACCATCATGCGCACGTCGCGCGGCGTGGCCATCAGCATGGTGATCTCGCCGCCCTGCTTGCCGGGGCCGTCCTTGCCGGCGAACTCGGTCACGACCAGCGGCGCCTGCGGCAGGCGCTGCCCGACCGGCGGCATCTGTCCGGCCTTTACCCTGTCGGCGAACAGCGCGCTTTCCTTCGGCGCCGGCTGCGCCATCGCGACGCCGGCGCAGAGGAAGCACGCCGCCAGCACAGCCCACACTGTCGTCCTGAGCGCAGCGAAGGACCTAGCGGTGGTGCGACCGAACACAGCGCCTCGACTGGACCGCGATATCGCGAGATCCTTCGCTGCGCTCAGGATGACGGAGGTGTTCATCATGCCGCCCTCTCCGAGGGACGCCCGAGCAGGTCGGCGCCGGCGCGCACGAAGTGACCGTTGCCGAGATCGAGCCAATCCAGTGGTGCCGCATCGCTTTCGGTGAATGGCGCCGGCCATTCCGACGGAATCGATGCCTTGCCTTCCATCAGTGCGCCGAGGTCGAGGCGCTTGGCCGGATCCGGCTCGGGCACCGCCGCCAGCAGCGCCTTGGTATAGGGATGCACCGGATTGCGGAACAGCTCGCCGCCCGGCGCCAGCTCGACCAGGCGCCCCGCGCACATCACGGCGATCCGGTCGGCGATGTAGTCGACCACCGCGAGATTGTGGCTGATGAACATGTAGGTCAGGCCCAGCCTGTCCTGCAGGTCCCTCAGCAGGTTCAGGATCTGCGCCTGGATCGACACGTCGAGCGCCGATACCGGCTCGTCGCAGATCACCATGTCAGGCCTGAGCGCCAGCGAGCGCGCGATGCCGATGCGCTGGCGCTGGCCGCCGGAGAAGGAATGCGGGTAGCGGTTGAGGTGCCGGCGGTCGAGCCCGACCAGCTCCATCAGCTCGCCGACCATCTCGCGGCGATGTGCGTCGTCGCCCACCTGATGGATTACCAGCGGCTCGCTGATGATGTCGAATACCGTCATGCGCGGATTGAGCGAGCCGAACGGGTCCTGGAAGATGAACTGCAGCTTGCGGCGGAACTTCACCAGCTCCGGGCCGCTCAGCGCCATGACGTCGACCTTGCGGCCGTGATCGTCGAAGACGATGCCGCCGCCCTTGGTGGACATGACCGGATCGGCGCTGATGGCGCGCATCAGGATCTTGCTGAGCGTAGTCTTGCCGCAGCCGCTCTCGCCCACCAGGCCCAGGCACTCGCCGCGCTGCACGTCGAAGCTGACGTCGTTGACGGCGTGCACGATGCGCGCCGGCCCGCGGCCGAGCATCGTGTCGACGAAGCCCTCGGCCTTGCGGATGGCGTAGGTCTTGTGGATGTGGCGCACCGAGAGGATCGGCGCGGCGGGATCGAAGTCGTCGGTCTTCTCGACGGGCGCTTTCTCGGCGAGCAGGTGGCCCGTGGTGCTCTGGATCTCGCGGATCGGCACGAGGCGCTCGTCGTCGGCCATGCCGAAGCGCGGCACGGCGTGCAGCAGCGCCTTCAGGTAGGGGTGCTCGGCGTGGCGGAAGATGTCCTCGCTGACGCCGCTCTCGACCACCTTGCCGCGATACATCACCACGACCTCGTCGGCCATGTTGGCGACGACGCCGAGATCGTGGGTGATCATCAGCATCGCCATGCCGAGCTGTCCCTGCAGATCCTTCATCAGCTTGAGGATCTGTGCCTGGATGGTCACGTCGAGCGCCGTCGTCGGCTCGTCGGCGATCAGCAGCGCCGGGCGGCAGACCAGCGCCATGGCGATCATGGCGCGCTGGCGCAGGCCGCCGGAGAGCTCGAAGGGATAGGTGCGCAGCGCCCGCCTGGGGTCCGGGAAGCCGACCAGCTCCAGCATCTCGCGCGTGAGCTCGAGCGCCTCCCTGGTGCTCATCTTGCCGCCCGAACGCGCCTGGACCTTCTCGGCGACCTCGCCGATCTGGTCGCCCAGCGTGTCGAGCTCGGAAAGCTGGCCGCCATGCAGCTTCACCGCCTCGCCGATCTGGTCGCCCACGGTGTGCAGGGCGGAGAGCGAGGTCATCGGCTCCTGGAAGATGATCGAGATGCGCCCGCCGCGGATCGTGCGCATCAGCGCGCCGTTGCGATCGAGCCGCGCGATGTCGATCGGCCGGGCGTCGGGAACGGCCGGGTCGGTGAACTCGATCGAGCCGCCGGCGATGGTCGCGACCTTGGGCAGCAGGCCCATGATCGCCTGGGCGCAGACCGACTTGCCCGACCCGGACTCGCCCACAAGCGCCACCGTGCCGCCCGGCTTGACCGAGAAAGACACGCCATCGGCCGCGCGCAGAATTCCGTCATGCACGCGAAAGTCGATCTTGAGGTCGCGAACTCGCAGCAGGTCGCTCATGTCGCCCGGTCCGTCGCGGGGGTGTCGGGCAGGACGATGTTCAGCGCGGCGAAATTGGCCCTTGTGGTGTCGCTGAGCTCGGCGCCGTTCTCCTGCGCCGTGCGGCCGACGCGGCGGGCGATGTCGTCGAACCCCTCGAGAGCGGAATCGATGCGGATTGTGCCGCCGTGTCCGCTCAGGGTCATGTGCATCCAGCCGCCCTGACGATCCCGGCGTGTGGTGTAATAGGACAGCTTCACGCGCTGGACTGCCTTCCATTCGATACGCCGCGGCAACGGGCCCACGGCGGCCATGCCCTGGTCGTCGACGACGATCTCCGTCGCCTGACGCAGGGCGGTACGCAAGCCGAAGACCACGAATAGCAGCCCGACCGCCGCCAGCCCCAGTGTCACGCTGTTGCTGTCGACGAAGACCGCCGGCGCCAGGCAGATCAAGGCGCCGGCGGCCGCCCGCGCATAGTCGCCGAACAGATCCTTCGTTCGATAGCGATACCGCCCTGTCATGACAGCCCAAAGACCTCTTGCGGCGCGAGTATGCGGACCCCGGAGTGAGCGCGCAATCGTGCAATCAGCCGTTCGATGAACGCCCACACCGCCTCATCCTGCACGAGATGGTGCGTCAGCAAACCCGTCGTTTCCTCCCCGACAGCCGACTCAAACCCGCCCAGTCGCCGGATGGCAAGAGATCGTGTCAGGCTGGCGACGGCGGCCTGCTCGCCGACGAAGCCGCGGCCGCCACGCCAATCGACCGGATCGACATGGGTATTGACCTGGCACAGGCCGCGTACCGGCTCCATGCGCCTGCGCGGGCCGAATGTCGACAGGCCGCGCAGGCCGATCTCCGGCAGGATCGGCACCAAAGCAGGTGCGATCCGGTTCCACGGCGGCACCATCACCGGCAGCGCACGCGCACCGAAGAAGCGTTCGAGTGCCATCCAGCCGGTGCCGAGCTCGCCCAGCACGACCATTGCCGGCCGATGCGGACCGAGCTCCGTCTTCTTCTCGCCGGCGGCCGCATGGTTCTGGTGCGCATAGCCATGCTGCAGCACCGCCGTGCCGGCGGCGTCGGCGAGACGTGCCGACAACGCGGCGGTCGCGCGTTCGGGAATCACCGCGAGCGCCAGCCCGACGTCGTGGCGTGCCTGCAGGGCCAGCAGGCGGTCGAGCGCCGGCGTCGCGTCGCTCGCATCGTCGTCGCGCCACCACAGCGTGGCGACGCGTCCCAGATCGGACCAGCGCGCCAGCTCCTCGTCGAGCTCCCGCCAGGCGCTCATGGGCGCAACCATCCCTCGACCAGCTGCAGCGTCCGGGCGACGCCGTCGGCATCGATGCGCGGAAACGACCGGATCGAGGGCCCCTCGAGCGCGCGGTCCACGCCCGCCGCCAGTGTCGCCGGCGAGAGCGTGTCCTCGGCCACGACCTGAAAGACACCGCGTTCGGCCAGCAGCTCGGCGCGCAAGGCCTGCTCGGTCTCCAGCCCGCCGGCATAGGGCGCGATCACCGCGCGGTCGGCCACGGACAGGGTTTCGATGACGGTGTTGTAGCCGCCCTGCGAGATCGACAGCACGCAGTTCGCCAGCATGGTGGTGAAATCGCCGCGCGCGCGCTCGACGACGATGCGCCCGGGGTCGAGACGCGCCGCGTGCGCGCGCAACCCCTCGAAGTCGGCGTCCGGCATGGCGTGGCCGCACAGGAAACGCCACGGCAGTTCGCGCACCCCGCTCAGCGCGCGCGCATCGAGCGCTGCGGCCATCAGTGGCGCGCCGACCGCGCCGCCGCCCGCCGAAACGATCACCTCTCCGCGCCCGACATCGCGGGCCTGCCCGCGCCCAGGCAAGCCGTCGATCACGTAGCCGGTGTGGTGCGTGCGATCGGCCAGGCGTGCGTGCTCGGAAAAGGTGCGCGAGAAGGGAATGAACGCCGGGTCGCCGTGCACCAGCACGTCGTCGAAATAGCGCCCGAACAGGTCGACCATCTCGGCGACGCGCTCGGGCTTGGGCGACTGCACCAGAATGTCGCGCACCGACGAGACGATGCGCGGCGGCCGCGGCAGCGCCTTGGCGGCCTCGACCAGCGGCAGGAGCTCGAAGCGCAACTGACGGCGGCCGAAGGGAAACAGCTCGATGAATAGAACATCCGGCCGATGGCGGCGCAGCGTGTCGACCAGCATCTCGGCGCGGCGCGCCTTGAACGCGTCGTCGATCACCGCACCGGCATCGTCGACCAGCACCTTGAACAGCTTGTCGGTGGCGCGCACCGGCGGCAGCTGCACCAGCCGCGCCCCGCCAATGTCGAGGCCCGGCACCGGCGCGCCGCCGGAGGTCAGCACCGTGTCGTGGCCGGCGGCGGCGAAGTGGCGCGAGAGCGTCGCGGCGCGCCGCAGGTGGCCGATGCCCAGCAGGTGCTGGACGTGGAACATCAGCCGGGCGCTCATGCCGCCCTCTCGCTCCCCAGCGGCGTGTTCAGACGGTCCACGGCCACCGCGCCGTCGCCTGCGACGGCGAAGACATGCAGGCAATTCCAGTCAAGCTTGACCGGTTGCCGGCTCTTCATGTCCCAGCCCGTCGCCATCGCCAGCACGACGCGGATCACGCCCTTGTGCGAGACGGCGACGACGTCGTCGCGCTGCGCCGCGAACCACGGCCGCAGCCGATCCATCACCTGGCGCGGCGATTCGCCGCCCGGCGGCGCCATGTCGAGACCGCGCGTCTCGGCATCGCGCATGCCCTGGGGCTCGCGCGCGCGCAGCTCGTCCAGGGTGCGTCCCTCCCACTCGCCATAGGCCATCTCGCGCAACGCCGGCTCGACCGCCAGCGAGGGCGGCGCGCCGAGCAGCACCGCCGTCTCGCGCGCGCGCGTCAACGGGCTGCAGGCCCAGCGCCAGTCCTGGTATGGAACGCGCCATGTCGCGACATGGGCGCGGCCGCGCGACGACAGCGGCACGTCGGTCATGCCCTGCAACCGGCCCTCATCGTTCCACGCCGTCGGGCCATGGCGCAGGAAGGCGATGCGCACGCTCACGCCGCCGCCCCCGTCGCGCGGCGCGCCAGCATCGCCGCCAGCGCCGCTCCGATGCGCGCCTGGGCCGCCGGCAGATCATGATCGCGATCGACCCGCGCGCCTGCGCCGGCGGCGAGCGCCGCGCGGCGCGCCGGATCGACCAGCAGCGCGCGCACTGCATCGGCGAAGGCCTGCGCGTCGCCCAGGGCCGGCAGCAGACCCGATTCGCCGTCGCCGATCACGGCGGGCACGCCGCGCGTGCGCCCAGCGACGACGGGCAAGCCCGCCGCCTGCGCCTCGAGCAGCGCGATGCCATAGGCTTCGTTGATCGCCGGCCAGACCAGCAGGTCGGCCGCGGCATAGATCGCGGGCAGCCCCGCGGCTTCAGCTGCGCCGTGGAGGACGACGCGATCTACCAGCGGCGCGAAGGCGGCCTCGACGTCGCCGCGCACCTCGCCATCGCCCACTATCATTAGCCGCCAGTCGAGATCGCGCACGCGCTGCAGCGCGTCGGCGAGCAGGCGATAGGAGGCGAGCTTGTCACCCGGTCGCATCATGCCGACGGCGAGAAGCATCGGCACGCCATCGCGCGGAGGGCGGCGGACGGCGCGAAACGGCTCGACGTCGAGGAAGGGCGGTATCGTCGCCGCGGCGTCGGGCGTGCGCAGTAGCGGCGCGATCATCGGCGCGTCGTCAGGATTGAGCGTCAGCACGAGGTCGGCGGCGGCGATCGCCTCGCCCACCGCGCGATGGCCGACATCCCACGGCCCGCCGGCGCGCTTGGGCGCGTACGACGCCTCGGCAACGACATAGGGGATGTTCAGCGCCGCGCTCACGCCCGGGCCCAGCCAGTCGGGCCGCTTGTACCAGAGGTGATATGTGAACCACAGGTCGGGCCGCTGGCCGATCAGCTCGGGCAGGCGCGCCAGATGGCGGTCGCGGTCCTCGGCCAAGCGCCCGGGCTCGACAAGGCCGCGTCGGCCGGGCTGGTGGCGGTCGACGGCGATCACCTCGTGGCCCAGCCGGTGCAGGATGGCAGCCAGCGCCCGCGCCATCGAGCGGTCGCCGGAAGGCGTCGGATGGTCGAGCGGCTTGAGCGGCGTGTGGAACGCGATCCGCATGCGGGGGGACATAGCATCTATCGACGCAGACGGGCGACCAGACGCTCGATGCCGGCCTCGAAGGAGAACCGCCGGAGCACCGTCTCGAAGCCGCCCTGGCCCAGTCGCGCGCGCAAGGCGGGATCACGGATCAGGCGCTCGATCGCCTGCGCCAGCGCCGCCGGATCGCGCGGTGGCACGAGCAACCCGCTCCTGCCGTCGTCGATCAGCTCGGGAATTGCCGAGACGCGCGTGGCGACGCACGGCAGCGCCTGGCTCTGCGCCTCCATCAGCACATTCGGCAGGCCGTCGCGATCGCCGTCGCTGGCGATGCGGCTGGCCAGGACGAAGAGATCGGCATAGCCATAGGCATTGAAGACGAAGGGCTGTGCCTGCGCGCCATGCCAGGTGCAGCGATCGGCGATACCCAGGCGGCGCGCCTGCGCCTTCAGCTGCTCGCCAAGCGGGCCGCCCCCGATATGGCCGAAGCTCCAGTTGAGGCTCGCGGGCAGTCGCGCCAGGGCTTCGAGCAGATCGTCGAGTCCCTTCTTCTCGACGCGTCGCCCCACCGAGAGGATGGTCACGGGGTCGGCGGCGGCGCTGCCGTTGCGCGGTGGCCGCGGCGGCGGCGGCGGCGGCAGATGTGCCAGATCGAGGCCGTGGTAGACCAGCTGGACGCGATCCCTGGTCGGCGCCAGCGGCGCGAGATGGTCGCGACCCGTCGCGGTGCAGGTCACCAGCCACTGGCAATCGGCGAGCTTCTCGCGGATCTCCCAGGCCGGCGTGGTCCACACGTCCTTGGCGTGCGCGGAACCGCTCCATGGCAGGCCGCGGATCATCGCGGCGTAGCGCGTCACCGAGGCCGGCGTGTGCAGGAAGTGCACGTGCAGCGCCTTCACGCTGGCCGCCAGCTCGTGCGCCAGCACCAGCGCCTGGCCCCAGCGGCGGCCGCGATTGGGCGTCCGATCCCGCCGCCAGTCGGCCAGCCATTGCCGAGACGCGGCGCGATAGCCCGGCAGGCGGCGTACCGCCCACCACGCCTTCAGCACGCGCAGAGGTTCCTGATGGAGGTATTCCGGCAGGTACAGCAGCCCGGCGCGGATGCGCCGATGGACCGGGTGCGTCTTGCTCTCGGTCGGATGGCGCAACGAGACGATCACGATATCGAGCCCGCGGTCCTCGAAGGCAGCGATCTCCTGGGCGATGAAGGTCTCCGACAGCCGCGGATAGCCTTTGACGACGATGGCCAGGGTGGGGCCGGGACCGGCCGGAGCGATCACGCCTGTCTACGCCGCCGCGCCGTGTCGGAGATCGCGGCATCGTCCTGCGGCAGCAGTACCGGCACCGGCCGCCACAGCGGACGCCTGACATGGCGCGCCACCAGCTTGCCGACATTGGGCAGCCCGTCGAGCAGGCCGGGGATCACCACCTCCGACGGCAGGCCCTGCTGCGGCAACTGCCGCAGCGCCGTCGCCATCTTCGCCGGATCGCGCACGCCGTCGTCGGCCAGCATGTTGGCCAGGCCGAGCTGTCGCGCGCCCTGGGCGCGGATGAACTGCTCTCGCCGCGGCACGGTGCGCGGCACGATCAGCGCCTTCTTGTCGAAGGACAGGATCTCGCAGAAGGTGTTGTAGCCGCCCATGGCGACGACGCCGGCGGCGCGCTGCATCAGCGGACCGAGATTGGTCTCGAAGGTGAGCGTGCGCACCGGCCCGCCGCGCAATCTCTCGGCGCGCTGGCGGAACGACTCGCGCGCCTCGGGCGCCATGAACGGGCCGAAGACCACGACCGCCGCATAGGGGATGTTGGCGTCGTGCTCGTAGGCACGCAGCACCCAGTCGACCACCGCCTCGCCGTCGCCGCCGCCGCCGGCGGTGACCAGGATGTAGGGCCGGTTAAGATCGTGCAGCACCGCGAGGTCGTCGCTCTCGCGCGGCAGGTCGCGGCGCAGATAGCCGGTGTAGACGGTCTTGCGCCGCACCGCCTTGGGCAGCGTGATGCCGCTCAGCGGGTCGTTGAACTGCGGCAGGCCGTAGATCCAGATCTCGTCGTAGAGGTGCTTCAGCGCCGGCAGCACGTTCTTGCGCTTCCACTCGGGCGCCAGCATCGTCGGCTCGTCCATCACGTCGCGCAGGCCCAGTACCAGCGGCGTGCCGCGCGCCTTCAGGACCTTCAGCGTCTCGGACACCTCGCCGCGCAGGCCCAACGGTTCCTTGTCGACGATGAACAGGTCGGGATCGAACATCTCCGCAGTCTCACGGATCAGCGCCGCGCGCATGCCCACGGTGCGGTCGATGCCGATGTTTAGGTTCAGCGCTTCGTACTCGCCGTCGCTGCGCTTGCCGATGCCGGGCACGCGAACGAAATCGACGCGCGCGCCGAAATCGAAGCTGCCGATGATCGGCGAGCCGGAAATGATCAGGACGGAGAGATCCTCGTCGGCCGCCGCGAGCGCGTTGGCGATGGTGCGGCAGCGGCTGAGATGGCCCAGTCCAAAGCTGTCGTGGCTGTAGATCAGCACACGTTTGGCCCGGTCGGATCCGGTCATGTCGCTCTCCCCCCGCTCGACCGCGCTCCCAATGGCCATCCGGGTTGAGCCCGACTATGGCACGCTGGCGAGACCGAAAGCGACCGAAAAATCCCCCAACCAAGTTAAGGGATTAGCCGATTCCCCCATATCCTCAAAGGGTTACAACTTTCTGACGAGCCAGGCATCGAACCGATAGGCATTGGCTTCACGCCGTCTCCACTATCCATGGACGTGCGGGGCCGACGTGGTGCCGATACCACACTGCCCAGAAAATCAGCGCATGCACCGGACCTTCTTCTGCGCCGGCGGGTCGAGGCAGGCCTTCAGCCACGCCGTGACGCGGGGGAAGTCGGCATAGAGATCGCGCGCCGGGCGCGACCACGACAGTACGGCGGCGATGTTGAGGGCGGCGATGGTGAAGCGGCCGCCGACCAGCTGTCCACCGCCGGCCTTCTTGGCGAGGTAGAGATAGATCGCCATCGACTCCCAGACGATGTCGCCGTCGTCGTCGATCACCGGGATGCCGCCGTTGGACTCGCGCGGCGCGCGAGCCCGCGACGCCATAGACCTTCAAGGTCACATCTCCCTCCATCTCCTGATGACGGGAGCATCGTTCGACGGCGAACGCGCCGTCGACGCTTGCGTGCGCGCCGCTATTCCGCTGCGCGGGCGTGTGCCTGCGCACCCGACGCGACACCCTTGAGATAGTCCATCGCCGCCTGCGCGCCGCCGACCTTGTGCGGCACGCCGGCGACCGCGAGGCCCATCTCGACGCCGCCCAGCGTGCCGATCAGCGACAGGTCGTTGAAGTCGCCGAGATGGCCGATGCGGAAAACCTTGCCGGCGACCTTGGTCAGGCCCTGGCCCAACGACATGTTGAACTTCGCCAGCACGACCTTGCGGAAGGCATCGGCGTCGTGGCCGGCGGGCATCAGCACCGCGGTCAGCGAGTTGCTGTACTCCGAGGGATTGACGCACAGCAGCTCGAGCCCCCAGGCGCGCACGGCGCGGCGCGTCGCCTCGCCATGGCGCGCGTGACGGGCGAAGACATTGGCGAGCCCCTCCTCCATCAGCATGTCCAGAGCTTCGCTCAGGCCGTAGAGCAGGTTGGTCGCCGGGGTGTAGGGGAACCAGCCATTGGCGTTCATCGCCAGCTGCTCCTCCCAGCTCCAGTACGAGCGGATCAGGGTCGAGCCCTTCGACGCCGCCAGCGCCTTCTCGCTGATGGCGTTGAACGACAGGCCGGGCGGCAGCATCAACCCCTTCTGCGAGCCGCCGACCGTGACGTCGACGCCCCACTCGTCATGGCGATAGTCGATCGAGCCCAGCGAGGAGATCGTGTCGACCATCAGCAGGGCCGGATGCTTCGCGGCATCGATCGCGCGGCGCACCGCGGCGATGTCGGAGGTCACCGCCGTCGAGGTCTCATTGTGCACGACGCACACCGCCTTGATCGCCTGGCCCCTGTCCTCGCGCAGCCGTGCCTCGACGGCCGAAGCATCGACGCCACGGCGCCAGTCGCCGGCGATGAACTCGGGCTTCAGGCCGATCTTCTCGGCGATCTTCTTCCACAGCGTCGCGAAGTGGCCGGTCTCGACCATCAGCACCGGATCGCCGGGCGAGAGCGTGTTGACCAGCGCCGCTTCCCACGCGCCGGTGCCCGAGGACGGATAGATCACCACGGGTTGCGCGGTCTGGAAGACCTGGCGCACGTCGCGCAGGACCTTCAGCGCCATCGCCTGGAACTCCGGCCCGCGATGGTCGATCGTCGGGTGGTCCATGGCGCGCAGGATGCGGTCCGGCACGTTCGTTGGTCCGGGGATCTGCAGGAAATGGCGGCCGCTGGGGTGCCCATTGAGGCGCAGCATGGTCGGTCCCTCCGTGGCTGAGCGTCTTGCATTTTGTATACAATATGCCAAAGTGAGTCCAGACGGGTTTGTCGTCAGGAGATTTGTGAGGCGATGGACGGTCCATCGGCATTGATCAGCCGGCAGGCGTTGCACGAGGCGGTGGCAGCACGGCTGCGCGACATGATCGTCGAGGGTCGCCTGACACCGGGCGAGCGGCTCAACGAGCGCGAGCTCTGCGAGCAGCTCGGCATCTCGCGCACGCCGCTGCGCGAGGCGCTGCGCGTGCTCGCCACCGAGGGGCTGGTGGCGCTGCCGCCCAACCGCGGCGCGCAGGTGGTGAAGCTCTCGCCCGAGGACGTGCGCGACACCTTCACCGTGATGGGCGCGCTCGAAGGATTGTCGGGCGAGCTCGCCTGCCGGCACGTCAGCGACGCCGACATCGCGGCGCTGCGCGCGATGCACGAGGAGATGGTCGGCTGCCACGCGCGCGGCGACCTGCCGAGCTACTATCGCATCAACCGCGTCATCCACGAGCGCATCAACGCCATCGCCGGCAACCCGACGCTGACACGCACCTATCGCGCGCTCAACGACCGCCTGCACGCGCTGCGCTTTCGCTCGAACTATATCCAGGAGAAATGGGACCGGGCAGTCGAGGACCACGGCGAGATGCTCGAGGCCCTGGCGGCGCGCGACGGCGAGCGCTTGCGCCGCATCCTGGTGGACCACCTCGCGCACAAGCGCGACGCGGTCCTGGAGGACATGACATGACGGCCGCCGACGTCGCGAGGTCGTCGCCCATGCCCAAGGCGCCGGTTCGCACACTCGAGCGCACGCTGAAGGGCGCGCTCAAGGGCGAGGTGATGTTCGACGCCGCCGCGCGCGGCCGCTACGCCACCGACGCGTCGATCTACCAGATCGACCCGGTGGGCGTGGTGGTTCCGCGCGACGAGGACGATCTGCGCGCGGTGGTCGACATCGCGCGCGACCTGAAGGTGCCGATCCTGCCGCGCGGCGCCGGCACCTCGCAGTGCGGCCAGACCGTCGGCGAGGCGCTGGTCGTCGACTTCAGCAAGCATCTGCGCGAGGTCGTGGAGTTCGACAGGGAGCGCGCCTCGATCACCGTGCAGCCCGGCCTGGTGCTCGACCATCTCAACGCGTTCCTCAAGCCGCACGGGCTGTGGTTCCCGGTCGACGTCTCGACCTCGGCGCAGTGCACCTTGGGCGGCATGGCCGGCAACAATTCCTGCGGCAGTCGCTCGATCCGCTACGGCAACATGGTGCACAACGTCGAGGCGATCGACGCCATCCTCGCCGATGGCGGCGCGGCGCGCTTCGGCACCTGGCACGAGGACGATTCGGATCCGGCGGTGAAGCGCCTCGCCGACGTGGCGCGCGGGCTGGCGGCGCGCGAGCGCGGCGAGATCGAGCGGCTGTGGCCGAAGGTGCTGCGCCGGGTCGGCGGCTACAACCTCGACGTCTTCCATCCGCAGAGCGAGCGGCCCTACACGACCGACAACTCGATCAACCTCGCGCACCTGCTGGTCGGCAGCGAGGGCACCCTGGCGGTAACGCGGCGCCTGACGTTGAAGCTCTCGCCGCTGCCGAAGCACAAGACGCTGGGCGTGGTGAACTTCCCCAGTTTCCGCCGCGCCATGGAGCTGACCCAGCACATCGTCACGCTCAAGCCGGTGGCGGTCGAGCTGGTCGACCGCACCATGATCGACCTGGCGCGCGCCAATCCCGCCTTCCGTCCGGTGATCGACGCGGCGCTGATCGGCGAGCCGCAGGCCATCCTGCTCGTGGAGTTCGCCGGCGAGGAGCGTGACACGCAGATCCGCGACCTGAAGCGCCTCGTCGACCTGATGGGCGATCTCGGCCTGCCCGGCAGCGTCGTCGAGATGGTCGACGCCCGGGCGCAGTCGGCGCTGTGGGAGGTGCGCAAGGCCGGGCTCAACATCATGATGTCGATGAAGGGCGACGGAAAGCCGGTTTCCTTCATCGAGGATTGCGCGGTGCCGCTCGAGCACCTCGCCGACTACACCTCGCGCCTGACCGACGTGTTCGAGAAGCACGGCACGCGCGGCACCTGGTACGCCCATGCCAGCGTCGGCACCTTGCATGTGCGGCCGATCCTCGACATGCGTCGCGATGGCGCCGAGAAGATGCGCGCCATCGCCGAGGAGGCTGGCGCGCTGGTGCGCGAGTACAAGGGCGCGTTCTCGGGCGAGCACGGCGACGGTCTGGTGCGCAGCGAGTGGGTGGGCTGGCAGTTCGGGCCGCGGCTCACCAAGGCGTTCGAGGAGCTGAAGGACGCCTTCGACCCGCTGGGCATCCTCAACCCCGGCAAGATCGTGCGGCCCACGAAGATGGACCAGCGCGAGCTGTTCCGCTTCAAGCCGGGCTACCGCAGCGTCGCGCTGAAGACCGCGCTCGACTGGTCGGCGTGGAACGTGCAGGCCGATCCGCGCACCGAGATCACCACTCCACCAGGCTCTGGCGGCGACCCGGCCGGCGGCTTCGCCAAGGCCGTGGAGATGTGCAACAACAACGGCCATTGCCGGAAGTTCGACGCCGGCACGATGTGCCCGAGCTTCCGCGTCACGCGCGAGGAGAAGGACCTGACGCGCGGCCGCGCCAACACGCTGCGGCTGGCGCTCTCCGGCCAGCTCGGGCCGGAGGCCCTGACCTCCGACGCCGTCGCCGCGGCGATGGATCTGTGCGTCGCCTGCAAGGGCTGCAAGCGCGACTGCCCGACCGGCGTCGACATGGCGCGCATGAAGATCGAGGTGGCGCACCAGCGCGTCCGCCGGCACGGCCTGAGCCTGAAGGACAGGCTGATCGCCCACCTGCCGCGCTACGCACCCTGGGCCGCGCGCCTGCCCTGGCTGTTCAACCTTCGCGACATGCTGCCCGGCGCCGCGACGATGTCGGAGAAGCTGCTCGGCTTCTCGGCCAGGCGTTCGCTGCCGAAGTGGCGCGGCGATCGTTTCAGCGCGAAGGGCACGTCATCGGGCGCGCACGAGGTCGTCTTCCTCGCCGACACCTTCAACACCTACTTCGAGCCCGAAAACGCCCGCGCCGCGCTGCGCGTGCTCGAGGCCGCCGGCTATAGGGTGCACGTCGCATCGCCGTCCAATGGCGAGCGTCCGTTGTGCTGCGGGCGCACCTATCTCGCTGCCGGCCTGGTCGACGAGGCCAGGCGCGAGGCCTCACGGCTGATCGCCGCCGTCGCGCCGTTCGTCGCGCGCGGCGTGCCAATCGTCGGGCTCGAGCCGTCCTGCCTGCTGTCGCTGCGCGACGAGTACGCCGTGATGGGCCTCGGCGACGAGGCCGCGCGCATCGCCGAGAGCAGCTTCCTGTTCGAGGAGTTCCTGGCGCGCGAGAAGGCGGCGGGGCGCTGCGCCCTGAAGCTCGAGCCCCTCTCGCAAAGCAAAGCGCTGCTGCACGGCCATTGCCACCAGAAGGCCTTCGGCGCCATGGGTCCGGTGCAGACCGTGCTGGGCTGGATTCCCGGCCTGACGACCACGCAGGTCGAGTCGAGCTGCTGCGGCATGGCCGGCGCCTTCGGCTACGAGGCGGCGCATCACGACGTGTCGATGGCGATGGCCGAGCTGTCGCTGCTGCCGGCGGTGCGCGCCGCCGACGCCGATACGCTGATCATTGCCGACGGCACGAGCTGCCGGCACCAGATCCACGACGGCTCGCAACGCGAGGCGCTGCATGTCGCACGCGTGCTGGAGATGGCGCTCGAGGCGCGCTGATGTCCTTCAGCGCGGCATGAGCGCGGACTTCAGGGCGGCATCGAGGGCGGCGTCGACCGCCATGCCGATCGATAGCCCGCCGTTCTCGCAGACGAGGCCGGCCGGCGACCGTCCCGTGCCGGTACCCGTGCCCTGCCCCGACAGTGTCCGGCGCCCGTCTGTCCAGGACGTCTGGATCAGGATCGTGGCATCGGTCACGCAGGCGGTTTGCGTGGAGCCGAATCCGGCCAGCAGGCACCGCATGTGCGCGTCGACGGACCGAACCGAGACGGAGCCCGCATCTCCTGCTGCGCCGAGCCTGGCGCGGATTTCGGCGACGATCCGGTCGCGGGCCTGCTCCTGGTAGGCCAGCTTGTAGTTGTGCCCGCTGCAGATATGCGTGATCGGCTTGAGCGTGAGGTTGAATCGGTCGAGTCCCTCGATCGTCGGGCTGCCTGCAGCGTTGGCGACCTGGCCAGCCGCAGGCTTGGCCGAGTCGGGACGCGACATCTGTGCATCGTAGGTGCACCCCACCCCCATGAGAGCGGCCACGACCGTGGTCGCCAGCAGCTTAGCCTTGTTGTTGAACAGCATGGGACGTTTTGCCCGTATTGAGATATGTCGACTGAAGCAATATCCTCAGTGCCAATGCAAGGGGGATCAAGGGGGAATTCGATGTCGTTCCTGGTAGTACGCGCGCTTGCGGTTGCGGGCGTGGCGTTCATGCTTGCCGCCTGTCACGAGCCGGTCCGCGAGATCCGGGCCTTTCCCGATGTTGCGAGGGCGCAGGCAGGCATCGGTCCGATCAATGTCGAGACCGAGGCGGCGACCGTCAACGCGACGATCGTCGCCAACTTGAAGGCCGCGCTCGAGCACGTCGCACAGACCTGCGGCAACGGGCCGAACAAGTACACGCTCGATGTTCGCCTCGAGAACTTCAAAGGGATGAACGCCGCGGCCGCCATTCTGATCGGCGATTCGACACAACTCGCCGGTTTCGTGCGGCTGACGAACCCGCAGACCCGCGAAGTCGTGGGCGAGTATTATGTCGACGAGGTCCGCGCTGGCGGTGGGCTGATCGGCATTGCCGTCATGTCGGGGGCGTCGACGACGCTGCCCAAGGCGTTTGCCAACCGCGTCTGTAGCGACATCCTGCGACGCAAGGTGCCGGCGGAGACTCTGCCGCCGGGTCAGAACACCAGCGGAGAAAAGTCGTACAAGCCCTAGCCGCCGGGTGATGGGCGGCGCTACGCGCGCTGCCAGTCGAGCACGCTCAACGCCTCGCACCATTCGCGTGACAGGGACACGCGACGGACGACGAACTCGCCGCCGTCGCGATGATCCTCGTCGATGAACTCGACAACGCCCGTCGTAAGGTCGAGGCGCGCCGAGCCGAAATGCATGGTGCGCGAAATGGCGCCGCGTGCGGTGCGGATGTCGGGGTGATCCGGGTCGATCGGTTCAGCGGCGAAGATCGACATGAAGCGCCAGTCGGGATCGTCGACCGGGCCGAACTCGGCGAACAGCGCGCGCATCGCCGCGTCGGCCGACGCGAAGCGCACGCGTCCGGCCCTACTGGTTCATCGAGGCGAAGAAGTCGGCGTTGTTCTTGCTCGTCTTCATCTTGTCGAGCAGGAACTCCATCGCATCGACCGTGCCCATCGGCATCAGGATGCGGCGCAGCACCCACATCTTGCTGAGCGTGCCGCGGTCGACCAGCAACTCCTCCTTGCGCGTGCCCGAGCGGGTGATGTCGATCGCCGGGAAGGTGCGCTTGTCGGAGAGCTTGCGGTCGAGGATGATCTCCGAGTTGCCCGTGCCCTTGAACTCCTCGAAGATCACCTCGTCCATGCGGCTGCCGGTGTCGATCAGCGCCGTGGCGATGATGGTGAGCGAGCCGCCTTCCTCGATGTTGCGGGCGGCGCCGAAGAAGCGCTTGGGGCGCTGCAGGGCGTTGGCGTCGACGCCGCCGGTCAGCACCTTGCCCGAGCTCGGCACCACGGTGTTGTAGGCGCGGCCCAGGCGGGTGATCGAGTCGAGCAGGATCACCACGTCCTTCTTGTGCTCGACCAGTCGCTTGGCCTTCTCGATCACCATCTCGGCGACGGCGACGTGGCGCGAGGCCGGCTCGTCGAAGGTCGAGGACACGACCTCGCCCTTCACCGTGCGCGCCATGTCGGTGACTTCCTCGGGCCGCTCGTCGATCAGCAGCACCAGCAGGAAGACCTCGGGATTGTTCTTGGCGATGGCGTGGGCGATGTTCTGCAGCAGCATCGTCTTGCCGGTGCGCGGCGGCGAGACGATCAGCGCGCGCTGGCCCTTGCCGATCGGCGCGATCAGGTCGATCACGCGCGTGCTGATGTCGATGGTCGGTCCGGCCGGCTTCTTGCTGAGCGTCGCCGTGCGCCGCGGGCCGCCGGTGCTGACCCGGCCGGCGGCGCTGGCCCGCGCCGAGCCGACATCCTCGGTGACCTTCTCGGCGGCGACGAAGCCGGCTTCCTCAAGCTCGACCTTGAGCTTCTCGTCGGGATAGAGCGGCGTGAGGTTGTCGAAGTTGATGCGGTGGCGGACCTGCTCGGGGTCCTCGAAATTGATGGTGTTGAGCTTGGTCAGCGCGAAGTAGCGCTCGCCGTCCTTGGGTGCGCGGATTTCGCCTTCCACGGTGTCGCCGGTGCGCAGGCCGTAGCGACGAATCTGCGCAGGGGAGATGTAGATATCGTCGGGGCCGGCGAGGTAGTTGGCCTCGGTCGAGCGCAGGAAGCCGAAGCCGTCGGGCAGCACCTCGATCACGCCCGAGCCGAAGATCGCCTGGTCGGACTCGGCCAGCCGCTTGAGCACCGCGAACATGAGCTCCTGCTTGCGCATGATCGAGGCGTTCTCGATCTGCAGCTCCTCGGCATAGGCCGAAAGCTCCGCGGGGGTTTTCTTCTTGAGATCCTGGAGATTCATGGGAATTCGTCTGAGAGAGGCCCGGATTGCGGGCTAATGTGGTCAATGACCGAAGGCGCGGCAGGTTCCGCGTTGTTCGACATCAGGAAGTTCGCCGCGCGGCCGGATCGCCCTGCTGGACGGTCCCGATAGACAACTGGCGTTGCGGCTCGGATCGCGACCCGGGGCGGTGCGCGCACCCGAAATCTGGCGCCTAGATAGCGCCGGACGCGGCCAAGTTCAAGGGCGCGCTGGCCTCAGCGGCCGTCGACGACCACCGCCGTGGCCTCGATCTCGACCACCAGGCCGGGCACCGCCAGGGTCGACACGCCGATCAGGGCGGAGGCGCAGCGCGATTTCTTGAACCAGCGCGACAGTTCATTGGTGATCAGGGCGCTGTCGCGGATGTCGGTGCAGTAGATGGTCAGCCGGGTGATGTCGTCGACCTTGGCGCCGGCGCCCTTCAGCGCGTTGGCGATCTTGCGCATGGTCACCCGCGTCTGCGCCCCGGCGTCGCGACCCTGCACCCGGCCCCTGGCGTCGAGCGAGGTGGTGCCGGCGACGAACACGAACGGCCCGGCCTTGATGGCCCGCACGTACCACTTGGCGATCTCGGTGCCGTCGGGAAGTTCCTGGCGCTTCATGTCGGTGGTTCCCCGTGTCGTTGACGGCGACTGTGCGCCGTGGTTTGACCCACCGCAAGCAACGTGGGGCATCGCATGTCGCTCGAACTCTACCTCGCCTTCGTCGCCGCTTCGGTGGTGATCACCGTGATCCCCGGTCCGACGGTCGCGCTGGTCGTCGGCAACAGCCTGACGCACGGCACGCGGGCCGGCCTGCTCAACGTCGCCGGCACCCAGCTGGCGCTGGCCGGCATGATGGTCGTGCTGGTGATCGGCCTGTCCTCGGTCGTCGCCACCATGGGCTGGCTGTTCGACTGGCTGCGCTGGGCCGGCGCCGCCTACCTGGTCTATCTCGGCTGGAAGATGCTGCGCGACTCCGGCACGCTCGATCCCGCGGTGGCCACGCCCAGGCCGCGCGGCGGCTTCTTCCTGCAGGGCTTCCTGGTGATGGCGAGCAACCCGAAGGTGCTGATCTTCTTCGGCGCCTTCATCCCGCAGTTCGTGTCGCCCAACGGCGAGCAGACCAGCCAGATCGTCCTGCTCTGCGCCACGGCGATGGTGATCGCGGCGATCTCCGACAGCCTCTACGCCATCCTCACCGGCCGCGCCCGGGCGCTGTTCTCGCGCCGGCGCGTGCGCATGCTCTCGGCCGCCGGCGGCGCCACACTGATCGGTGGCGGCATCTGGCTGGCGTTCACCCGCGGCAAGTAGACTCAAGAGCCTTACCTTCCCCCGGAGGGGGAAGGTGGCAGCGCGTAGCGCTGACGGATGGGGGATGTCGAAGACGGACTCCTGCGTTCGTCTTCGACATCCCCCTTCCGCCCTTCGGGCACCTTCCCCCTCCGGGGGAAGGTAAAGACACGTGCTACTTGCCTTCCAGGAACTTGTGGATCGCGGTGTGGTCGGCCGACTGGCCGACCTTCTCCGCCGCGCGCGCCCAGATCTCGGCCATCCCCGCCATGGTCGGCACCTCGACGTCGAGCTGCGCCGCCAGGTCGGCGGCGGTGCGCAGGTCCTTGGCCATCAGCGCCATGGTGAAGCCGGCGGCGTAGTTGCGCGGCACGATGAACTGGCGGCCCTTGACCTGGGTGCTGTTGCTCATGCCGCTGGAGCTGTTGAAGACGTCGACCAGCATGCCGGCATCGATGCCGAACTTCTCGCCGACGATCATCGCCTCGCACATCGACAGCAGGCTGGTCGCCGACAGGTAGTTGTTCAGCGCCTTCACCGCGTGGCCCGCGCCGATGGCGCCGGTGTGGAACACCGTCTTGCCCATCGACAGCAGCAGCGGCCTGCAGCGCTCGACGTCATCAGCCGCGCCGCCGGCGATGATCGCCAGCGAGCCGTCGATGGCGCGGCGCACGCCGCCGGAGACCGGCGCGTCGATCATCGACAGGCCGCGCGCGGTCAGTTCCTTGCCCAGCTCGACCGTGCCCACCGGCGCGCTCGAGGACATGTCGACGAAGACCGCCTCCTTCGACAGGCCCTCGGCCGCGGCATCGGCGCCATCGAGCAGCGCGCGGCGCACGATCTTGCCGTCGGGCAGCATGGCGATCAGCGCGTCGGCGCCCTCGGCGCAGGCCCTGGCGGACGCCGTGGCGATGGCGCCGGGATTGGCGCCAACGAACTCCGACATCGCTTGCTGCGACAGGTCGTAGACGCGCAAGGCATAGCCGGCGCCGAGCAGGCGTGCGGCCATCGGCCGGCCCATCATGCCCAGCCCGATGAAGGCGATGGTGGCCGGCGGGGCCAGATTCTTGCTCATGACGCTTGTCCTCGCAGATCGACTTCGTAGAACGGCAGCTCGCGGCCGGGAATCGCATCGGACGGCGCCATGCGCAGGAAGCGCGCGCCCATCTTCTCGTAGAACGCCGCGGCGTTGGGATCGGCCAGGATCACCAGCCGCTTCACGCCGCGCGCGCGGGTCTCGTCCAGCGCCCAGCGCAGCAGCGCGGCGCCGACGCCATGGCCGATGACCGGCGGATCGACGAACAGCTTGTCGAGCTCGATGGCGTCGTCGAACGGCAGCGAGAGCTGCGCCGTGCCCAGCGGCCGGCCGCTCTCGTCGATCGCCACCTGCACGTCGCCGCGCGCGATCGCCTGGTCGGGCACCGCCAGCGACACGGCGCAGCGCGCCATGAAGTCGTCGTCATAGCCCCAGTGGCGCTTCGAGCGCACGCACAGCGCCGTCAGGGTCGCGGCTTCGTCGGTCCGGGCGGCACGCAGGATCATCGGCGCCGCGCCGCGATCGAGCACTGGCGGTTGCCGCGCGCGCCGCCCGGGAAGGTGCCGCTCTGCGCGCCGGTCATCCAGAGATTGCCGGGCATGATCTGGCCGCTGTAGCTGCCGTCGTAGCGCACGCCGCCGCCCGAAGCCGAGCCGCCGGCCGACAGGCTGGGGGCCGTCACACTGCCGCTGCCGCGCTCGATGCCGCCGCCGGCAAGCTGGACCTCATAGGTGAAGCTCGCGCCCGTCACGTTGACACGGACGGTGCCCGCCGGCACGCGCTGGCCGCCCGTCGGCCCGCACTGGACCTGGCCAGTGTAGACGCCGTCGTACTGCGCCTGTGCCGGAGCGACCATGGCCAGCGACACAAGCGCCGCCGCACCAGCCGAGATCGCGTGTCGCATTGCCTGCCTCCCTAGCGACGCCGGGCGTTGATCGTGCACTGCCGGTCCTGGTTGCCGCGGTTGACATGCCATTTCTGCGCGCCGCGCATCGCGATCGTGCCGCCGGTGATCGTGCCGCTGTAGCTCGCCTCGTAGGACCAGCTGTTGCCGCGTCCGGTGGCAGCCATGGACAGGCTGGTTCCTCTCACCGTCCCGGTACCACGTTCCTTGATGCCCGTGGTCCCGCCATCGGGGCTGTGAATCTCGCGCTCGTAGCTCACGGTCGTCCCGGCGATGGTGATGCGGATATCCGTCGCCAGCGCCCGGCGCGTCTGGCCGGCGAGGATCTCGCAGCTCAGCCGGCCGGCATAGGCGCCGTCGAGGCCCTGCGCGGCCGCCGGCGCGGCGACGGCCATCGCCAGCAACCCGGCCGCCGCCCTCACAGTCCGCGCTCCTTGAACACCTCGTTGGCCGTCTTGAAGGCGTCAAGGCAGGCGGGGATACCGCAATAGATGCCGACCTGCAGGAAGATCTCCTTCATCTCGTCCTTGGTCACGCCGTTGGTGATGGCGCCGTTGATGTGCAGGCGCAGCTCGGGCCCGCGGTTGAGTGCCGCCAGCATGCCGAGATTGAGCATCGAGCGCTGCTTCTTGCTGAGTCCGTCGCGGCCCCAGACATAGCCCCAGCAGTACTCGGTGGTGATCTCCTGGAAAGCCATCATGAACTCGTTGGCGTTGGCCAGCGAGTTGTCGACGTACTGCTTGCCCAGCACCTGGCGGCGGATCGCCAGACCCTTGTTGAACACCCTGGGGTTCGCCGGCCTGGGCTTCACCTTCTTCGCCGCCACCTTCTTTGCCTTGGCCATGCTCGTCTCCTCCTTACTCCAGCGGGCGCAGCATAGCGCGCCGGCGACGGCGCCTGCGACCCTCCCGATTCCCGCCACAAACCGGGACCATGCATCGCCGAGGCACAGGAGGAACCCGATGCGCGCCGCTCTTGCCCTGATGGCCACGACGATTGCCCTCGCTCTTGCGATGCCCACCTTTGCGCAGAGGCCCGCGGATGCCGGTCCGGGTCGCGGCAAGGGACAGGGCCGCGGCGGTCAGCCCGACGTGGTGCGGCCGGGACCGGGCCCGGCTGTGGCACCCGCGCCACGCGGCAGCGCCAGCGTCTCGGTGACCATCGGCGCGCCCGACCAGCGTGTCATTCGCCAGTACTACGGCCACCAGGCGACCATGGGTCATTGCCCGCCCGGTCTGGCCAAGAAGCACAATGGCTGCATGCCGCCTGGCCTGGCCAAGAAGTGGGCCATCGGGCAGCCATTGCCCATGGGAGTCGCCTACTTCGCGCTGCCGCCCGCCCTGCTGGGACGCCTGACGCCGGCGCCCGCTGGCTATCTCTACATCCAGGTCGGCCCCGACGTGCTGCTGATGGGCTCGGCGACCCGCATGATCGTCAGCGCCGTCGCGATCTTCTAGCTACGCTGTCGGCCAGCCCGGCAGCCGCCAGCCGCGCCACCACGCCAGCAGCCGAAGCGCGCTGGCCAGCGCCGCGCCGGCGAGCAGCGCCGTGGTGTGCGCCACGCCCAGCCTGACGCAGCCGATGGCGATCCAGCAGCCCGCGAAGGAGCAGAGCGCGTAGGGCTGGTGATCGTAGAGCGCCGCCGGCAGGCGATTGCACAGCACGTCGCGCACCACGCCACCGAACACCGCGGTCACCACACCCATCAGCACCGCGACCAGCATCGGCATGCCGGCATCGAGCGCCAGGCCGACGCCGGTGGCGGAAAACAGGCCCAGCCCCAGGGCGTCGGGTATCACCAGTACGCGCTCCGACACGGCAACGCGGCCGCGCACGAACAACGGCCACGACAAGGCGGCGAGGATCAGCACCGCCCAGAGATACTCCTGGTGCTCGACCCAGAAGAACGGCCGCCGGCCCAGCAGCACGTCGCGCACCGTGCCGCCGCCGAAGGCCGCGGCGATGGCGACCACGGCGGCGCCCACGACATCGAGCCTCTCGCGCGCGGCCACGATCAGCCCCGACACGGCGAACGCCAGGGTCGCGGCGATCTCGATGACAATGAGCCAGTCGGCGAGCGTCATGCCGCACTGTAGCGCGGCACGCAGCGATTCAAACGCACCTGTCATCCCGAGCGCAGCGGGGGTCCAGGCATCTCCCTGGATCCCTCGCTGCGCTCGGGATGACAGGGTGACTATGATGCTTCGTGCGTCGCTCCGCGTGACCAGTCAGAACGGCTTGAGCACGACGACGAAGACGATGCCGATCATCAGCAGGGTCGGCACCTCGTTCCAGACGCGATAGAAGCGCGCCGGCCTGGTGTTGCGGTCGGCCTCGAAGTCACGCCGCCAGCGGGAGAACGCGCCGTGCACCCCGCTCAGCGCCAGCACCAGCGCGATCTTGAGGATGAACCAGCCCTGCAGCCAGTAGTCCTGGAGGTAGGCGATGCTCAGGCCGAAGATCCAGGTCGCGATCATCGCCGGGTTGATGATGGCGCGCATCAGGCGGCGCTCCATGATCTTGAACGTCTCGGATTGCTTCGAGCCCGGCTCGGCATCGGCGTGATAGACGAAGAGGCGCGGCAGATAGAGCATGCCCGCCATCCAGGCGATCACCGCGACGATGTGCAGGGATTTCAGGACGAGATAGAGCATCGCCTATTTCCCTGACCGCCCGGCCAGCAGACACCGGACGTGCGGCGTCGGGCAAGCGGCGAAGCCGCCACCATTGACGATCGCACGATCCGGCTGGGCCAGTACACGTTCGACAAGGTCCGCCAGGCCGACGATGAAGGCCTCGTTGATGCCCACGGTCTCGACACGATGGAAGGCGGGCACGCCCGAGCGGTGCGCCAGCTCGCGGTACTCGATGTCGAGCTCGACCAGCGTCTCGGAATGCTCCGAGACGAAGGCGACGGGAAACAGCACGATGGCCTTGCCGTCGCGACCCGCCCGCTGGATCTCCGAATCGGTCGAGGGTCCGATCCATTTCAGCGGGCCGACGCGGCTCTGGTAGCAGATGCTCCAGTCGAGATCGGGCAGCGCCAGTCGCTCGACGACGGACCGCGCGCTTTGCTCGACCTGCCATTGATAGGGATCGCCGCGGCGGATCACCTTCTCGGGCAGGCCATGCGCCGAGAACAGCAGCCGATGGGGCTGAGCACCGACTTGGGCGATCGATTGGCGAATCAGGCCGGCGGCGGCTTCGATGAATCCGGCCTGCGTCGGATAGCAGCACACCACGCCGGTCGGCGCGCGAATGCCGGCACGCGCCGCCGATGCACGCCAGTCCTCGATCGAGGATTCCGACGTCGTCGTCGACATCTGCGGATAGAGCGGCAGCAGGACGATACGATCGGGATTCCACGCGCTCACGACCGACGCGGCGGCATCCGACAGCGGATTCCAGTAGCGCATCGACACGAAGGCGCGGAACCGGTGATCGGGAAAGCGTCCGGCCAGCGCCCGCTCCAGCGCGCGCGCCTGCGCTTCGGTCTGTGGCAGGATCGGCGAGCGACCGCCGATGCGGCCGTAGATCTCGCGCGCGACAGGCGCGCGGCGCCCTGCGATGAAGCGCGCCAGCGGCCGACGGATGAATCCCGGCGCGCCGATGATCGCCGGATCGCTGAACAGGTTGCGCAGGAACGGCTCGACCGCTTCGGGCGAATCGGGCCCGCCGAGATTGAACAGGACGATCGCGACCTTCATGCAACGCGTCCGTCGTCCCGAGCGCAGCGAAGGGCCTTGCGGTGGTACATCCGGACACAATGCATGCGTGTGACCGCGATACTGCTGGGTCCTTCGCTGCGCGCAGGACGACGGCAGCCGCTCATCGGCTCGACCACGCGCGCACGGTGTCGACCAGGCGCGCGACATTGTCGGGTGGCGTCTGCGGCACGATGCCGTGTCCCAGATTGAAGATGTGCCGGCCATCGGCCAGCTTGCCGAGGATGCGCCTGGTCTCGTGCACCATCGCCTCGCCGCCGGTCACCAGCATGACCGGATCGAGATTGCCCTGCACGGCGATATGCGGCTGCAGCTGCTCGGCCGCCCAATGCGCGCCGATCGCGGTGTCGATCGACAGCGCGTCGAACTCCTGCAGCCGGCGGTACATCAGCGCCGCGGGACCGACACCGCGCGGAAAGACGATGATCGGCAGATCGGGTCGCCGCGCCTTCAATCCCCTGGCAATGGCGTGCATGGGCTGCACCGACCAGCGGAAGAGCTGCTCCTCCGGCAGCACCCCGGCCCAGCTGTCGAAGATCTGCACCGCCTCGCATCCCGCCTCGGCCTGGCGATCGAGGTGATCGACGCAGGCCTCGACCAGCAGCTCGATCAGCCTGCGGAAGCTGTCGGGATGGCCGTAGGCCCATTGCTTGATCCTGAAGAAGTCGCGGCTCGATCCGCCTTCGATCATGTAGCTCGCGAGGGTGAACGGCGCGCCGCAGAAGCCGATCAGCGCCGTCTCCTCAGGCAGCGCCGCGCGCGTGGCGCGGATCGCGGCGTAGACCGGCGCCAGCTTGTCCTCGACCGCGGCCAGCGACAGCCGCGCCAGATCGCCGGGACCGGTCAGCGCCTCGAGCCTGGGTCCCTCGCCCTCCTCGAACCACACCGCCTGGCCCAGGCCGTGGGGGATGACGAGGATGTCGGAGAAGATGATCGCCGCGTCGAAGCCGAAGCGCCGGATCGGCTGCAGTGTCACCTCGGTGGCGAAGTCCGGCGTATAGCAGAGCTCGAGGAAACCGCCGGCCTTCTCGCGCACAGCGCGATACTCCGGCAGATACCGGCCGGCCTGGCGCATCAGCCAGATCGGCGGGCTTTTCAGCCGTTCTCCCCGAAGGGTGCGGATCAGGTTTTTGCTCTTCTTCTCTTTCATGAATCTTGAATCTTAAGGAGGAGAAGAAGTAGGCCGTGTGGACCGCGGGGATCAAATTCATCCACGCGCTGCCCACAGGCGATGCGGGATGATGGATAGCATGGGGACAGCCGGCCCGGCACAAGCGATTTTGCCGCGATTCGGCTGAAATCCGGCGCGGCAACAATGCCGGGGACAACGGGGACAGGTTCGCTGTCCCCGTCTCCGCAATCAGCCGTGAACGACGATCCCCGTCGGGTGGATGTCGGCGAACGATCGGGACGGCCGTGTGCTGTAGCGGCCGGGTCGCGTCCCGGCGGTGCGAATCGGGGATGATCAGGTCGGTCGTCCACCTGTTATTCCCCGGCCGGCGTGGGTAAGCTTGGCCACGATGCGCAGCCGCAACTTCCACGTCCATCTGGTATCGGACTCGACTGGCGAGACCGTGACCAGCGTGGCGCGCGCCTGCCTGGTGCAGTTCGAGGGCGTGTTCGTCACCGAGCACACCTGGCCGCTGATCCGTACCGTAGGCCAGATCGACAAGGTCGCCGGCGCCATCGAGCTCAACCGCGGGCCGGTGCTCTACACGCTGGTTGATCCCGAGTTGCGCGACCGGCTGCGCGAGCATTGCCGGCGCCTGCAATTGCCCTGCGTCGGTGTGCTCGATCAGGCGATGAGCATGCTGGGCGTGCACTTCCACAGCAAGACGGCGATGTGGCCGGGCCGCCAGCACGCGCTCGACGACGAGTATTTCGGCCGCATCGACGCCATGCACTACACGCTGGCGCACGACGACGGCCAGTCGACGCACGACATCGACGACGCCGACGTGATTCTGGTCGGGCCGTCGCGCACCTCGAAGACGCCGACCTGCGTCTATCTCGCCAATCGCGGGGTGAAGGCGGCCAACATCCCGCTGGTGCCCGACGTGCCGCCGCCGCCGGAGCTGGAGAACGCGACGCGTCCGCTGGTGATCGGGCTGACGACCGATCCCGAGCGCCTCGTGCAGATCCGCCGCAATCGCCTGCGCCTGCTGCAGGAGGAGACCGAGAGCGACTACACCGACATCGAGAAGGTCCAGGTCGAGATGCAGGAGGCGCGGCGCTATTACGCGCGCAAGCGCTGGCAGAGCATCGACGTCACTCGCCGGTCGATCGAGGAGACCGCCGCGGCCATCATGCAGATCCTGGCGCAGCGGCGCGATGCGCGACGCGGCGAGGTCGCCGAATGATCGGACGCTTCACGGCGCTGATGCTGCTGGCCGCGGCGTCGTCGGCGCTGGCGCAGGGCGGCGACGTCATCGAGGTCAGGCGCGGTCCCAATTCGACGGTGTTCGGCTCCTGCGTGCCGTCGCTGCTCGCCCACAACCGCTCGCGGCTCGCGGTCGACTATGTCCAGGTCGATCTCGAATTCTCGCTGCGCGATGGCCGTACCCATCGCCATGAGTTCAAGTCGTCGTATCGCCATGGCGCGAGCCAGCCGATCGCCGCCAACGCGACACGTCCGCTGGTCATCCATGCCGACGAGTCGCAGCCGTTGAAGGCGGCATGCACCGAGATCGTGGGCGTTCGCGTCGTCGACGCGATCTGCGAGACCGACGGCAAGCCCTGCCCGACGCCGATCTCGGTCAGGACCGGTCGGTAAACTTGATGATCACCTGTCATCCCTCGCTGCGCTCGGGGTGACAACGCGATTGCCGTTCTAGCGCAGGGGGTAGTAGCGCGCGCGCATCAGTGCGGGCGGTGCGTCGGACGGGTTTGTCCTGAGATGCTCCAGCGCCGCCACGGCGACGGCGTCGCGCGCCTGGGCAGCGACGGCGTTGGCGCCGCGCGCCCATTCGACGGCCTTGGTGGCGTTGTTGGACTGGCGCTCGACCAGCGAGAGGCCGATCAGCGACTGGATCTCGCCGAACATCACGCGGTCGCGATACAGGATCAGGCGTGCGTCGGTGTAGAACGACCGCGCCGCGCCCGGCGCACGCCGGGCGACCTCGAGGTCGCCGAGGCAGAGCATGGCCAGTGCCTCGCCGAAGCGCACGCGATCGTCGCGGAAGATCTCGCGCGCCTCGTCGTAGGCCGAGCGTGCCCTCTCGATCTGGCCCTCGTCGCGATCGAGATCGCCCAGGCCAAGCAGGACGAAGGCCTGGCCGACGCGGTCGCGCTCCAGGCGGTAAAGCCGCTGGGCGTCGAGGAAGACCTTGCGCGCGTTGGCGACCTCGCCGGCGTTGCGCAGCAATTCGGCGTAGCTCAGCAGCGTGTTGGCCTCGCCCTGGCGGTCGTTGAGCGCGCGGTAGAGCTCGCGCGCTTCGCTGTAGGCGGCCACCGCCGCTTCGCGGTTGCCGGACTGCCGTTCGAGCTCGCCCAGACCGCGCAGGGTGTTTGCGACGCCGGCGCGGCTGCTGTCCTTGCGGTAGAGCACCAGCGCATCGCCATAGGCGGCCCGCGCGGTGTCGTAGCGGCCCAGCCGGCGGTCGATGTCGCCGACCGCGCCCAGGATCTTGGCTTCTCCCAGCGTGTTGCGGGCGCGGCGGAAGCTGTCGAGCGCACTTTCCAGGGTGAGGCGGGCGCCATCGACATCGCCGGCACGCAGCTGGTGCTGAGCGCGGTCGGCCAGCTTGGTCGCCCTGTCGGATTCGCCCCAGGGTCCCGGGCGGTCCCAGAACGGCGCGGCGCCAGAGGATGTCGAGATGCCGCCGAAGCGGTCCCAGGAGTAGAACGCCCAGCCGCCACCGCCGAGCAGAATAATCGGCGCCAGCATCATCAGAGTGGTGCGCCGCCCCCTGCCGTCACCCCTGCTGCTGCCGGCATACATCGCGATGTAAAGCACCACACCGACGAAGACGACGATCACCACCAGGCTGATCACCAGCATTGGCTTGCCATGTGCGAGATCGTCGAAGAGCTTGGAGAACATGGAACAAACGGCGCTGGGGTTGGTGGCCAACAGGCCTCAAGAACTGGATTATAAAATTACTGTAACGTCTTATAATACAGGAAATAAGTCCGATTAGGAATAGTTGTTCGCTGGCTACTCCGCCCCCGCCGCGCTGGCTGTCAGCTCGGCTGTGACCTTGGCCATGGGCCGGCGCGCGAAGCGGGAGTCGAAGGCCCGGATGGCCTCGTCGACCCGCCGGCGGATGTCGTCGAGCTTGCCCTCGTGGACGACCTTCAACCCGAACAGATCCTTCACATAGAAGACGTCGACCGCCCGTTCACCATATGTAGTGATATGCGCGGACTGGATTTGCAGGTTGCACCGGGTCAGCGCCCTGGTGACCGTGTGCAGGAAACCCGGCCTGTCGCGGCCATTGACCTCTATCACTGTGTGGGTATTCGAAGCGGCATTGTCGATCAGCACCCTGGGCTCGACGGTGAAGACCTGGTCGCGCGTCGGGTAGTTCGGCCGCTGCCGTTCGAGTTCCGCCGTGACGTCGAGCCGGTTGGTCAGCGCCAGCTCGAGCCGGGCCCACAGGCGCTGCAGGCGCTCAGGCTTGTCGAAGGCCATGCCGTCGAAATCCTGGATCCAGAATGTGTCGAGCGCCATGCCGTCGGACAGGGTGAAGATCTTGGCGTCGACAATGCTGGCGCCGGAGACCGCGAAAGCGCCGGCGAGGCGCGCGAACAGGCCGTGGGTGTCGAGGGTGTAGACCGTGACCTCGGTGACGGCGCGCTTTGCGTCGACGCGGTGCGCGATGTGCAGGGGCCTTGGCGCCTTCGCGGCACCGCGCACCAGCTCGGCCTGCCACGCCAGGGTCGGTGCGTCGAACGACAGCCAGTAGGCCGGCAGGCCGCGCGCGAAATGAACCTCCTTCTCGGTCTCGCTCCAGCCCGCCAGCAGCGGCGCGACTTCGGCCTGCGCCTGCTTCACGCGCTCGGCGCGGCCGCCCTGCAGCGTGCCGCCCGACAGCAGATGTTCCGCCGCGTAGTAGAGCTGGCGCAGCAGCGCCGCCTTCCAGCCGTTCCAGACATTGGGGCCCACCGCGCGGATGTCGCAGATGGTCAGCACCAGCAGCAGGCGCAGGCGTTCGGGCGACTGCACCAGCGCGGCGAAGTCGGCGATGGTCTTGGGATCCTGCAGGTCGCGCTGGAAGGCGGTGCCCGACATCGCCAGGTGATGGCGCACCAGCCAGGCCACCGTCTCGGTCTCGGCGTCGCTCAGGCCCAGGCGGGGCCCGAGCTGCAGGGCGACGTCGGCGCCGAGCACCGAATGATCGCCGCCGCGGCCCTTGGCGATGTCGTGCAGCAGCACCGCGAGATAGAGAACCGGCCGCGACAGCACCTTGTGCACGACCTTGGAGGCCAGCGGATGGTCCTCCTCGAGCTCGCCCTTCTCGATGCGCGAGAGGATGCCGATGGCGCGGATGGTGTGCTCGTCGACCGTGTACGTGTGGTACATGTCGTGCTGCGTCTGCGCCACGACGCGACCGAAATCCGGGATGAACTTGCCGAAGACGCCGGCTTCGTTGAGCCGGCGCAGGGTCGTTTCGGGATCCTTGCGCGAGGTCATCATCGCCATGAACAGGCGATTGGCCTCGGGGTCGGCGCGCAGCCTCGCATCCACCAGCTTGATGTTCTGCGTGATCAGCCTGAGCGTCGCCGGGTGGATGTCGATGCCGTTCTCCTGCGCGACATGGAACAGGCGCAGGAAGCGCACCGGCTCGCGCACGAAATCGTCGGCGCCGCCCACGGTCAGCCGCTCGCCGTCGACCTTGAAGCCCTCGAGCTGGCGCGGCTTGAGCGCCGCCAGGAGGAACGCCAGCTTGGGCTTGCGCCGCCGGCTGGCCTCGAGCGCGGCGATGAAGATGCGCGTCAGGTCGCCGACCGTCTTGGCGTGCAGGTAGTAGTGCTTCATGAAGCGCTCGACGCCGCGGCTGCCGGGCCGGTCGGCGTAGCTGGTGCGCCGCGCCACCTCGCGCTGCAGGTCGAACGACAGGCGATCGTCGGGCCGGCCGGTGAGATAGTGGATGTGGCAGCGCACCGTCGAGAGGAAGCGCTCGGCGCGCTCGAACTGGCGCGCCTCCGACGCGGCCAGCACGCCCTTGTCGACCAGCTGGGCGACGTCCTCGACGCGGTAGAGGTACTTGGCGATCCAGTACAGCGTCTGCAGGTCGCGCAGGCCGCCCTTGCCTTCCTTGACGTTGGGCTCGACGACGTAGCGCGAGTCGCCCATGCGCTGGTGCCGTGCGTCGCGCTCGGCGAGCTTGGCCTCGACGAAGTCGCGGCCCTCGCCCGCGAGGAATTTCTGCGCGTAGGCCTGCTTGAGCTCGCCGTGGAGCGTGCGTTCGCCCCACAGCCAGCGGGTCTCGAGCATCGCCGTGCGGACAGTGAAGTCGCGCTCGGCCTGGCGGATGCATTCCGGCACCGAGCGCGTCGCATGGCCGACCTTCAGCCCGAGGTCCCACAGGAAGTACAGCATGTATTCGACGATCTGCTCGCCGCGCGGCGTCTGCTTGTAGGGCAGCAGGAACAGCAGATCGATGTCGGACTGCGGCGCCAGCTGGCCGCGGCCGTAGCCGCCGGAGGCGACCAGGGCGATGTGCTCGGCCATGCTGGGATTGGCCGCGGGATAGATGCGCTCGACGACGAAGTCGAACAGGCCGCGGATCAGCTGGTCCATCAGGTATGACGTGGCGGCCAGCACCGCGGGGCCGTCATTGGCGAGATGCGCGTCCTTCTCCGCCTCGCCCTCGAAGCGCCGCCGGATCTCGGCGCGGCCCCTCGCCAGGGTTTCCTTGAACAGCGCCAGCACCGGACCGCGCGGCGGCTCTCCCCCCTCGGCCGGATCGCCGCACAGGCGCTCGATGTCGGCGAGCAGGGCCTGCCGGCTGATGATCGCGCGACGGCGCAGGATGTTGTCGTACAGGGCCGCCATGGGCTGCCGTCAATCTGGGGTCAGTCTGTCGGTGCTCAATGGGCCGCGTCGCTTTCGCCGTCAACCCGGGAGACATCCAATGCGGTCCCGCTTGTGCCTCGTTCTCGCGTTGCTGGCGGGTTTTGCCGGCGCGCCGGCCGCCGTGCTCGCCCAGGCCGGCAAGCCCGCCACGCCGCCGCCCGCGGCGCCGGCGAGCGAGCTGATCGACATCAACACGGCCGACAAGGCAATGCTGATGACGCTCGACGGCATCGGCGACGTGCGCAGCGACGCCATCATCAAGGGCCGGCCCTACCGGGCCAAGAACGAGCTGGCAGACAAGGGCATCATCCCGGACGCCGTCTACGACAAGATCAAGGACCGGATCATCGCCCGGCAACCGCCGCCGAAGCCCGCCAGGAAGTAGCTTCGGCAGGCCATTCGATAGCTGGGCTTAACTGACCGCCGGAATCATAATAACACGACGATTGTGTTTAAAGTGGGGATTTAACATTCTCACTTGCGAAGGCGGGTCGCCTCCGCGATATGACGACGATGCGCATCACCCTGAGCCGCCTGCCGCCGCTCAACTCGCTGCGGGCCTTCGTGGTCGCGGCGAAGCACATGAGCTTCTCGCGGGCGGCGAACGAATTGCATGTGACGCCGGCGGCGGTGAGCCAGCAGATCCGCCAGCTTGAGGACTATCTCGGCGTCGAGCTGTTCAAGCGCTCCAACCGCAACCTGCTGCTGACCGCCGAGGGCCAGTCCTGCCTGCCCGGCCTGACCGAGGCCTTCGACGGCATCGTGCAGGCGCTGCAGCAGATCTCGGCCGGCGGCAAGGCCGGCCCGCTCACCGTCTCCGTGGCGCCGTCCTTCGCGGCGAAATGGCTGGTGCCCAGGCTCGACGATTTCCGCAACGCCCAGCCGGAGATCGACGTGCGCATCACCGCGTCGATGAACCTGGTCGATTTCGACGCCGACGACATCGACTGCGCGATCCGCTACGGCTCCGGCAACTACGCGCCCCTGTTCCACGAGAAGATCCTCGAGGAGATGGTCTTCCCGGTGTGCAGCCCGTCGCTGGAGGTGATCGGCCGGCTGCCGGCGACGCCCGACGATCTGCGCCAGCTGACCCTGCTGCACGACGACAGTCCCGACCAGGATCCGAGCTGCCCCGACTGGCGCATGTGGCTGCGCGCCGCCGGCGTCAGCGGCATCGACTCCTCGCGCGGCGTGCGCTTCAACCAGTCGAGCCTGGTGCTGGAGGCGGCGATCGCCGGCCAGGGCGTGGCGCTGGCCAAGGGCCGCCTCGCCGCCGACGACATCCGCGCCGGCCGCCTGATCCGTCCGTTCAACGTCTCGCACGCTCTGGACTTCGCCTATCACTTCGTCTGCCCGACGCGGAAGACGGCGCTGCCCAAGGTCGCGGCGTTCCTGGCGTGGCTGCGCGCCCAGGCCGGCGGCGAAGCCGCGATTGATTCGACGGCCAAGGCGACCGCACCATAGGCGATGGTCCGGCCCGTCGCGCGCCTCCTCCTCTCGCAGCTGCTGCTGCTCGCCGCGCTGGCGTCAGCGGCGGCGCAGTTCGATCCGGCCCGGGTCCCGCCGCAGGCGCCGTCCGTCGCCGCGCTCTTTCCCGAGCCGCGGGTCACCTACGCCACGCCGTCCTTCGCGCCCGGCCGCGTCGATTTCACCACGCATGCCGAGCTGTCGGCGTTCCTCGCCGCGACCGGCGAGGGCGTCGCGCATGTCGCGCTGCGCACCATGGGCCGCTCGCAGCAGGGCCGCGCGATCGACGCGGCGATCTTCGCCCAGGGTGAGCGCGACATCGCCACGCTGCGCCGCAACGGGCGGCCCACCGTGCTGATCGTCGGCCAGCAGCATGGCAACGAGCCGGCCGGCGGCGAGGCGGCGCTGGCGATCATCGAACGCCTGGCGCGCGGCGACCTCGTGCCGCTGCTCGCCCATATCAACGTGGTCGTCGTGCCGCGCGCCAATCCCGACGGCGCCGAGGCGTTCCGGCGCGCCACCGCCAACGGCATCGATCTCAACCGCGATCATGTGCTGGCGCGCACGCCGGAGGCGCGCGTGCTGATCGGCCTGATGCGCGAGCTCGATCCGGCGCTGGTTCTCGATGCGCACGAGTACAGCGCCATCGGCAACTGGCTGCGCAACTTCGGCGGGCTGGCGCGGCCCGACGTGCTGGTCCAGGCCGCGACCCAGGCCAACCTGACTCCGGCCATCGCGCTCCTGCAGGACGGCACGTTCCTGCCCGCGCTGCGCAACGCCTTCGATGCCCATGGCCTGGTGCACGACTGGTACTTCACCGCCGATCGCGACCCGAAGGTGGTCAACATGGGCGGCATCGAGCCGGAGCTGGCGCGCAACGCCGCCGGCCTGCGCCATGCCGCCGGCATCCTGATCGAGACGCGCGGCATCGGCATCGGTCGCACCAACTGGAAACGCCGCGTCTTTGCCCAGGCGATCGCCATGGAGGCGGCGCTGAAGACCGCGGCGAGGAACGCCATCGCGCTCAACGTCGCGCGCGACGAGTCGCGGCGCTTCGACCTCGTGCGCGATCCGCTGCGTATGCTCGTGGTGCGCGCGCGGCCCACGCCCGAGCGGCGCGACATGGTGTTCGTCGATCCGGCAAGCGGCGCGCCGCGCACCGTCAACGTCGAGTGGCGCTCTTCCCTGAAGCTGGTGCCCGAGGTGACGCGGCCCCGGCCATGGGGCTACGTGCTGCCGCCCTCGGCCCTGCCGGCGGCGCGCCGGCTGGTCGAGCTGGGCATCGCCGTCGACTCACTGGGCGCCCAGGCCAGGCTCACGGTCGAGCGCTACCGGACGCTCGCCGTGGAGCGCGGCGCCGGCGGCAGGGTGCTGGGGCGCTTCGAGCTGGAGAGGGATGACGAAACGATTCCCGCCGGCAGCTTCTTCGTCACCCTCGATCAGCGACTGGCGACCCTGGCCGCCCTGCTGCTCGAGCCGGACAGCGCGTCGGGCTATGTCGCGCACGGGCTCGTCGCGCTCGATGCCATGGACCGCGTGCCGATCCTGCGCGTCGCCCACGTGCCCGATGCGCACGTGTTGGCGCTTTACCCCCTGCAATGAGGTAAGCTGGTCGCATGGCTGCAGCCGACGACACGATCTACGCGCTTGCCACGGCGGCGCCCACGCGGCGGGCCGGGGCCGGCATCGCCGTCATCCGCGTTTCCGGCAAGCGGGCGGGCGACGCCTATATCTTCCTGACCGAGCCGGGTGCGTTTCAGCGCGGCTTCTCGGCACGCGATCCCAGCCTCCCCACGCCACGAAAGGCCATGGTCAAGGCCATTCTCGACCCCGAGAGCGGCGAGGTGATCGATCGCGGCCTGGCCCTGTGGTTCCAGGCGCCCGGCTCGTACACCGGCGAGACGATGGCCGAGTTTCATATCCACGGCGGCCGCGCGGTGATCGCCGCGGCGCTGGCGGCGCTGGCCAAGCTCGATTTCTGCCGTCTCGCCGAACCCGGCGAGTTCACCCGGCGCGCCTTCGAGAACAACAAGCTCGACCTGACCTCGGCCGAGGCGATCGCCGACCTGGTGGCGGCCGAGACCGCGGCGCAGCGGCGCCAGGCCCTGCGCCAGTACGACGGCGCGCTGTTTCGCCTGTACGACGGCTGGCGCGACGTGCTGCTGCGCGCGGTGGCCCATCTCGAGGCCAGCATCGACTTTCCCGACGAGGGCTTGCCGGCGAACGTCGTCGCCAAGGTCTGGCCCGAGATCGAGCGCCTGCGCGGCGAGATCGCCGGGCATCTCGACGATCGTCGCGGGGAACGTCTGCGCGATGGCGTGACCATCGCCATCATCGGTCCGCCCAACGCCGGCAAGTCCTCGCTGCTCAACCTGATCGCCAGGCGCGACGCGGCGATCGTCGCGGCGACGGCCGGCACCACGCGCGACGTGATCGAGGTGCATCTCGATCTCGGCGGCTATCCCGTGACCCTCGCCGACACCGCTGGCCTGCGCGACTCGAGCGACCCGGTCGAGCAGGAGGGCGTGCGCCGCGCCAGGGCGCGCGCCGGCGACGCCGATATCCGCGTGCTGGTGGTGGAGGCGGGCGAGTCCGGCGACTGGCGGCGCGTGGCGCGCGACGTGTGGAGCACGGCCGATGCGTGGAACGGCGGCACCGACCTGGTGGTCGTCAACAAGGTCGACCTGCTGCCCGACGAAGGCGCCGGGATCGACGGCATGGCGGAGGATGTCGCCGACGATGGCTCGCGCCGCGCCGCCTATCTCGCCGTCTCGGCGCTGTCGGGCCGCGGTGTGGCGCGATTGCTCGAGCGGCTGGAGAACGCGGTGGCGGCGATGGTCGGCGCCGTCGAGATCGTCGGCGAGCATACCAGCCTGCTGGCGCGCGCCGAGGCCGCGCCGCCACCGCTCACCCGCGCGCGCCACCGCGAGGCGCTGACGCACTGCGTCCAGGCGCTCGATCGGGCAATGGAAGCGGCGCGCGCCGATCCCGATCTGCCGGAGCTGATCGCCGAGGACGTGCGCCTGGCCGCCCGCGCGCTGGCGCGCATCACCGGCCGCATGGACGTCGAGGACATGCTCGACGTGGTGTTCCGCGACTTCTGCATCGGCAAGTAGCCCCGGAGCGGGGCCGTCGCGCATGGTTTCGGAGTGGTTGTTTTCGGGCCGCGCCGCTCCAGCGGCGCTCATGACGCGTCGCTGGAGCGGCGCGGCCCGAACGCCTTGAAGACGCTGCCAGCTACTCCGCGGCGATGGCGGGCGCTGCGACGAGCGTTGCTTCGGGCGCGGTCGGCAGGACGAAGCGGAAGCGCGCGCCGCGGCCCTCGAGATTCTCGGCCGAGATGGTGCCGCCCATCTGGCGCACGATCTCGTAGCTGATCGACAGGCCCAGCCCGGTGCCCTTGCCGCCCGGCTTGGTGGTGAAGAACGGCTCGAACAGGCGCGGCAGGACATGCGCGGGAATGCCCGGGCCGTTGTCCTCGACGTCGACGACGACGCTGGAGCGGTCGGCCTTGGGATAGGCGCGCACGCGGATCGCCGGCGCGACATCGCCGGGCTTCTCGAGCATGGCGTCGCGGGCATTGAGCATCAGGTTGATCACCACCTGCTGCAGGCGGTTGGCGTGGCCCATCACCTGGCCGCAGCTCTCCTCGAGCTGCAGCTCGGTGGCGACGCTGGCCAGGCGCAGCTGCTCGTGCACCAGATCGGCGGCGCCACGCAGCGCGTCGGGCACCGAGAACGGCGTTGGCTGGTCGTCGGGCTTGCGCGCGAAGATGCGCAGGTCGCGGATGATGGTCGAGGCGCGCTCGGTCTGGTTGGCGATGCGCTCGAGCTTGCGCTCGGCGAACTCGCGGAACTCGGCCGGCATCTGGTCGGGCTCGGCGAGCTGGAATTCCTCACCCAGGGTCTCGGCGGCGAGACGGATGACGGCCAGCGGCTGGTTGATCTCGTGTGCGATGCTCGAGGCCATCTCGCCCAGGGTGGCGAGACGCGAGGCGTCGAACAGCCGCACCTCGGCGGCGCGCCGCGCCGTCTCGTCGACGCCCAGCAGCACCAGGTGGCGCATGCGGCCGTCCTCGGCGTAGTCGGCCTGGGCGGTGACGCGGATGATGCGCTTCTCGTGCCGCGTGTCGATCAGGGCGACGTCGAACTCGACCGGCGCCGGCGCGTGCGCGCCGTCGGCCACGGCGAAGGTCTCGACCAGTCGCACGTCAGGCGGGCAGGGGATGACGACGTCGAGCGGCTGGCCGACGACGTCCTCGTGGCTGCGCCCGGTGAGCGCGAGGAAGCCGCTGTTGGCCATGGTGACGCGGCCGTCGCGGTCGACCAGCAGGATCAGCGCGCCGCTGGAATGCACGATCGAGTTCAGGCGGCTCATCTCGTTGCGCAGCTGCAGGACGAGGTGATGCTGCTTGTGGATGTCGCGGATGACGCCGGAGATGGCGCGGTTGCCGGCCTCGTCCGACTCGCCGGCGCCGAGGCGGATCTCGACGTAGCGCGCGGCGCCGTCGGGCCGCACGGCGCGGCAGACCACGGTCAGCGGCGCGCCGCGCGGGTGCACGCTGCGCATGGCGCGGCTCACCTTGTCGTGGTCCTGCTCGTGGAACAGCGAGAGGATGTCGCGGCCGTTCAGGCTGTCGGCGGCGTAGCCCAGGAAGCGGGTCACGCGGGCGCTGATGTAGGAGATCGCGCCGGCGCGGTCGCAGGAGAAAACGACGTCGGCCAGCGAATTGACCAGGCTCTCGTAGCGCCGGCGGCTGGACTGCAGCTCGTTCTCGCGGCGCTTGAGCGGCGTGATGTCGAGCTGCATGCGCACGCGCCCGCCATCGGCCATGGCGACGCCGAAATTGCGCTGCCAGGTGCCGTCGGCGGCCGGCGAGTCGAAGGGCTCGCCGGCGTGGAAGCCGTCGAGCTGCATCTGGCGCGTGGCCGCCCAGTCGGTGTTGGGATGGCGCGGCCGCTCCTGCTCGATGAAGCCGTCGAGCAGCTCGGCGAAGGTGCGGCCCAGCGCCTGCGGCCCGACCACCGCGCCGTTGAGCTGGGCGGAGCGGCGATTGTAGAGGACCAGGCGCTCGTCGCGGTCGTAGAGGCCGAACGACACCGGCAGCGCGTCGATCGCCTCGAGCAGCAGGCGCGTGGTCGCCGTGGCGCGCATGCGTTCGGCATGGATCGCCAGCGTGCGGTGGCCCAGCAGGACGAGAATGATGGCCAGGAGAATCGCCAGCGTGAGCGCGCCGGCGATGATTCGCGTCTGTTGCGCGTCGACCCAGCGCTCGATGGCGCCGACATTGAAGCCGACGGAGACGATCAGCGGCACGCCGTCGAGACGGCGGAAGTGCGAGAGGCTCTGGCCGTCGGCCAGGGCGCGCCGCAGACGGCCGCTGTCGGCACCGCGCGCCGCCTCGACGAGATCGGGCGCCGTGACACCGGCGGCCAGCGCCGCTTCCAAAGCGTGGGATCGCGCCCGCAGCACGCCGTCGGCGCCGATCATCTCGATGTGACCGCCGGCGTCGAGCTTCAGGCCGCGCCACGACTCGGCGAAATAGGCGGGATCGACGGCGGCGACGACGATGCCGAGCAGGCTGCCGTCGGCCCTGCGCACCGGGCGCGAGACATGTATCGACCACTTGCCGCTGACCCGGCCGACGACGGGTTCGCCGATCAGCGGTCCGCTCGTGCGCGTGCGCAGATGCGTGGCGATGTGGCCGCGGGCCGACAGATCGGGACCATCGGCGATCGGCCCCTCATTGGTCTGGACGAGGCGGCCCTGCGCGTCGACCAGGCTCAGCAGGATCACCTGGTCGAGCGAGACGGCGCCGTCGTCGACCAGTCGACGCAGCGAGACCGCGCCGTCGGCGCGGCGAATCTCGTGGGCGACGAAGCGCAGGCGCTCGTCGACATTGGCCAGGGTGCGCTGCACCTGCTCGGCGACGATGGCGGTGAGGCTCTCGGCGTCGCGATAGGCCGTGGCGTGCGCGTCGTGACGGGCGGCGTCGTTGAGCTTGATGGTGCCGATGGCGATGATGCCGACCATCAGCGCGCCGATCAGCAGGACCAGGCGCAGCTCGCGGACGAAGTCCCAGAGGCCGAGCGACGGCTTGTCGCCCAGGGCCGGCGCCAGCACCTGCTGGGCGTGCTCGACCGAGAGCGCCGCCCCCTCGCTGTCAGGCACGGGCGATCGGCTGTCGGACATGGCCACCATGGGTCTCTTTCGTCGGCTGGGCAGGGCTAGCGATCGTCGCCGGAACCGTTACGCGGACGCAGGCCGGCCTGGATGGCGCGGTTGAGCTCGGACAGGCTGAAGGGCTTGAGCAGGACGTGCTCGGCGCCGGAGGCTTCGGCCTGGTCGATGCCTTCCTGGTCGAGGTGGCCGGTCATCGCCACCCGGCGCGGCGTCTTCTCGCTGTCGACTCCGGCCGAGCGCAGCAGGTCCAGGCCGCTGCCGCCGGGCAGGCGCACATCGGTGAGCAGGAGGTCGAGCCGGTCGGAGCACGCCTTGAGCTGCTCGAGCGCCTCGTCGAAATTCGAGGCCGTGCGCACCTCGTGGCCGCGCCGGCGCAGGAAGGCGGAGATCTCCGCCAGCAGCTCGATCTCGTCCTCGACCAGCAGCACCAGGCGGCGCAGGGTCGGGTCGGTAGTGGTGGGGTCAGGCCGGGGTGGCATCGAGTGCACCGATGAAGCGGGCCAGGACCGCCAGCGGCACCGGCTTGTCGACGACCTGCACCGAGGGCAGGCGCGCCAGGGTGCCGTAGCGCACCAACTCGCGGTTGCCGGACATCAGCACCCATTTGGTTGTGGGAAGACTGTCGGCCATGCGCACGCAGAAGCTGACGCCATCGCCGTCGGGCAGGTGAATGTCGGAGAGGATCAGCCGCGGCTTCAGCCCCTGCTGGCAGACCTCGTCGGCCTGCGCGATGGATTCGCAGCACACGACGTTGCGCCCGCGGCGCGCGAGAAAGTCGACGATCTCGTCGCGAAGGAACGCGTCGTCCTCGATGACCAAGATTTCATTCGACATGCTATAATCCTATCAGAACAATGTCTTAAGTATGAATGTTTTATAATCGCTTTAGCTCTAGGTGAGCAAGCTTCTATTGCTCCGTCGAGGAGCATGTAGATTGCGTTCGGCGTGCAAAAAGGCAGCATGCAGCTGCCGCGTCCGGTTGCGGCGCAGGCGGACAATGAGGTCGCCGACGCCAGCGGTGGTGGCCGGCCAGGTTGGATCACACCAGTGGCGGGCAGTGAACACCTCGGGTGAACGAAACAAGGATTGCACCGGCAGAACCATGGGCTTCGCCCCGTGTTCGAACGTCTGGCCAGAGAATACAGCAGCCATGCTGCATCGGCGTGGCGGGAATGGTCCAAATCCGATGGAGTTTGCCGTGTGTCACGCTGACGTCAGGCAAAGTTAGGCCCCTGGAGGCGTGGCGATGACCCTGCGCCGGTGTTCCGCCGCACGGGCGGGCGCATCGCGCCGACCGGCCAGGGCATGGCGCTCGATCGCGAGATGACGTGGGTCAGGCGCGGCTTCGACCTGTTGCCCGCCCAGGCGCGCGACCTCATCGAGCAGGTGCTGAACGGCACGATCGACATCGGCCTCGCCACGCGAGGCCTTGCGCAGGCGTGCGCTGGCTGGCGTCGGGCTTGGCTCGTTGGAGCGAACTCGTGATGTGTCATCAGCGGCGGCCGAGCGCATGTTCGCGCGGCCGCCGCTGACGCGCTGCCAATCCCACTCTAGAACGAAGCGATCTGCAGCGGTGCCTGACCGAATACGGTCTTGTATTCGCCGCCCGGCGGATACCAGCCGGGCCCCTGGCTGCCCGCGTGCCAGGAGACCCGCTTGCCGCCGGCCTGCCATTTGTCGAGCTTCTGCCCGCCCCGGAGCAGATACTGGTCGGCGCTGCAGCAGGTGTTCAGCCACGGATCGATGACCAGGTAGCTCGGCGCGACGCGGGACTGGACGAACTGACTGACGCTCGCGAAATTCCGCGCGGTCTCGGGGATCGGCACGCGCGACACCAGGCAGAACACGTGATCTCCCGGATGGGTGATGGAGACCATGTGGATCCGGTTGCGCGGGAGAAATTCCGACTTGAGCACGTGCCAGGCCGCCAGGGCGGCCTGCTCTTGGCAATTTCCGGAACGGTCTTCGATCGGCACCCGGATCAGGGACTGCGCGAGAGCGTAATTCGAGCCGGGCCAGGCGAGCCGCAGATCACGCGCCTCGCCGGCATGCCAATCGCGCGTTTCGGCCTTCAACTGGATCGTATTCCATAGCGGCTGATCATCCTCACCATTGATCTTGACGGCATAGAGCTTGTTGCCGCTCTTGTGCCCCTTCTGGAAGAACTGGCGGACGCGTTGCGTGATGCGGTCGCCCATGTTCATGTCCACTTCCGGCATTTCACTACTCCCATCCGTCGTCGATGCTGATCGCGCGCAGTTGGCAGTCGATCCGCTTCACCGGGGGCGAGCTCAGCGCGCTCGTCCCGGTCTGCACGATGTCGACCGTCTGAAGGTCCGCCTGCAGCTGTCGACTGGATGGACCATTCGCTCGGGCAGGGCTGTCACCCAGGACACATCAGGGCAGGATGCCAGGAGGAGCAGGCGAGTCCCGGGCGGTTCGGCAGGCTTGACTCGGCCGGGGTCGTTCGCAATCTGCGCGCGGTGAGCGATCGAGCGACATACGACGTCATCGTCATCGGCGGCGGCCACGCCGGCACCGAGGCGGCGGCCGCGGCCGCGCGCATGGGCGCGTGCACGCTGCTGCTGACCCACGACGTCGCCACCATCGGCGAGATGTCGTGCAATCCGGCGATCGGCGGCCTGGGCAAGGGCCATCTGGTGCGCGAGATCGATGCGCTGGACGGCGTCATGGGCCGCGCCATCGATTGTGCCGGCATCCAGTTCCGCACGCTGAACGCGAGCAAGGGACCGGCGGTGCGCGGCCCGCGGGCGCAGGCCGACCGGGCGCTGTACCGGCGGGCGGTGCAGCGGATCCTGGCGGAGACGGCCGGGCTCGAGGTCCGCGCGGGCGCCGTCGAGGATGTCTGGCTCGACGATGCGGGCCGGGTGGCGGGGGTCGAGCTCGGCGATGGCGGGCGGATCGCCGCCCGGGCGGTCGTGGTGACCACCGGCACCTTCCTGCGCGGGCTGATCCATTGCGGCGAGGTCACCATCCCGGCCGGCCGCGCGCGTGGGCAGCGCCAAGCGGGCGGGCCGAGCGACCTGCCGCGCTCGGCCGAGGCGATGGATGCGCAGGACTCGTTGGAGCCGCCCTCCAGCGGACTGTCACGCACCCTGGCGCGCTTCGGTTTCCAGCTCGGGCGGCTGAAGACCGGCACGCCGCCGCGTCTCGACGGCCGCAGCATCGACTGGAAATCGCTCGTGGAACAACGCGGTGACGACCCGCCGGTGCCGTTCTCCTATCTCACCGATCGAATCACTGTTCCACAGATTTCCTGCTTCCTTACTTCCACGACTCCGGCAACGCATACGATCATCCAGGCGAACCTGCACCGCGCGCCGATGTATTCCGGGCAGATCGAGTCGTCCGGCCCGCGCTATTGCCCGTCGATCGAGGACAAGGTCGTGCGCTTCGGCCAGCGCGAGCGGCACCAGATCTTCCTCGAGCCCGAGGGGCTCGACGATATCACGGTGTATCCCAACGGGATCTCGACGTCGCTGCCGCGCGAGGTGCAGGCGGCGCTGCTGCGCACCATCCCCGGCCTGGAGGCGGCGATCATGCTGCGGCCGGGCTATGCCATTGAGTACGACCATGTCGACCCGCGCGAGCTGCGCCATACGCTGGAGACAAGGCGGATTGCCGGCCTGTATCTCGCCGGCCAGATCAATGGCACGACCGGCTACGAGGAGGCGGCGGCGCAGGGGCTGATCGCCGGCATCAATGCCGCCGGCGAGCGGGATTTCATCGTCGATCGGGCCGAGGCCTATATCGGCGTGATGATCGACGATCTGGTGACGCGCGGCGCGCCCGAGCCCTATCGCATGTTCACCTCGCGGGCGGAGTACCGGCTGCTGCTGCGCGCCGACAATGCCGACCAGCGCCTGACACGGCGGGGCGTCGAGGTCGGTTGCGTCGGTGCTGTCCGGGCGGCCGCCTTTGCGACGAAGTCGCAGGCGCTGGCGGCCGGACGTGCCTTGCTGGCGAACCACGCGCTCTCGCCCTCGGCGGCGGCGCGGCACGGGATCGCGGTGAACCAGGACGGGGTGGTGCGCAGCGCCCAGGATCTGCTCGCCCTGCCGGGGGTCACCCTGGAGCGCCTGGCGGCGATCTGGCCCGAGCTGAAGGGCATGGCCGCGCCGATTGTCGAGCAATTGCAGATAGATGCGCTCTACGCCGGGTACCTGCGGCGCCAGCAGGCCGATATCGAGGCCTATCGGCGAGACGAGGCCCTCGCGCTGCCCGATGACCTGGACTACGGCGGCATGGGCAGCCTGTCGGCGGAGATCCGGCAGATCTTCACCGCGCATCGTCCTGCCACGCTGGGTCAGGCCGGCCGGCTGGCGGGCGTCACACCGGCGGCCCTGGTCGCGCTGCTGCGCCACGTCCGACGTTTCACGTGAAACATCCCGAGGGCCGGGCAGGGCGGCGTTTCACGTGAAACACTCGGCCAAGCTTCAGACCTACGCCGCGCTGCTGCGCAAATGGCAGCGCTCGATCAACCTGGTCGGCCGCTCCACGCTCGACGATCTGGAGCGACGCCATTTCGACGATTCGCTGCAGCTCCTCGGGCTTCTGCCAGAGAATACCCGGACGCTGATCGATCTGGGCTCCGGCGCCGGCTTCCCCGGCCTGGTCATCGCCGCCGAACGCCCGGAGATCGCCGTCACCCTGGTCGAGGCCGACCAGCGCAAGGCGGCCTTCCTGATCGAGGTCGCGCGCGCCATCGCGCCCAATGCCTCGGTCAAGGCGGCCCGGATTGAGGCGCTTGAGCCCTTTCCGGTCGACGTGGTGACCGCCCGGGCCCTGGCGCCGCTGCCCAAACTGCTCGCCTGGGCGGCCCCGTTCGCGACTGACCCCGCTATTTGCCTTTTCCACAAGGGCGTTAACGTCGACAGCGAATTGACCGAGGCGGCGCGCGACTGGATGATGGACGTCCAGCGCGTGCCCAGTGCGACGGAGCCAGGTGCCTCCATCCTCAGGATCTCGCGGCTGCGCCCGCGAGCCTGAGAGTCGATTTGCCCGACGCCCCCGCCCCCAAAGACCTGCCGACGCCCCCTCGCATCTACGCGCTGGCCAATCAGAAGGGCGGCGTCGGCAAGACGACGACGGCGATCAACCTCGCCACCGCCCTGGCCGCGGTGGGCCAGAAGGTGCTGCTGATCGACCTCGACCCGCAGGGCAACGCCTCGACCGGGCTGGGGGTCGGCGCGGCGCAACGCAAGACCGGTTCCTACGAGGCGCTGCTCGGCCAGGCGCCGCTCAACGAGGCGATCGTCGAGACCCGCATCCCCAACCTGCATGTCGCGCCGGCCAACGTGAACCTCGCCGGCGCCGAGCTCGAGCTGATCGACCTCGAGCGGCGCGAGTTCCGGCTGCGCGACGCGCTCGATGTAAGCGGTGCTCACACGCGCTGGGACGTCATCCTGATCGACTGCCCGCCCTCGCTCGGCCTGCTGACATTGAACGCCCTGGTTGCAGCCGACGCGGTGCTGGCGCCGCTGCAATGCGAGTTCTTCGCGCTCGAGGGCGTCGGCCACCTGGTGCGCACCATCGACCGCATCCGCAGGTCACTCAATCCCAGGTTGCATATCGCCGGGATCATCCTGACCATGATGGACCGCCGCAACAACCTCGCCGTCCAGGTCGAGAAGGACGTGCGCGGGCATTTCGCCGAGGTCGCCTTCGGCACCACGATCCCGCGCAACGTGCGCATCTCCGAGGCGCCCTCGCACGGCCTGCCGGTGCTGGTCTACGACAAGGACTGCGCCGGCTCGCAGGCCTACATCCTGCTGGCGGGCGAGCTGCTGCGCCGCCGCCGCCTGGGCATTCCCGCACGAGAGGACGTCGCGCGATGAGCAAGGAGCCGATCAAGCCGCGTGGGCTGGGCCGCGGCCTCGCCGCGCTTCTGGGCGATGACACGCCGGTGGAAACGCCGAATGTCGCAAAAAACCCGTCATCCGCGCCCGCCGCTGCGCCGCCGCCGCCGGTGACGCCGACCTCGACCCTGCCGATCGAGTGGCTGCAGCGCGGCAAGTACCAGCCGCGGCTGGAGTTCCCCGAGGAAGGCCTCGCCCAGCTCGCCGAGTCGATCGCCGCGCATGGCCTGGTGCAGCCGATCCTGGTGCGCCCGCTGCGCGGACCCGACGGCGCCGCCGTGCCGCAGCGCTACGAGATCGTCGCCGGCGAGCGGCGCTGGCGCGCCGCCCAGCGCGCGCAGCTGCACGAGGTGCCGGTCGTCATCCGGCCACTGGCCGATCGCGACACGCTGGAGATCGCGCTGATCGAGAACGTGCAGCGCGCCGACCTCAGCCCGATCGAGGAGGCGATCGCCTATCGTCGCCTGCAGAGCGAGTTCGGCCACACCCAGGAGCGCATCGGCGCCACCGTGGGCAAGAGCCGCGCCCATGTCGCCAACACGCTGCGCCTGCTCGACCTGCCGGCCGACGTCGTGGCGATGATCGCCGACCACCGGCTCGACGCCGGCCAGGCCCGCGCGCTGCTCGGCACCAGGGATCCGACCGCGCTGGCGCGCTTCGGCCACGAGCAGGGCCTGAGCACGCGCGAGTTCGAGCGCCTGGGCAATGTCGCAAAGGAAGCGGCGAAGGCGGGCTGGGACGGCAAGGGCGTGCCGCCGGGATGGAGCAAGTCGAAGGCCCCGGCTCGCGGCGGACCAGGCGCCAGGCCGCCGTCGACGGCGAAGGGCGCGGAGAAGGATCCCGACACCGGATCGCTCGAGCGCACGCTGACCGAGGCGCTGGGCCTGCGCGTCGAGATCGACCATGCCGGCCGCGGCGAGGAAGGCCGCATGACGATCCATTTCGAGAACTACGACCAGGTGGATCTGCTGGTCCAGCGGCTGACGCGGAAGTAGCGCCTGCCTATGCTCACGCCCTGACCCGCCCGCAGGATTCGCGCCATGCCGCTCACCCTCGCCCAGGCCAACGCCATCATCTCGGGCGCGCTCGCCAGGGCGCGCGAGATGAAGATCCGGCCGCTCGCGGTCGTCGTGCTCGACGAGTCGGGCCACGTGAAGTCGGCGCAGCGCGAGGATGGCGCCAGCATGTTCCGCATCGATATCGCCACCGGCAAGGCGTGGGCGGCGGTCGGCATGGGCGCCTCGAGCCGCACCCTGCTGGGCCGCGCCCGGGAGAACCCGCACTTCTTCGGCGCGCTGGCCGCCACGGCGCAGGGCAAGTTCCTGCCGCAGACCGGCGCGGTGCTGATCAGGGATGCCTCGGGCGCGGTCCTCGGCGCCGCGGGCGCGTCCGGCGGCACCGGCGACGAGGACGAGGCCGCCTGCATCGCCGGCATCGAGGCGGCCGGGCTGACGCACGGCTGATCCGTCACGCCGGCCCGTGACGACGCGCCCCTAGTCGCGGCAGATCATGCCCCAGGTCTTCACCATGCCCTTCGACGTGTTGTCGTATTTCTGCTTGCGCGTCTCGGCGATCGACTTGTCCCAGCCGTTGATGGTGAAGCCGCCTTCGCCGGCGTTGTAGGTGAACGGCCCGCTGTCCTTGATCTCCTGCATGTGGACGTTGGCATCCCAGGGATCGTTGACGGTGGCGTATTTCGAAAAGAACGGCTGGCGGATGGTGTCGACGACGACCCAGTGCGCGCCGCCGAGGTCCCAGTCGACGCCCAGGATCACCGGCTCGACGATGGCGACCGGGCCCAGCCCGGGCGTCACGCCGACCTTGGACACCAGCTTCGGCGTCACGGCGTTGGCGGCGAGGTTGTGCCAGCGCCATGTGCCGGAAGTGAAGCTGGTCAGGATGCTCGCGAGGTGCTGCGGATAGGTGCCGACCGCTTCGGAGTTGTAGGCCGAGCCCAGCGCCGCCTGGTACTTCTTGCGGATGTTCTCCTCAACGGTGACCGCCGTCTTGCCCGGCACGAGCTTGTTGACCTTGAAGACGCACATCATCACCGAGGCGAGTCCGCAAGACATGCCGGCCTCCTGGCCGTACACGATGTGCATGTCGCCGAACCGCGTGAAGCGGCTGAACCAGGCCATGGTGGATTCTCCCCTCGCTCGCAGCGGAAACGCGGCATCGCGTCCACCCGCCGGCGACGCCATGGTAACAGGCGTTGACGGCGCCGACACTAGCCGCGAATATGCAGCCATGCGCACGCGCGTTCTGCAGCCCAAAGCCAAACCGTTCCCATTCCCGGGGACCGGAGGTCTTTGCCTGCGCTGAACGCGCGCCGCATCGACGACCACGAGGCCCCGCCGGTTCAGGACGGGGCCTTTGCTTTTGCTGGTTTCCGCTCCTGTTCCGGCTTCAACAGGAGACGAGACCATGACTATCACCACGAGCAGCGCGACCCGAACACACTTCAGCGGCGTCTGGCTGCCGCTGATCACCCCCTTCCGCGACGGCGCGCTCGACGAGGCCTCGCTGCGCAAGCTGCTGCGCCACTACGCCGGCCAGCCGATCGACGGCATCATCCTCGCCGGCACGACGGGCGAATCGCTCACGCTCGACGATGAGGAGCTGCAGCGCCTGGTCGACGTCGCGGCCGTGACGCTCGACGGCACCAGGCCCTTGCTGCTGGGCCTGTCGGGCAGCGACACCCGCAAGATGCTCAAGACGCTGGGTACGGTCGGGTCGTGGCCGATCGACGGCTACCTGATCACCTGTCCCTACTATACGCGGCCCTCGCAGGAGGGCATGCGGCAACATTTCGAGGCGCTCGCCGACAAGAGCACGCGGCCGATCCTGATCTACAACATCCCCTATCGCACCGGCGTCAACCTCTCGAACGAAACGCTGCTGCGCCTGGCCGAGCGGCCCACCATCGTCGGCGTCAAGGATTGCTGCGGCGATGCCATGCAGAGCTTCGAGCTGATCCGCAGCAAGCCCGAAGGCTTCTCGGTGCTGACGGGTGAGGACGCGCAGTTCCGCACCATGGTGGCGCAGGGTGCCGATGGCGGCATCCTCGCCGCGGCGCATGCCCAGACCGCCGGCTTCGCGCGCGTGCGCGAGCGGCTGCTGGCCGGCGACGCTGCGGGCGCGCTCGAGGTGTGGCGCGGCATGACCGATCTCGTGAACCTGATGTTCGCCGAACCCAACCCGGCGGCGATCAAGCACTGGCTGTGGCTCGAGGGCCTGATCGCCAGCCCCGAGCTGCGCCTGCCGATGACCGCCGCCAGCCCGGCGCTGGCCGCGCGCCTCGCCGCCGAGCACGGCCGGCGGCAGGCGAAGGCGGCGTGACCGCCTTACCTTCCCGCGGAGGGGGAAGGTGCCCGAAGGGCGGATGGGGGATGTCGAAGACGGACTCAGGTGTCGTTGAGAGATCCCCCATCCGTCCGCGCTGCGCGCTGCCACCTTCCCCCTCCGGGGGAAGGTAGAACCGCGCGATTGTCTCGGGACATCTTCGGCCTCGACAGAAACGTCATGCGCGCCCGGGATGCTACGGCACGGCGTTCATCACACGCTCACCGGAGATCCGACATGACCACGCAAGCCGGCAAGATCGCCAAGTATCGCGCGCTGCACGAGAGCGGCACCTTCGTCATCCCCAATCCCTGGGACATCGGCAGCGCGCTCTATCTCAAGAGCCTGGGCTTCAAGGCACTGGCCAGCACCTCGGCCGGCTTCGCCTGGACCATCGGCAAGGCCGACTTCCAGTGGTCGGTCAGCCTCGAGGAGATGCTCGAGCATCTGCGCGTGCTGTCGGCCGCCACCGACCTGCCGGTGAACGCCGATTTCGAATCGGGCTATGCCGACGATCCCGAAGGCGTCGCCGCCAACGTCAAGCGCTGCGTCGCGACCGGCGTGTCGGGCCTGTCGATCGAGGATCACACGTCGCTCAAGGACAAGCCGCTCTACGACCTGCCCGAGGCGGTGGCGCGCATCCGCGCGGCGCGCGCGGCGATCGACGCCACCGGCCTGCCGGTGATGCTGACGGCGCGCAGCGAGGCCTGGCTGGTGCGTCATCCCGAAGCCAAGAGCGAGAGCATCAAGCGGCTGGTGGCCTTCGCCGAGGCCGGCGCCGACGTGCTCTACGCGCCCGGCGTGCGCAGCGCCGAGGATATCGCCGAGCAGGTCAAGGCGGTGGCGCCCAAGCCGGTCAACGTGCTGGTCGGCTGGCAGGGCCTGCCGGTGAAGCAGCTCGCCGATCTCGGCGTGCGGCGGATCTCGACCGGCGGCGCGCTGGCGCGCGTCGGCTTCAGCGCCTTCATGGCGGCGGCCGACGAGCTCGCCAGGGAAGGCACCTTCAACAGCTTCGCCGGCGGCCGCAACGTCAACGACTTCTTCCGCTCCTTGTCCTGATGGGACCGCCGGCGTCTCGCCGGCCGGCTTTCTGAGCCGGCGGGCCCTCTTGACGCTGCCCGCGGGCCGTCGCTCCTATGCTGCCAACCGGTGGAGGGAGCGACGAGATGGGCCTGAAGACCGCGGCGCAATACATCGACAGCCTGCGCGACGGGCGCGAGACCTACTGGGGCGGCGAGCGCATCGCCGACGTCACCACCCATCCGCGCTTCCGCGTGCCGCTCGATGTCGCCGCGCGCGACTATCGCCACGATTCGCCCGAGCGCCGGGCGCGCATGACCTATACCGCCGAGGACGGCAGCACCGCGCATCGTATCTTCCAGATCCCGCGCAGCGAGCAGGATCTGTGGTCGCGCATCGCCATGATGCGCGAGCTGTCGATCGTCGGCGGCGTGTCGAGCGTCTACATGGCGCTGATGAGCGTGGTCGAGCAGGTGCGCAAGGTGAACCCGCAATATGCCGCCAACATCGAGACCATGTACCGCCAGGCGCGCGACAACGACCTGCGCGCCGCCGAGGTGATCACCGATGCCAAGGGCGACCGCAAGCGCCGCGCGCACGAGCAGGACGATCCCGATCTCTATGTCCGCATCGTCGAGCGGCGCAACGACGGCATCGTGGTGCGTGGCGCCAAGCTGCACATCACCGCGGCGTCGCTGATCCACGAGCTCGTCGTGATGCCGACCAAGGGCATGCGCCAGGACGAGACCGACTACGCCGTGTCGTTCTCCGTGCCGGTCAATGCCAAGGGCGTGAAGGTGATCAACCGCAGCTTCGCCGCCTCCGAGCTCAACGCCTTCGACTATCCCGCCTCGGCGCATCATTCGATGCCCGAGGGCTTCGTCGTGTTCGACGACGTCTTCGTGCCGTGGGATCGCGTCTTCCTCGCCGGCGAGGTGCCACTGGCCACGGTGTTCGCCCAGTCGCTCGGCCTGTGGGAGCGCACCGGCGGCGTGGTCGAGGCGGTGAAGATGTCGGAGATCTTCGTCGGCCTGGCCCAGCTGGTCACCGAGCAGCAGGGCAAGGAACGCGATCCGGTGGCGCAGAACACCATCGCCGAGCTGATCGCCTATGCCGAGACCCTGCGCATGTCGCTCGACTACGCCTGCCGGCACTTCCAGACCACGCCATCGGGCATGGTCCACCCCAACATCCTCGCCATCAACGTCGCGAAGTATCACTACGCCGCCAATTTCCACGCCGCGGTGCGCGGCCTGCACGATCTCGGCGGCGGGCTGGTGCTGACCCTGCCGCTGGAGGCCGATCTGCGCGCCGGCGCTACCGGCGATCTGCTGCGCAAGTACCTGCACACCAGGCCGGACGTCGATGTCGAGACGCGCATGCGGGTCTACAACCTGATCCGCGACCTCACGGCCGACGCCTATGGCGGCTGGCAGCAGGTCGTGGCGTTGCAGGCCGGTGGCGGCTTGAACGCACAGCGCATCATGATGCATCGTGCCTACGACATGGCGACGGCGCGCCAGCGCGCGCTGCTCGCCGCCGGCGCGCGGCCGGGCACGACGCACTGAAGAGCCGGGATGCTGCCGACCGATCCGGACTATCTGCACGACGTCGCCATCGTCGGCTTCGGCCCGACCGGCGCGCTGCTCGCCAACCTGCTGGGCCGCGCCGGACGCTCGGTGCTGGTGCTGGAGCGCGATCTGGAGGTCCATCCGCTGCCGCGCGCGGTGCATTTCGACGGCGAGGCGATGCGCATCTTCCAGTCGGCCGGGCTGGCCGAGGCGGTGCTGGGCGTGGCGCGGCCGTCGAGCAAGGGCATGCGCTTCGTCAACGCCGCCGGCGAGACGCTGATGGAACGCCGTGGCCTGGAAGGCGTCGGGCCGCAGGGCTGGGTCAACAACTGGTACTTCCACCAGCCGCGGCTGGATTCGGCCCTGCGCGACGGGGCGTCGGCCATGCCCAACGTCACGGTCGCGCTCGGCCAGGAGGTGGTGCGGCTGGACGAGTATGCCAACTACGTGCGCCTGTCGGCCGGCGCGCCCATCCGTTCCAGCGGTGTGACGCACCAGGCGCGCTACGTCGTGGGCTGCGACGGCGCGCGTTCGCTGGTCCGCCGCCACATGGGCGTCGACAACGAGGATCTCGGCCTGCACCAGCCCTGGCTGGTGCTCGACCTGCTCGTCGACCCCGCCTCGCCGCGCGCCCAGGCGCTGCCCGATCACACCATGCAGCTCTGCGATCCGGGTCGGCCGATGACCATCGTCCATGTCGGCGGAAGGCGGCGGCGCTGGGAGATCATGCTGATGCCCGGCGACGATCCCCTGGACGCGATCCGGCCGGAGAAGTTCTGGCCCCTGCTGTCGCGCTGGATCGCGCCGGAAGACGCCGTGGTCGAGCGCGCCGCGATCTACACCTTCCATTCGACGATCGCGCGGCAATGGCGCCGTCGCCGGTTGCTGCTGGCCGGCGATGCCTGCCACCAGACGCCGCCCTTCCTCGGCCAGGGCATGTGCGCGGGCCTGCGCGACGCCGCCAACCTGGCGTGGAAGCTCGACGCCGTGCTGCGCCGCGCCGCGCCCGATTCGCTGCTCGACACCTACGGCAGCGAGCGCATCGCCCATGTCCGCGCCTTCATCGATCTCGCGGTCTATCTCGGCAGCATCATCCAGGCCACCGACCGGCAGGGCGCCGCCGAGCGCGACCGGCATTTCCGCGAGCGGGGCGCCGAGATCTTCGACTTCCCGCAGCCGCAGCTCGGTCCCGGCGCGCACCAGGCGGCGCCGCCGCCGGCCGGCGTCGTCTTCCCACAGCCGCGCCTGCCCGACGGTCGCCTGCTCGACGAGGCGATCGGCTGGCGCTTCGCGGTGATCGGCACGGCCCAGGCCCTGGGCGCAGTCACGCCGCAGACGCGGCGGCACTGGCACGAGCGCGACATCGCGGTCATCGACGCCGGCGGGCCCACCATCGAGGCCTGGCTGGCCGCGCACGAATGCGGCGCGCTGATCCTGCGGCCCGACCGCTACGTCTTCGGCACCGCGCGCACCTCGGCCGAACTCGACGCCCTGACCAGCGCCCTGCCCTATGCGGCGACCGGCCGGGACAGGTAGTCGAGAATCTCGCCCTGGGCGCGCTCGATCTCGAGCCGGTAGCCGGAGCTGAGCGCCGACCACTCCTCGGGCCGCGCTGACTTGCGAAGTGTTTCCAGCAGTCGCTCAAGACGCGCCACGCGCTCGCGTGCAACAGCCAACTCAGTGTCATCGACGATCATCGACGATCTCCAGCAGACCTCGCCTGCGTCCATCACGGCCAATCTGCCATGTATCGAGGAACTCCGCCAACTCCGCCGGCGTCAGCGACCCTTCGCGAATCCAGAAGATGCTTGCCCCGAAACGTGCCTCGGCGTCGGCATGTGAGAACAGCGTCTGGGCTTCGCGTGAGGTGTCCTCGACGCGAAAGGCTTCGGCCATAACGAGGATGATGTCGACATCTCGTGGTGCCCGCTTGCCAGAGACAAAGCTACCGAAGGTCAGGAACCGTGCCAGGTGGTGGGTTGTCCTCGACAGATCGTACAAGAAGCGAAGCTTCATCAATGCATGGCGCCGCGCCTGAACGCCTTGACCGAATGTCTGCGCGACCTCGTCCCAGCGCGCCCGGTGGATGCCAGGGGGCAGTTCTCCGACACTATTGATAGGTAGGGTCAATTGCTACCTCGTCCCAGCACAGGTTTACCAGACGGCCGCGAGCTGGCGCGCCTGCTTTTGTGCGACCGACTCGCCTGCCATACTGACGGCGGGAGGATCATCCATGATCGCGGACATCAAGGCCTGCATCTTCGACGTCTTCGGCTCGGTGGTCGACTGGCGCTCGAGCCTGATCAAGGATCTGTCGGCCTTCGGCGCCGCGAAGAACATCAGCGGCGTCGACTGGACCGAGTTCTCGGTCGCCTGGCGCAGGATGTACCAGCCGGCGATGGAGGAGGTGCGCTCCGGCCGCCGGCCGTTCACGCAGCTCGACACGCTGCATCGCGAGAGCCTCTACGTGCTGCTCGACCGCTTCGCCATCAAGGGCCTGACCGGGCTCGACATCGAGCACATGAACAAGGTCTGGCACCGCCTCGATCCGTGGCCTGACTCGGTGCCGGGTCTCACGCTGCTGAAGACGAAATACATCATCGCACCGTGCTCGAACGGCAACGTGGCGCTGATGGTGAACATGGCCAAGCGCGCCGGCCTGCCGTGGGACTGCATCCTCGGCGCCGAGGCGGCGCGCGCCTACAAGCCGACGCCACGCGCCTATCTCGGCTCCTGCGAGCTGCTCAACCTGATGCCGCACGAAGTGCTGATGTGCGCCGCGCACAACAACGATCTGAAGGCGGCCAAGGCGCAGGGCCTGCGCACCGCCTTCTGGCCGCGCCCCGCCGAGCACGGTCCCGGCCAGACCACCGACCTCGCCGCCGATCCCGAGGCGGTCGACATTCCGGCGGCCGACATCGTCGACCTGGCGCGCAAGCTGGGGTGTTGATTCCCTCCGTCATCCTGAGCGCAGCGAAGGATCTCGCGGTCGTGCGAATGGGCACAGTGCTTCGACGTGACCGCGATACCGCAGGATCCTTCGCTGCGCTCAGGATGACGAGGAGTGCTACGCCCGCCGGCGCTGCAACCCACGCGCCGCCTGCGCCAGGCGCAGGCACAGCCGTCGCGCGATCGCTTCGTCGGGGAAGCCGGTGGTCTTGGTGTGCATGTCGGCTTCGAGGATCAGGCCCAGCGCGTCGGCCATGCGCGTGTCGGGCCACGTCCGCGCCTGGCGCAGGATCGTGTTGCGGCGGCTGAAATGCGGGCGCGGGAAGATGCGGGCGTAGGCGCCTTCGATGTTGCCGCCCGCAGCGCCCAGGCGATGCAGCATGTCGGCGTGGCGCTGCACGGCGCGCACGATCTGCGGTGCCTTCACGCCTTCGCCGATGACGCGGTCGAGCGCGCGGTCCATGCCGGCATAGTCGCCGTCGAAGGTGCGGTCGACCACGTCGTCGAGGCCGATCGCCGCGGTGTCGCCGATCACCGCCATCGCCTCGTCGAGGGAGATGGTGCGCGCCTCGGGCGATGCGCCCTCGCCGGCCGGGCCCTTGTAGAGCGCGAGCTTCTCCAGCTCCGAGCGCGACAGCGCGCGATCGCCGCCGAGATTGTCGATGAGAAATTCCTGCGTCTCGGCATCGGCGCGCAGGCCGAACTCACCCAGCACGCGCTCGACCAGCCCGCCCAGCGCGTCCTCGCTGTCGGGATAGCAGCCGATGGCGGCGCCGGCGTCGCTGCCGGTGACGCTCTTGCGCAGGCCCGATGCCGGCGCGAGGTTGCCGGCCTCGAGCACGATGAGCGCGTCGCCGGCCGGCGCCTCGAGCAGCGCCTCGACGGCGGCCAGGCATTCCTCGCCAGCGGGCCGCACGCGCACCACGCGGCGGCCGCCCATCAGCGACATCGACTGGAACTCGTCGGCCAGCCGCGCCGGATCCTGCTTCAGGGCGTCACCGGTGATGTCGACGACGCGGAACGGATCGGCGAGGTCGGGACAGACACTGAGCGCCAGGGCCTTGCCGCGCTCGGCGACCAGCCCGTCGTCGCTGCCGAAGAGCAGCACGGCGCGCAGCGCGGCGTCGGGTTTCCTGGCATAGCCGCGCAGGAAGGCTTCGGCCTGTGCCGCCTTGATCTCCATGCTGGCAGCTTAGAGCAATGTCTGGGCGGATTGAATCAGGAGTGTCATCCCGAGCGCAGCGAGGGATCCAGGGAGATGTCCGGATCCCTCGCTGCGCTCGGGATGACAGGGCGGCGCCGAATTCGGGCTCGTCGCTCTAGCCGTGCAGGTGGGCCGGACGCGAGAGGCGTTGACGCACCGAATCGCGCGCGCCCAGCAGCAGCGAGGCGATGTAGCAGGAAGCCGCCGTCAGCACGATCGACGGGCCCGAGGGCAGGTCGCTGTGGAACGACACCAGCAGCCCGACATAGCTGGAGAACAGGGCGATGGGTGCGGCCACCAATGCCATCGACGGCACGTCGCGCGTCCAGAACGAGGCGGCGATCGCCGGCAGCAGCACCAGGCCGAGCGCCATCAGGGTGCCGATCGCCTGGAAGGCGGCGACCATGTTGAGCACCGCCAGCGCCAGGAAGGCGTAGTGGAAGATCGCGCCCTTCTCGCCCATCGCCACGAGGAAGCCGGGGTTGAAGCACTCCACCACCAGCGGGCGGTAGATGATCGCCATGCCGACCAGGGTGATGGTCGCGGTCGTCGCCACCAGCAGCAGCGACAGATCGTCGACGGCGAGGATCGAGCCGAACAGGATGTGCATCAGATCGACGCTCGAGCCCCTGAGCGAGACCATGGTCACGCCCAGCGCCAGCGCGGTGAGATAGGACGCGGCGAAGCTCGCGTCCTCGCGCAATGAGGTGAAGCGCGCGACGACGCCCGACAGCAGCGCCACCAGGATGCCAGCGGCGAAGCCGCCCGCGCCCATTGCCGGCAGCGACAGGCCGCCGAGCAGGAAGCCGACCGCGGCGCCGGGCAGCAGCGAATGGGCCAGCGCATCGCCCATCAGGCTCATGCGGCGCAGGATCAGGAACACGCCGATGGTCGAGCTGCCCACCGACAGCGCCAGGCACGCCACCAGCGCGCGGCGCATGAAGCCGAACTCGACGAACGGCCCGAGCAGGAAATCGTAGAGGGCTTGCATTCGCGATCCTTACCTTCCCCCGGAGGGGGAAGGTGGCGCGGAGCGCCGGATGGGGGATGTCGAAGACGAACGCGGGAGTCCGTCTTCGACATCCCCCTTCCGCCCTTCGGGCACCTTCCCCCTCCGGGGGAAGGGAAATTCAGTCGGCCGCGCGCAGGCAGGCATCGGCGTCCTCGTCCCAGGCTTCCGCCATGGCGCGCGCGCGCAGCAGGTTGGCGGCGCTCAAGGTCTCGGCGGTGGGGCCGGCAGCGACCAGCTCGCGCGCCAGCAGGATGGCGTCGGGGAAGCGGGCGCGCGCCTGCTCGATGTCGTGCAGCACGCACAGCACCGTGCGGCGATCGGCGTGCCAGCGCTGCACCAGCGCCATCAGGTCGGTGGTGGTGCGCGCGTCGATGGCGTTGAACGGCTCGTCGAGCAGGATGATCTCGGCGTCCTGCAACAGCACGCGCGCGAACAGCACGCGCTGGAACTGGCCGGCCGAGAGCGTCGAGATCGGCCGCTGCTCGAAGCCGCGCAGGCCCACCGCCTCGATGGCGTGGATCGCGTCGTGCCTGTCCTTCGCGCTGGCGCCGCCGAAGCCGCCGATGCGCGCCCACCTGCCCAGCAGCACGACCTCGAGCACCGAGATCGGGAAGCTGCGGTCGATGTCGGAGATCTGCGGCAGGTAGGCGATCTTGGCGCGGCTGCGGCCGGCGAGATCGACGCTGCCCTCGACCTTGCCGACCTCGCCGATCACCGCCTTCAGAAGCGTGCTCTTGCCGGCGCCATTGGGCCCGACCACGGCGGTCAGCGCACCCTCGGCGACGTCGAGGCTGACGTGATGGATCGCCGGATGGCGCTCGTAGGCGACCGTCAGGTCGCGCAGGCTGAGCGCGGCGCTCATGCCAGCGCCCACAGCACGGCCAGCCAGATCGCCGCGACCGGCACCAGCGCCCAGGCGATCCGCCGTGCGGCGCTGAAGGAGATCAGAGCCGTCGCCAGATCGGAGGACAGGTGGTGGTGGTGCGTGGCCATCGGGTCTGCCGTGTCAGAGCGCAATATTATAACATAGGCTGAGCGAGATTTGGCGTATCGACCGACCTGTTGCAAGGCGATTCGGCCGAGGGACAAACCGCCTCTACATCTGTAAATAGTTGTGCCGTCCAGCCTGGGCCGGCCTTGCTTCACCGGCATTTGAACCGGATTGGTTCGTTTCGTGAACGGGTTGGCCGGGAAGTGATTGGCGCCGGCCCCATGCAATAGGCACATTCGCAGCATGACCACCCGACGCCAGTTCGCTCGTTTTGCCGCCGGTGCGGCGCTGGGCGGGCTGGGCTTCGCTTCGCATCGCTCGACCTTGGCTGCGAACCCCCTGCCCAACGCACCGGTCGTGGTCGAGCTGTTCACCTCGCAGGGCTGCTCCTCCTGCCCGCCGGCCGACCGGCTGCTGGGCGAGCTGGCGCGCCGGCCCGACGTGATCGCGCTTTCGTTTCATGTCGATTACTGGGACTACATCGGCTGGAAGGATCCGTTCGCCACCGCGGCGACGACCGCGCGCCAGCACAGCTACGCCCAGGCCCTGAGACAGCGCTACGTTTATACGCCGGAGATGGTGTTCAACGGCGCCGCGCACGATCCGGGCACCAATCCCGCCCGCGTCTACAAGATGCTGCGGCAGGCCGCCGAGCGCGCCGGGGCGCGGTGCAATCCGGTGCTCGACGCGCTGAGCGGCGGGCGCGGCCTGGTCGAGCTGCCCAGGATGTCGGGCGTGCCGTTGTCCGACATCTGGCTGCTGAGCGTCGATCCCCGCCATGTCACGCCGGTAGGCCGCGGCGAGAACCGCGGCACGACGCTGACCAATTTCAACGTGGTGCGCTCGATCGAGAAGCTGGCGACCTGGACCGGCGAGGCGACCCGCCTGACCGTGCCCGCCGACAAGCTGGCGCCGGGCGCAGCCATGGTGGTGCTGGTGCAGACGACCGAGCACGGACCCATCCTGGGCGCGGCGCGGCTGGACCGTCTGGCCACCAACTGAGCTTGGCGAGACGCCTTGGGCCGGTCACGCCGGCCCCCTATATTTGTCGCCATGTTCTCCGCTATCGAGAAATCCTTCGGCCAGCTCCTCGACCCGAAGCTGCGCTGGGTGGTGCTGAAATCCCTCGCCCTGGCGCTGGTGCTCTACATCGTTCTGTGGCTGCTGCTGCGCTGGGCCGGGCGATCGATCCCGAGCGTCGATATCGGCTGGCTCGACTGGGCACTCGGCTGGCTGGCCAGCCTGATGGCCTTCGTCGCGCCGCTCCTGCTGTTCCCGGCCTTTTTCGGCATGATGGTCGGCCTGTTCCTCGACGAGGTCGCCGACGCCGTCGAGGCGCGCCACTATCCGCAGCTGGGCGTGGCGCGCGGCACGCCGATCTGGAGCGGCATCTGGTCGGGCGTGAAGTTCCTGCTGCTGATGCTGGGCGTGAATCTGCTGCTGCTGCCGATCTATCTCGTTCTGCTGTTCATCCCGCCCACCGGCCTGATCCTGTTCTATGCCGTCAACGGTCACATGGCCGGGGCGATGTACCACGAGGGCGTCGGCCTGCGCCGGCGCACGGCGGCCGAGACCAAGAGGCTGCGCTCGGCCGACAGCGGACGCGTGTGGCTGACCGGCATCCTGATCATGCTGATGGGCACGGTGCCGTTCCTCAACCTGCTCGCCCCGGTGGTCGGCACGGCGATGATGGTGCATGTCGCCGGGGCGTTGCGACAGCCGGTGGTGCCGCCGTCTTTCCCGGACGCATCGGCGCAGCGCGTTGCCTGAGGCTTTGCGCGCCCGCACCGGGCGCGTAAGGTGTCGCCGTCCGCATGCCCGCAAGACCAGGAACGATGCGCCTCGCTGCCCTCGCGCTCTGCGCCCTTTCGCTCGCCGCCTGCGTCAGCGATTCCAGCGGCGGCCGCACGGTCAGCCAGTATTCGCTCAGCACCGCCGAGCCCGGCGTCTTCACCTCGAGCAACGCCGGCCAGCCGATCGCGATGGAGACGCTGCGTGGCATGGACGAGCGTCGCGTCGCGCAGACCTTCGGCCGCCCGGTCTTCGCCCGCGAGGACGGCCCGTCGCGCCTGCTGCGCTTCCGCAGCGATGCCTGCGACCTCGACCTGTTCCTGTACCAGGCGGGCGGCGGCTGGCAGGTGCGCCACGCCGAAGCGCGCGATCCGCGCCTGCGCGCCCTGCCCGTCCATCGCTGCGCCGGCTCGGTCGCGGCGCAGAAGCGCACGGCGTAGCGGCTGCCTTCATCGGACCGCCGGCGGTCCCGGGTACGGCTACTTCCCGCCGCGGTCCTCGCGCCACAGATCCAGCCGTTCCTGGATCGGCCGGTCGGAGAAGCTGAACAGCACCGACTCGGCCGAAGCCTTGTGCGTCACCGTCATCCAGCTCGGCACGATGAAGTGATCGCGCTTCTTCCAGCGGATGACCTGCTCGCCGATCGTCGTTTCGCCCTCGCCTTCGACCACCGAGACCACCGTGCCGTCGGTGCTGCGATAGGGCGCGGTCGCGAAGCCCTCGGGCAGCAGCTGCATGAAGGTGCCCATGGTGGCGATCGGCGCGCCGCCGGTGGCGGGGTTGACGTAGCGCAGCTTGTGGCCGTGGCAGGCATCGGGCGCGCCGGCCCTGGCCAGGCGCGCCAGTGCCTCGCGGGTACGGGCATAGGGATAGTTGAAGATCGGCGAGGCCTGGCGCGAGGCCTTGTGATCGACCGGCAGCAGGCCCGCGGCGTAGCGCGCGTCGGAATCGCCTTCCGGCCGCGTCACCGCCTGCTCGTCCTCGGCGCCGTTCTCGGCGAAGCCGGCGTTGAACATCGCCACGATCGGGATGTCGAGGCCGTCGAGCCAGACCATCGGCTTGGACGAATCGTTGCCGTGATCGTGCCAGGTCCACGACGGCGTGATGACGAAGTCGCCCTCGCGCATGATGGTGCGCTCGCCGTCGACCGCGGTATAGGCGCCCTCGCCCTCGACGATGAAGCGCAGCGCCGATTGCGTGTGGCGATGGCTGGGCGCGATCTCGCCGGGCAGGATCAGCTGCAGGCCGGCGTAGAGCGTGGGCGTGGCGCAGGCCGTGCCCCTGAGCGCCGGATTCTCGAGGATCAGCACGCGGCGGATCGCTTCCTTGGCGGTGATCAGCGCGCCCGACTCGATCAGGTAGGGCCGCACCCGCTCGTAGCTCCAGTGTGCCGGCACGTACTTCGGCGAAGGCGAAGGCGGCACGAGCTGGTGCATCGACTCCCACAGCGGCGCCATCGAGAGTGCGCCGATGCGCTCGTAGAAATCGCGGCGGGCATTGGCGCCGGTGCGCGCGGGCTCGGCAGTCATGGGGCGCTCCATCCCGATCGGGGATGGCCACTATAGCGCGCGCCGGCGCTACTCGGCTGCGGCGCGTAGCGGCAGGCCGTGGCGTTCGGCCATCCGCGCGCGGCAGGCCTCGCCGAAGGCATGGAAGATGGCGCGCGACAGCGGGTTCTCCAGCGCGCGGTGCTCGGGATGCCATTGCACCGCGAGCATGAAGCCCGCCGCGCCCGGCAGGCTGATCGCCTCGACCTGGCCGTCGGGCGCCACCGCCTCGACGCGCGCGCCAGGCGCCACCTGGGCGATGCCCTGGCCGTGCAGCGAGTTGACCTCGGCGTGCTTCAGGCCGGTGATGCGCTGCAGGAGACCGCCCTCGGCGATGTCGATGGCGTGCGCCGGCGCCACCTTGTCCTCGAGGCTGTCGACGCGCGGCGAGCGGTGGTCCATCCGCCCGGGAATCTCCTCGACATGCGCGTGCAGCGTGCCGCCCAGGGCGACATTGACCTCCTGGATGCCGCGGCAGATGGCGAGCAGCGGGATGCCGCGCGCGATGGCGCCGCGGATCACCGGCAGGGTGGTGGAATCGCGCGCCGGATCGGCCGCGACGCCCGGCCGCGGATCGCGGCCGCCATAGTTGAACGGCTCGACGTTCGAGGGGCTGCCGGTCAGCAGCACGCCGTCGACGGCGTCGAGGATGCGATCGAGATCGAGGCCCTGATCGCCGACCCCGACGGCCGGCAGCAGGATCGGGGTGGCGGTGACCGCCTCGACGACGGCCCTGACATAGCGCTCGCCGACCGAGTGGATGGTCCACGCCTTGATCTGGCGGCGGCAGGCGGAGATACCGACAAGGGGACGCGACATGGCGGGAACATTTTCCGCCGCGCCGCAAGGGCGGGCAAGCGCAATAGCCGCAGGGATCGCATGTCCATTCGGGGCGGCTTGCCTTGTACCGGCCGGGCGGCGCGTGCTACGCGGGCCGCGCCCCCTTCGCAGGAAGATCCGAGATGAGCGACACCAACCAGCCGGCCGGCCAGGCGCCGATCACCATCCACGGCCAGTACATCAAGGACATGTCGTTCGAGAACCCGCGCGCGCCGCAGAGCCTGCAGCTCACCGCGCCGCCGCAGTACAACCTCAACGTCCGCTGCGATGCGCGCAACCTCGAGCAGCCCGGCATGTTCGAGGTGACGATGAGCGTCGAGCTCGACGGCAAGGACGACCAGGGCCAGATGATCTTCATCATGGAGCTGGCCTATGCCGGCGTCGTCAGCGTCGGCGCCGTGCCGCAGGAAGCGATCGGGCCGATCATCGGCATCCACGTGCCGATGCTGCTGTTCCCCTTCGCCCGCGCCATCATCACCGCGACCTTGAGCCAGGCGGCCCTGCCGCCGCTCCTGCTGCAGCCGGTCGATTTCGCCGCGCTCTACCAGCAGCAGATGGCGCAGACCCCCAGCACGCCGGTCGGGCACGCGTAGGCGGCCCCGTCATCCCGGGCGTTGCCTGGATCCCTTGCTGCGCTCGGGATGACAGTAGCTGCGCCGTTGTCACTTCAGCCAGATCGGCTCGCTGAGCTTCTTCAGGAAGGCCTCGTGCGCCGCCAGCTCGGCGGCCGACGGCGCATGCACGCGCGCTTCGCGCACGACGCTGACCGCCACCGCGCCTTCGCTCACCTGCACGGTGACGGTGGTGGTGGTGGCGGCGAGGTCGAGGCCGCGCTGGCGGCCGCCATTGAGCTCGACATAGACCTCGGCGAGCAGCTCCGCGTCGAGCAGCGCGCCGTGCCGGGTACGATGGGCGTTGTCGATGCCGAAGCGCTCGCACAGCGCATCCAGGCTGTTGCGCTGGCCGGGGAACTTGCGCCGCGCCACGCTTACCGTATCGACGAAGGCGTTGCTCAGCGCCGGCCGGCCGATCCGGTCGAGCTCGGCGTTGATGAAGCCCAGGTCGAAGGCGGCGTTGTGGATCACCAGCGTGGCGTCGGCGACGAACTCGAGGAAACCTTCGGCGACGTCGCCGAACAGCGGCTTGTCCTGCAGGAAGTCGACCGACAGGCCGTGAACGGCGAAGGCTTCCTCCGGCATGTCGCGCTCGGGGTTGAGGTAGCTGTGCCAGGACCGGCCGCTGGGCATGCCGTGGATCAGCTCGACGCAGCCGATCTCGACCAGCCGGTGGCCGGCCCGCGGATCGAGCCCGGTCGTCTCGGTGTCGAAGGCGATTTCACGGGTCATGGCGGGCGGCCTCGGCGGCTGCGGGCGAGCTCGGCCGTGCGTCGCTCGTAGAGCGGCCGGCCCGGCCAGAAGCGGCCCTTGCGATTGCGGAGTTCCTTCAGGGCCCGGGCGAGCGCCGCGCGGGTCGGCCCGATGCCGGCGTTGCTGGGCAGGACGAAATCGGCGTGCCGGCGCTTGATGCTGTCGGGGACCTGGCGGCGGTGGATGTCGTCGAACTTCTCGGCCGTCATCCCGGGGCGCGCGAGGACGCGCTGTTTTTGCAGGAAGTAAGGAGAACTGACGACCATCGTCGCATCGACCCGGCGATGGCCGTTGCCTTCGAACAGCAGCGGGATGTCGAGCACGACGATCGGGGCGCGGCGCAACGCCCATTTCTTGAGGAAGGCGCGCTGCCGGCGGCCGACAAGCGGATGGACGATGCCCTCCAGCCGGCGCAAGGCGGCGGGGTCGCCAAACACCTTGGCGCCCAAGGCGGCGCGGTCGAGCACGCCGTTCTTCACCGAGCCGGGGAAGGCCGCCTCGATCGGCGCCAGGGCCTCGCCGCCGGGCGCCTGCACGGCGTGGACCGCGGCGTCGGCGTCGTAGACCGGGATGCCCATGCTGCGCAGCAAACGCGTGGCGGTGGACTTGCCCATGCCGATGGAGCCCGTCAGGCCGACGATCATCATCGGCTCATTCGTCCTCGCCCAGCGCCGAGCGCAGGGCGCGGCGCAGCGCCTTGGCGTCCTTGCGCGCCAGCTCTCCCAGGCGGCGCTCGGCCTTGGCGTTCTCGACCACGAACAGCTTGAGCCGCACCACCGACGGCACCGGCAGGCCGGCGGTCTGCAGGTCGACGATCGGCACGTCGCTCGACCAGCCGCCGGCCGAGCTGGTTACCATGGCGCACAGCGTATGGCCCTGGCTGATGTTGAAAGTGCGGGTCGACAGCACGACCGCGGGCCTCCGGGCGGAGGGCTGCGCGTCGTTCAGCGGATGCGGCAGCGCCACCACGTCGTAGCGGTCAAAGATCACGGTAGGCGTCCTCGTCGGCCGGGCTGGCCCACTCGGTGAGGTCGGTGCCGACCGCCCCGCCGGGCGCGGCCTCCGATTGCGGGGCGATCCTGTGCAATACCGCCTGCTGGTCACCCAGCGCGAAGGATACCAAGTCGCCATCCTGCAGGCCGAGCGCCGAACGCACGGCCTTGGGGATGGTGATCTGTCCTTTGCTGGTGATCCTGCTGATCAGCCGCATTCCTTACTTTCCACCATGGAAGTAAGGAAGTCAACCGCGCTAGGGGATCAGAACCGTCTGACCGGTCGTCTTGCGGCTTTCGAGGTCGCGATGCGCCTGCGCAGCATCCTTCAGCGCATAGGTCTGGTCGATGGTGATCTTGATCTTGCCGCTCTTGACCATCTTGAACAGCGCCTTGGCGCTGCCCTCGAGATCCTTCCGCGTCGAGGTATAGGCGCCCAGGCTCGGCCGGGTCAGGAAGGCCGAAAGGTTGCCGCCGAGGACCGCCGGCGCCACCGGTGGCACCGGCCCCGAGGCATTGCCGAAGCTCGCCAGCGTCCCCAGTGGGGCGAGGCATTTCAGCGAGATGTCCCAGGTGTCCTTGCCGACACCGTCATAGACCGCGGGCACGCCCTTGCCCTTGGTAATCTCCTTGACCCGCGCCACCACGTCTTCCTTCGAGTAGTCGATCACCCAGGTGTAACCATGCTTCTTGGCGATCGCCGCCTTCTCCGGCGAGGACACCGTGCCGATCGCCTTGACGCCGATCGCCTTGGCCCACTGGCCAAACAGCAGCCCGACACCGCCGGCGGCGGCGTGGAACAGCACGATGTCGCCCTTCTTGCACTTGTGGGTGCGGCGGATCAGGTACTCCGTCGTCATGCCCTTGAGCATCATCGCGGCGGCCTGCTTGTCGCTGATCCCGTTGGGCACCTTCAGCAGGAGGGCGGCGGGCAGCACACGCTCCTCGGCATAGGCGCCCGGCCCGCTGCCGCAATAGGCGACCCGGTCGCCCTTCTTGAAGCCCTTCACCCTCGGCCCGACCTCGAGCACCACGCCGGCACCCTCGCGGCCGATGCAGTTGGGCATCGGCACCGGATAGAGACCGGAGCGCGTATAGATGTCGATGAAGTTCAGGCCGATCGCGGTATGACGGATGCGCACTTCGCCGGCGCCGGGCTTGCCGACCTCGACATCGGTGTATTCCATCACCTCGGGTCCGCCAGCCTGCCGGATCTGCACTGCCTTGACCATGGGAGCCTCCCCTCGCCTGTCGCGACGCGGAGCCTAGTGCAGCCTCGCGCCGCTTGCCACCGCGACAGCGCAACGCTTGCGCGATTGTCTTGTGCCGCGTAGGCGTCGCGGCCTGATCCGTCAGGAGTTCGTCATGCGTCGCCGTTGCCTGCTGCTCATCGCCGCCCTCGCGCTGCCCACCATCGCCGTCGCCCAGGGCACGAGCCCGCTGCGCATCGAGCAGCCCTTCGCGCGCGCCACCGCGCCGGCAGCGCGCGCCGGCGGCGCCTACATGACGATCGTCAACGGCGGCGCCAGCGCCGACCGCCTGCTGCGCGTGGAGTCGACGGTGGCCGCCCGGGCCGAGCTGCACACGGTGATCAAGGATGGCGACGTGATGCGCATGCGTGAGGTGCCGGGCATCGACGTGCCGGCCAACGGCAAGGCGACCCTCGCGCCGGGCGGCTTCCACATCATGCTGATGGAGCTCAAGGCACCGCTGAAGGCCGGCGACAGCGCGCCGCTCACTTTGGTGTTCGAGAAGGCCGGCCGCATCGAGGTCGCGGTGCCGATCCTGCCGCTGGGCGCCCAGCCGGCCAACGAGCACAAGCACTGATGCGCCTCGTCCTCGCCTCAACCTCGATCGCGCGCCGCGCGCTGCTGTCGGGTGTCGGGCTCGATCACGAGGCGCTGGCGCCCGACATCGACGAGGCGGCGGAAAAGGCGCGGCTGGGCGACATCCCCGGCGCTGCCCTGGCGGCGGCGCTCGCCGATCTCAAGTCCCTGGCGGGCGCGCGTCTGCGGCCCGGCGCGCTGGTGATCGGCGCCGACCAGACGCTGTCCTGCGACGGCGCGCTGTACGACAAGCCGGTCGATCTCGCCGAGGCGCGTTCGCATCTGCTGCGCCTGCGCGGGCGCACGCACACGCTGCACGCCGCGATCTGCGTCGCGCGCGACGAGCGCGTGATCTGGCGCCATCTCACCGCGGCGCACCTGACCATGCGCGCGTTCTCCGACGCCTTCCTCGACCACTACGTCGCGCTCTGCGGCGAGTCGCTCACCACCTCCGTCGGCGCCTATCGCCTCGAGGGCCCGGGCCCGCAACTCTTCGAGCGTATCGAAGGTGATTACTTCACCATCCTGGGTCTGCCACTATTGCCGCTGCTCGACTTCCTGCGCGGTGCCGGGGTCGCCCGGAACTGAACCATGACGCCCGACTTCGCCACCCTGCTCGCCGCCGCACAGGACCGACCCTTCGCCTTCATTGTCGGCTGGCCGGTCGAGCATTCGCGCTCGCCACTGATCCACGGCTACTGGCTGCAGGAGCGCGGCATCGACGGCTTCTACGGCCGTCTCGCCGTGGCGCCGGGCGGCGCGGCGCTGCGCGCCACGCTCGATTTCATCCGCAGCACGCCGCATGCGCGCGGCTGCAACCTCACCCTGCCGCACAAGATCGATGTGCTGGGCATGCTCGATCACGTCGATGCCGGCGCGACGCGGATCGGCGCGGTCAACACCGTGGTGAAGCGCGCCGACGGCACGCTGGAGGGACGCAACACCGACGCCTTCGGCTTCATCGCCGCCCTGCGCGCCGGTGCGCCGAGCTGGAAGCCGGACGCGGCGCCGGCGGTCGTGCTGGGTGCCGGCGGTGCGGCGCGCGCGGTATGTCACGCGCTGGTCGATGCCGGTGTACCTGAGCTGCGCCTGCTCAATCGCACGCGTCAAACGGCGATCGACCTCGGCGCGCAGGTGACGCCGAAGGACGGCCGCACGGTGGTGATCGACAACTGGGATCGGCGCGAGGCCGCACTGGGCGGCGCGGGGCTACTGGTCAACACGACATCGCTGGGCATGAAGGGCATGCCGCCGCTGGAGCTCGATCTCGCCGCGCTGCCGGGCTCGGCGGTGGTCGACGACATCGTCTACGTGCTGCCGCTCGAGACCCCGCTGCTCGCGGCCGCCAGAGCGCGCGGCAACCTCACGGTCGACGGCCTCGACATGCTGCTGCACCAGGCGCGGCCGGGCTTCGGCGCATGGTTCGACGTCGCGCTGCCCGAGGTGACGCCGGCATTGCGCCGCGCCGCCGCCGGCGATCTCGGCGCGCGCTGAGACGCTCTGTCATTCCGAGCGCAGCGAGGAATCCAGGGAGACGTCCAGATTCCTCGCTGCGCTCGGAATGACGGTAAACCCGAAGCTACAGCCCGCGGCGCTGGCGGAAATACAGCGCCAGCTTCATGCGGATGTCCTCGGCGAGGTCGCGCGCCGTGCGCTCGCGCGCGTTCTCGCGCGCGGCCTCGGTGGCCGGCTGCGAGCGCGTCAGATCGAACCGCGCCACGGTGCGGCTGAAGCCCGCGGTGAGCGTGGCGCCGGCGGGATCGCGCAGGCTCCAGCTGGCGCTGACGTGCAGGGTCTGCAGCATTGCCACCTCGTCGAGACGGCGCAGCGGCGTCTGCTCGGACTCGCTGCGCGTCACCACCAGGTGATAGAGCGGCTGGCGCGGCTCGCCCCCGGGAGTGAGGTGGTCGATGAGCGCATTGCGCAGCACCTGCCCGCTGCGCTCGGCGATGGTGGCGATCCGGATCGCGGCGAGGTCGCCGCGCACGCCGCCTGCCGGCGCACCGGCCGGCGGCGTTCCTTCGTCGCCGCCGTAGAGCGGGCGCAGGCTGCAGGCGGAAAGCGCCGCGAGCGCCGCGAACATCAGGCCGCGCCGCGTCGCCTCGACGATGGCGCGGTGGCCGCTCACACCACCACGTTGACGATGCGGTTGGGCACGACGACGATCTTCTTCGCCGGCTTGCCGGCCATCGCCTTGATCACGTCCGCCTCGGCCAGGGCCGCGGCCTCGGCCCGATCCTTCGGCGTGTCCTTGGGCAGCTTCAGGGTCGCGCGCAGCTTGCCGTTGACCTGCACCGCCACCGTGACGTCCTCGTCGGCCAGCAGCGCGGCGTCGGGCGTCGGCCACGGCGCGTCGGCGACCAGCCCGTCGCGGCCCAGCAGGGTCCACAGCTCTTCCGCCAGGTGCGGCGTCATCGGCGCGATCAGGCGCACGAAGATGTCGAGCGTCTCGCCCAGCGCGGCGCGATCGGCATCGTCCTTCGCCTTGAAGCCCTCGATGGCGTTGGCCAGCTCGTAGAGGCGGGCCACCGACTTGTTGAAATGGAAGGCCTCGATGTCGCCCGAGATGCCGGCGGCCGCCTTGTGGGCGGCGCGGCGCAACGCCATCGCGGCGTCGGAGAAGGCGCCGTTGGCCTTCGCCGCCGCGGCGCCGCTGCCGATCGCCTCGCTCAGCAGCCGGTAGAGCCGCTGCTGGAAACGCCACGAGCCGCTGACACCGGCTTCGGTCCATTCCAGGTCGCGCTCCGGCGGGCTGTCGCTCAGCATGAACCAGCGCGCGGTGTCGGCGCCGTAGTCGCGGATGATCTGGTCGGGATCGACGACGTTCTTCCTCGACTTCGACATCTTCTCGGAGCGGCCGATGATCACCGGCGAATCGTCCGAGGCGCGCACGATGGCGCCACCCTCCAGCCTCCTGATCTCGTCCGGGAACAGCCAGGTGCCGTCGGTGGCGCGATAGGTCTCATGGCAGACCATGCCCTGGGTGAACAGCCCGTCGAACGGCTCGTCGCGGCTGGTCATCTGCACCTCGCGCATCGCGCGCGTCCAGAAGCGCGAGTACAGCAGATGCAGGATCGCGTGCTCGACGCCGCCGATGTACTGGTCGACCGGCATCCAGTAGTGGTTCTCCTCGCGGTCGAACGGCGCGCTGTCCAGCTGCGGCGAGGTGAACCGGTCGAAGTACCAGCTCGAATCGATGAAGGTGTCGAAGGTGTCGGTCTCGCGCCGCGCCGGCTTGCCGCAGGACGGGCAGGCGACGTGCTTCCACGTCGGATGGCGGTCCAGCGGATTGCCCGGCGTGTCGAACTCGACGTCGTCGGGCAGGGTCACCGGCAGGTCCTTGGCCGGCACCGGCACCACGCCGCAGGAATCGCAGTGGATCGCCGGGATCGGGCAGCCCCAGTAGCGCTGGCGCGACACCAGCCAGTCGCGCAGGCGGTACTGCACGGTGCCCTTGCCCTGTCCCTTGCTCTCCAGGTGGCGGATGATCGTGCGCTTGGCGTCGGCCACCGACAGGCCGTCCAGGAAGCCCGAGTTGAAGATCGTGCCGTCGCCGTCATAGGCCTCGGCGCCGATCGCGAAGGTCTTCGGATCGGCATCCCTGGGCAGCACGACCGGGATCACCGGCAAGCCGTACTTGCGCACGAAATCCAGGTCGCGCTGGTCGTGCGCCGGGCAGCCGAAGATCGCGCCGCTGCCGTACTCCATCAGCACGAAATTGGCGACGTAGACCGGCAGGGTCGCGCCCTCCTTGACCACGTCCTTCGCCAGGACCCGCGTGCGGTAGCCCGTCTTCTCGGCGGTCTCGATCTCGGCGGCGCTGGTGCCGGTCTTGCGGCACTCGGCGATGAACTCCGCCAGTGCCGGGTCGTCCTTGGCCAGGCGCGCCGCCACCGGATGATCCGGCGATATCGCCGCGAACGAGGCGCCGAACAGCGTGTCGGGCCGCGTCGTGAAGATCTCCAGCGTCTCGCCCGGCAGGGCGCCCTCGCCGGTCAGCTCGAAGAAGACGCGCGCGCCCTCGCTCCTGCCGATCCAGTTGGCCTGCATCAGGCGCACCTTCTCGGGCCAGCGCGGCATGGAATCCAGGCGCGTCAGCAGCTCCTCGGCAAAGTGCGTGATCTTCAGGTTCCACTGCGAGAGCTTGCGGCGCTCCACGGTGGCGCCGGTGCGCCAGCCCTTGCCGTCGATCACCTGCTCGTTGGCCAGCACGGTGTTGTCGACCGGATCCCAGTTGACCCAGGATTCCTTGCGATAGGCGAGGCCGGCCCGCCAGAAATCCAGGAACATCTTCTGCTGGTGGCGGTAGTAGCTGGGATCGCAGCTCGCCAGCTCGCGGCTCCAGTCCAGCGACAGGCCCATCGACTTCAGCTGCGCCTTCATGGTGGCGATGTTCTCGTAGGTCCACTTGCGCGGGTGGACCCTCTTCTCCATCGCCGCGTTCTCGGCCGGCAGGCCGAAGGCGTCCCAGCCCATGGGATGCAGCACGTTGAAGCCGCGCGCCCTGCGGTAGCGCGCCACCACATCGCCCTGGGTGTAGTTGCGCACGTGGCCCATGTGGATGCGCCCCGACGGGTAGGGGAACATCTCCAGCACGTAGTACTTGGGCCGGGCGCGATCCATTTTTGCGCGGAACGTGCCGCGCTCCTCCCAGGCCTTCTGCCACTTGGCCTCGGTCTCGCGGAAATTGTAGCGCACGGGGGATGGGCTGGAGGACATGATCGGACCAATGGCGAACGATAGCAGGGCTTCTCGAGGGCGCGCGGGCACCCGACCGGCCCTTACAGGCCGGCGGCGATAAGTCGGGGAAGCCGCTGATATCCGATCATGGGCGGGCAGGCTAGGGCCCGCCGCGCGATTGTCAACTCGCTCGCCGGTAACGGTCAGTTGCCCGTGGCGGCGATGCGCAGCTGGCGGGCCCGGGTAAGAATCGCGTTCTCGAACTCGAACGCGGTCTTGGGATCGACCGGGGCGTCGACCCAGCCGCGGCCACCCGCCTGCTGCTGGCGGATGATCGAGGCGCGGATGGCGTCGGCGCGCAGGTCGCGGTCGAGGATCAGCACCTGCAGCTTCAGCCGTTCGCTGGGCGACTCGGTGAACTGGAACCAGTCGGTGATGATCAGCCCGCCGAACGGGTCGGCCGAGGCGATCGGCCACTTGTTGTCAATGATCACATCGAGCGAGGCGCGCCACAGGAAGGCGTTGACGGCGATGCCCGGCTCGTCGAGGCCCTTGCGCTTCTCGTCACGCGAGCCGAACAGGCCGCCGGGACCGAACAGGCCGCCGCCTTCGGCCGCGCCGCGGCTCAGGCCATACTGGCGCTCTGATTTCGGGCGGGTGAGCTGATCCGGCAGCGCCGTGTCGTCGCCGCCGCAACCCGCCAATCCCGCCGACGACGCAGCGAACACCGCGATGGAGGCAACGCGCAGAGCGCGCCGGATCGGGCGACGATGGCCTCTGGACATTGATGAGGGCTCCCTGTGACGGCGCGGCGGCTCTTGGGCCATTCGGCGCGCCAAGGCCAACTTATATAGGGGAAGTCGGTCGCCGGAAACAGCTAGTCGGCGGCCAGCCCGGCGGACGCGGGTGGAGCCCGATCGCCCAGCCTACAATAAGTCAGTAATTTCAATAGGATAGCAATTTGTCCTGTTATGAAACATACCATATTTAGCGCCAACCCCGAATCTACCTCAATATATTGACCCTTCTGGGGGTACGCCAAACTGGTGGCTCGGCGGCCGATTTGTGGCGTCCGTGCCACACCTCGCCACCGAATTGGCGCATCTGCCTTTGGTTTCTTGACCCCTGATAGGGCGGCGAGTTTAATCCGCCATGGCCCGTCGAGTGGCAGGAGCGGTTTTGGCCGAGTTGTGTGGCTAGCCCTTCTAAAACCGGTCGCCGTCGGTCCTGATCGCGAGACGCAGCAGAGAGAGAGAGGGAGAAATGAAGAAAGTCCTCCTGGGGACGACCGCTTTGATCGCAGGCGGCCTCGCGGCCGTGCCGGCGATGGCGGCCGATCCGATCAAGATTGGTGTCGGCGGCTATATGCAGCAGTATTTCAACGTCGGTCACTACGGCGGCATCGGAACCGGCGCCACGGCCACCGACTTCCGCACGCCGAACTACAAGTACGAAGGCGAGATCTGGTTCATCGGCCAGACCAAGCTCGACAACGGCACCACCATCGGTGTGCGCTTCGAGCTCGAAGGCTGGTCGCAGGCCGCCGGCACCACCACGGACACGATGGACGAAGAGTACATCTTCGCCTTCGGCGACTGGGGTCGTATCGAGTTCGGCGGCATCGACGTCGTGTCGTACCGCATGTTCTACGCTGCGCCCAACGTGCTGCCGGGCTACGGCTCGACGCAGTTCAACTTCGGGGCGGGCTCGGCGACCATCAGCGGCGCCAACGGCGCGCTGCACGCCAACGCGGCTGCTCCCGGCATCTTCCAGGACGCCAACAAGTTCAACTACTACACGCCGCGCTTCTTCGGCTTCCAGGCCGGTGTGTCGTACACGCCGTACATGACGGCGAACAACACGGCGGGCTTCGGACCGCTCAATGCGGCCGCGACCTGCGGCTTCACCGGTGGCGCCGGCAACGCACCGCTCTGCACCAACATGCAGAACGCGTATGTCAACGGCGTGTCGCTCGGCCTCAACTACGTGAACAAGTTCGGCAACCTCGGCATCGCCGTGGCGCTGGGCTACGACGGTGCCGCTTACGACCGGGGCATCCTCAACAACGGCCTGCAGCGGCACTACCACGCGGTTGGTGGCGGCGCTCAGATCAGCTATGCCGGCTTCACGGTCGGCGGCAGCTTGACCTGGGACAACAACGGCCTGATCGCGGGCAACGAGAACATCCGTTGGTCGGCCGGCGTCTCGTACGAGACCGGCCCGTGGGCGGTGAGCTTCACCTACCACGGCGGTACGCGGCGTGAGAGCGTCGCGGCACTGGCGGGTCCGGGCGGCGCGGTCGGCACCGACCAGGTTCACCTGTTCATGGTCGGCGGCACCTACGCCATCGGACCGGGCATCAGGCTGGTCGGCGGCTTCTACTACGAGGCGGCGTCGGGCCAGAACCAGTCGGAGCGCACGGACAGCTGGCAGTTCCTGCTCGGAACGGCCCTCACGTTCTAGTCGCGACGTCCAGCGTCGAAAGCATCGGAGAGCGGGCCTCGGGCCCGCTCTCTTCTTTTTTGCGCTCCGGATGCCGTCAGCGCAGCAGGCGCGCCAGCACGGCATCGAGCCGCTGGCGTCCGGCGGCGGTGGCGCGCAGGCGCTCGGCGTCGAGCGCCAGAAAGCCGCCTTCGATCAGGCGGGACAGGGCCTGCGAATCAATGGCGTCGAGGGGATCGCGGCCGGTGAGCGCGCGGAAGCGCCCTCGATCGATCCCCTCGACCAGCCGAAGGCCCATCATCAGGGCTTCGCGCGGCATCTCGTCCCGATCGACGAGGCGATCCTCGGCGGTCGCGTGGCCCCTTGCCTCGACCTGCTCGAGCCAGGCCTCGGGTCCGCTGGCCTGGCGCGTGGCGCGCTTGCCGCGCGCGGTATCGGCGCGATCGACGGCGAAGCGGCCATGCGCCCCCGGCCCGACGCCGACATAGTCCTCGTAGCGCCAGTAGATCAGATTGTGACGGCAGGCCGCGCCTTGTCGGGCATAGTTGGAGATCTCGTAGGCCGGCAGGCCGTGCGCGGCCATCAGCGCGCCGGTTTCCTCGTACAGCACGGCGGCGGTGTCCTCGTCGGGCATGGCGAAGGCGCCGTGCGCGTGATCCTGCCAGAAGCGCGTGCCGCGCTCGAGCGTGAGCTGGTAGAGCGAGAGATGCTCGCCGGCGAGTTCCAGCGCGCGCGTCAGCTCGGCGCGCCACGCCGCCGGCGTCTGGCCGGGCCGCGCGTAGATCAGGTCGAAGGAATAGCGCGCGAAGACGGCGCGCGCCGTGGCGATCGCCGCCAGGCCCTCGTCCACCGAATGCGCGCGGCCGAGGAAGCGCAGCGAGCCGGGATCGAGCGCCTGCACGCCCAGCGACACGCGATTGACGCCGGCCTCGCGCACGGCCTCGAAGCGCGCCGCCTCGACCGAGGTCGGGTTGGCCTCCATGGTAATCTCGACGTCGCCGGCGAGGGGCCACAGATCGCGGATCGTACCGATCACCGCGGCGATCGTCGCCGGCGGCATCAGCGACGGCGTGCCGCCGCCGAAGAAGACGCTGTCGACCCTGCGGCCTGTCGTGCTCTTGGCATAGTGAGCAAGCTCGGCGAGCAGCGCCTCGCGCCAGCGCGTCTGGTCGACGCCGTCGCGGACGTGGCTGTTGAAGTCGCAATAGGGGCACTTCGAGACGCAGAACGGCCAGTGCACGTAGACGCCGAGCTGGCGTCGCGCGTCGTTCACCGGAAGCACCGCGCCACGAGCCTGGCGAAGGCATCGGCGCGGTGGCTGATGCTGTTCTTCACCGCGGGTTCCATCTCACCACAGGTCATCGCCCAGCCATCGGGCTGGAAGGTGGGATCGTAGCCGTGGCCATTGCTGCCGCGCGGCGGCCACACGATGGTGCCGCGCACCTGGCCCAGCACGCTCTCGACATGGCCATCGGGCCACGCCAATGCCAGGGCGCAATTGAACGTCGCGGCGCGCGCCTCGGGCGTGTCGGGCACGCCACGGCGGGCGAGCTCGCGCTGGATGCGTGCCATGCCGGTCATCGCATCGCGGTTCGGGCCCTCCCAATCGGCGGTGTGCAGGCCCGGCTGACCATCGAGCGCGTGCACCGACAGGCCCGAATCGTCGGCCAGTGCGGGCAGGTTGGCGGTGCGCGCGGCTGCGCGCGCCTTCAGCTCGGCATTCTCGAGGAAGGTCGTGCCGGTCTCCTCCGGCACCTCCAGCCCGAGCTCGCCGTGCGAGAGCACATGCACGCCGAAAGGCGCCAGCATGCCGCCGATCTCGGCCGCCTTGCCGGCGTTGTGCGTGGCTACCACCAGCTGCGAACCGCTGAAGCGGCGCGGCGTCATCGATCGCGCCTCAGCTTCGCTCCAGCGCGGTGCGCTGATGCACGCAGAGCTCGCCGATGCCGCGCTTGGCCAGCGCCAGCAGGGCGAGGAACTCGGCCTCGCTGAAGGGATCCTTCTCCGCCGTGCCCTGCACCTCGACCAGGCCGCCGGCGGCGGTCAGCACGAAATTGGCGTCGGCCTGCGCCGCCGAATCCTCGGGGTAGTCGAGGTCGAGCACCGGCGTGCCGTTGTAGACACCGCAGGAAATCGCCGCGACCTGGCCGGTGATCGGATACTTCTTCAGCTTGCCGGCCTTCTGCAGCCCGTTCATGGCGATCGCCAGCGCCACCCACGAGCCGGTGACGCTGGCGGTGCGCGTGCCGCCATCGGCCTGCAGCACGTCGCAGTCGACCTTCACCTGCATTTCGCCCATCGCCTCGAGATCGACCACGGCACGCAGCGCGCGGCCGATCAGGCGCTGGATCTCCTGGGTGCGGCCCGACTGCTTGCCGCGCGCCGCCTCGCGGTCGGTGCGCGTATGGGTCGAGCGCGGCAGCATGCCGTACTCCGCCGTCACCCAGCCGCGGCCGCTGCCGCGCATCCACGGCGGCACGCGCTCCTCGACCGAGGCGGTGCACAGCACATGGGTATCGCCGAACTTCGCCAGGCAGGACCCTTCAGCATGGCGCGAGAAGCCGGGAATCAGCTCGATCGGGCGCAGCTGATCGGGCGCGCGGCCGGAAGGTCGGATGGACATGGTCTTCCTGTGGTCATCGTCCGCCCGTCCGGCGGAGCCGGTCGAGGGCGTGCCATGCGCCGACAGGGTCGCGCAAGGGGCCGATGAAGGTTTCCGTTGTCGCGCCCCGGGCGGCGTCGAGGCCGGGGCGGATGACGACACCCCGGCCGAAGATGCCGTGCGAGCGCACCGCGACCGAACCGATCGATTCGCCGCCGAAGCGGATGGCGCCGCCGCGCCGCGGTCGGGCGGTGGCCCGGCGGCCGTCGATCTCCAGCGGTGGGCGCAGCCGCAGCTGGACCTGGTCGATGACGGCGAAGACGGCGATACCGGCGCACACCCACTGGGCGTAGGCACGGCCTTCGGTCAGCCAGACGATGGCGCCCACGATCAGCGCGAACAGCAGCGGCACGATGGCCGCGGCCAGCGGATCGGCCCGGAAGACGAGCCGGGCAGGCGGGGCGTCGATGACCCTGTCGTCCATCGCCGCAGTCTCGCACCGGCCCGGCGTTGACGCTATCGGGCCCGCTGCCTAGATTCTAGGGCATGCAACGGCCCATCACGCGACTCGAGCCGGTGCCCCGCCCATCGGCCAGCCGCACCCTGGTCGGCACCGCCGCGCCGGTTGCCGAGCTCAACGATCGCGCCCGAGAGGTCTTCCGGCGCATCGTCGAGTCCTACGTCGAGACCGGCGAGCCGGTGGGCTCGCGCACGCTCACGCGCCGGCTGACCGAGCATCTTTCGCCGGCGACCATCCGCAACGTGATGGCGGATCTGCAGGATTCCGGCCTGCTGTTCGCGCCGCATACCTCAGCCGGCCGCGTTCCCACCGAGGCGGGACTGCGCCTGTTCGTCGACGGGCTGCTCGAGGTCGGCGTGCTGAGCGAGGACGAGCGGGCCGGCATCGAGGCGCGCTGTGCAGGCAACGGCCGCAGCGTGCAGGAGGTGCTGGAGCACGCCAGCTCGCTGCTGTCGGGCCTGTCGCGCTGCGCCAGCATGGTGGTGGCGCCGCGCAGCGAGCAGCCGCTGAAGCACATCGAGTTCGTGGCGCTGGGACCGGGCCGGGCGCTGGTCGTGCTGGTGACCCAGAACGGCACGGTCGAGAACCGCCTGATCGAGCTGCCCATCGGCATGCCGCCCTCGGCCCTGATCGAGGCCGCCAACTATCTCGCCGCGCGCCTGGTCGGCCGCACCTTCGAGGAGGCCAGGGAAGAAATCGCCGCCGAGCTCGCCGGCCAGCGCGCCCAGCTCGACGCGCTGACCCAGCGCGTGATCGAGGCCGGGCTGGCGACCTGGGGCGGCGGGCCGGGCTCCTCGCTGATCGTGCGCGGCCAGGCGCGGCTGCTCGAGGACGTCACGGCGCTGGCCGATCTCGAGAACATCCGCCGCCTCTTCGAATCGCTGGAACGCGGCGAGAGCTTCATGCGCCTGCTCGACCTGGCGGGCGGTGCCGAGGGCGTGCAGATCTTCATCGGCGCCGACAACCCGCTATTCGCCAATACCGGCTGCTCGGTGATCGTCGCCCCGCTGCGCGGCGAGCGCGAGAAGATCGTCGGCGCCATCGGCGTGGTCGGGCCCACGCGCATGAACTACGCCCGCATCATCCCGCTGGTGGATTACACGGCGAAGGTCGTCGGCCGGCTGGTCGGCTGAGCCTGTCGCACCGGGTTGACCCCGGGCGGGCGACCACCTAAGTCAGGGCGGACAGGACGGCGAGGCACAGTGTCTCGCCGTCGGCGTTTCAACCCTGTATGGCTCGCCAGATCATGCCGTCCGACACCGCCTCCCATAAGCCGCCGCCCGAGGATCCGGGCCTGGAGCCGGAGTTCAGCCTCGACATCCCCGAGCCGCCGCGGGGCGATGCCGATGACCCCGCGCGCGTCATCAAGGAGGCGGCCGAGGCCAGGATCGCCGAGCTGGAGACGCAGCTGGCCGAGGCCAAGGACCAGTGGATCCGCGCCGTCGCCGACGCCCAGAACGCGCGGCGCCGCGCCAAGCTCGACGTCGAGGAGGCGCACAAATTCGCCGTCCAGCGCTTCGCCAAGGACGTGCTCTCGGTGGGCGACAATCTCGGCCGCGCCTTGCAGGCCCTGCCGCCGGGCGGCGAGGGGCTGGACGATCGGCTGAAGGGCGTGGTGCAGGGCGTCGAGGCGACCCAGCGCGAGCTGCAGGCCGTGCTGGAGCGCAATGGCGTCAAGAAGATCGAGGCCCAGGACAAGCCATTCGACCCCAACCTGCACCAGGCCGTGGCGCAGGTCCCCGATCCGTCGCGGCCCGGCAACACCGTGGCCCAGGTCTACCAGGACGGCTACGTGATCAATGACCGGCTGCTGCGCGCCGCCATGGTCGTGGTCGCCACCGGCGGGCCGCCGGCCGCCCCGGCCAACGACACCACCAAGTAAGGCGTCTTCGCGGCGCGCGTTCAGCCGGCGGTCTCCATGGCCGCGCGCATGAAGCCGTCCGGATCGGCGAAATAGTCGCGCACGACGCGCCAGTGCGAGGTGTCCTCGGGCCGGCCGCGCCGGATGCCCTGGGGTTCCATGATCAGCAGGTCGGCGCCGGGATAGCCGATGATCAGCGGCGCGTGGCTGGCGATGAGCACCTGCGCCCGGCCAGCTTCCTCCATCCGCCGAAGAATGTTGAGGAAGCGGATCTGGCGCTGGGGCGAGAGCGCCGCCTCGGGCTCGTCGAGGATGTAGATGCCCTGGGCATGGGCGAAGCGGTGCTCGAACAGGGCCAGGAAGGCCTCGCCGTGCGAGCGGGTGTGCAGCGAGCGGCCGCCATAGGCGTCGACGATGCGCGGACCGGGTTGGGGGTCGCGGTCGAGCTCGTCCATCTGGCTGATGAAGTTGAAGTAGCTCTCGGCGCGCAGGAAGAAGCCCCTGGTGACGCGGGGCAGCCAGGCCAGGCGCAGGCAGCGCGACAGGGCGGGCGCCGCCTCCTGCGAGAGGAAATTGCGCGTGCCGCTTTGCATGGCAAAGCCGATCTGCCCGGCGATGGCCTCCAGCAGGGTCGACTTGCCGACCCCGTTCTCGCCGACGATCACCGTGACCTTGTGCGTGAAACCCAGATCGAACCGGCGGTCGGCGAACAGCGGCAGGTTGAAGGGATGCCGCGACCAGTCCTCGACGCGCTCCGGCAGGAGCGTCACGCGCTTCAGGAAGGGCGGCGGCAGGCGGGAATGGGTGGCGCGGGGCATGGCGGCACCCTATCCGCAACGGGCGGCAGTCTGGAGGGCTTCCAGACAGGCCCAGCCGAAGGGCAGGGCATGGCCCGGCCGCAAAAATGCCGTAAGCATCGGCCTCGCGGACCGTTGCAGGGGTATCCGGAGACACTATATAGCCCTTTGGAAATCGCGGCTTTTTGCCGTCGAATCTGTATCCGAACTCCAGGGGGACGTCCCGGTGCCGTCAGGGCCGAACGGATCCCGCCGCTGACAAGAGAGGCAATGCATCATGGCTAAAGTCATTGGTATCGACCTCGGTACGACCAATTCCTGCGTCGCGATCATGGAGGGCAACGACCCTCGCGTGATCGAGAACTCCGAGGGCGCCCGCACCACCCCATCCATGGTCGCCTTCACCGATTCCGGCGAGCGTCTGGTCGGCCAGTCGGCCAAGCGCCAGGCGGTGACCAACCCGAACAAAACGCTCTATGCCGTGAAGCGCCTCATCGGCCGCCGCTTCGACGACCCGATGGTCCAGAAGGAGATCGGCCTGGCCCCCTACAAGATCGTCAAGGCGTCGAACGGCGACGCCTGGGTCGAGGTCGACGGCAAGCAGTACAGCCCCAGCCAGATGTCCGCCTTCATCCTGATGAAGATGAAGGAGACCGCCGAGTCATACCTGGGCGAAACCGTCACCCAGGCCGTGGTCACCGTGCCGGCCTACTTCAACGACGCCCAGCGCCAGGCCACCAAGGACGCCGGCCGCATCGCCGGGCTGGACGTGCTGCGCATCATCAACGAGCCGACCGCGGCCGCCCTTGCCTACGGCATGGACAAGAAGAAGACCGGCCTGATCGCGGTCTACGATCTGGGCGGCGGCACCTTCGACATCTCCGTGCTGGAGATCGGCGACGGCGTCTTCGAGGTCAAGGCGACCAACGGCGACACCTTCCTCGGCGGCGAAGACTTCGACCAGCGCGTCATCAACTACCTCGCCGATGAGTTCAAGAAGGACCAGGGCATCGACCTGCGCGGCGACAAGCTCGCCCTGCAGCGCCTGAAGGAGGCGGCCGAGAAGGCCAAGATCGAGCTCTCCAACAGCAAGGAGACCGAGATCAACCTGCCGTTCATCACCGCCGACGCCAGTGGCCCGAAGCACCTGGTGATGAAGCTCTCGCGCGCCAAGCTCGAGGCGCTGGTCGAGGACCTTGTGCAGCGCACCCTGGAGCCGTGCCGCGCGGCGATGAAGGACGCCGGCGTGACCGCCGGCCAGATCGACGAGGTCATCCTCGTCGGCGGCATGACGCGCATGCCCAAGGTCATCGACACGGTGAAACAGTTCTTCGGCAAGGATCCGGCGCGCAACGTCAATCCCGACGAGGTCGTGGCGATCGGCGCCGGCGTACAGGGCGCCGTGCTCAAGGGCGAGGTCAAGGACGTCCTGCTGCTCGACGTCACCCCGCTGTCGCTGGGCATCGAGACCCTGGGCGGCGTGTTCACCCGCCTGATCGAGCGCAACACCACCATCCCGACCAAGAAGAGCCAGATCTTCTCGACCGCCGACGACAACCAGACGGCGGTGACGATCCGGGTCTTCCAGGGCGAGCGCGAGATGGCCTCGGACAACAAGCTGCTGGGCCAGTTCGACCTGGTCGGCATCCCGCCGGCGCCGCGCGGCGTGCCGCAGGTCGAGGTGACCTTCGACATCGACGCCAACGGCATCGTCTCGGTCACCGCCAAGGACAAGGCGACGTCCAAGGAGCAGCAGATCCGCATCCAGGCGTCGGGCGGCCTGAGCGAGACCGAGATCCAGAAGATGGTCAAGGACGCCGAGCAGCACGCCACCGAGGACAAGAAGAAGCGCGAGCTGGTCGATGCCCGCAACCAGGGCGAAGGCCTGGTGCACGCCACGACCCGCAACCTCGGCGAGCACGGCGACAAGGTGCCGGCGGCCGACAAGGCGGCGATCGAGGGCGCGCTGGAATCGCTGAAGAGCGTGCTGGCCGGCGAGGACGTCGAGGCCATCAAGGAGAAGACCAACGCGCTGGCGCAGGCCGCCATGAAGCTGGGCGAGGCCATGTACAAGGCGCAGGAGGCCGATCAGCAGGCCGCTCCCGGCGCGCAGCCCGGCCCCGGCGACGCGGCCAACAAGGACGACAAGGTCGTGGACGCCGATTTCGAGGACGTCACCGACGCCAGCAAGAACAAGAAGACCGGCTCGGGCGACTGAGGCGGTCGAAGGTGATCGGCGCCCCCATCCGTGCTATCAGCCCCGGGTGGGGGCGTTCGCGTGTTGCGGACCTTGATGCAATGGCGGCTCGCGGCGGCCGCGGATACGCGTGATGGCTCAGGACTACTACGAACTGCTCGGCGCCAGCCGTACCGCCAGCGCGGACGACCTGAAGAAGGCCTACCGCAAGCTGGCGATGAAGTACCACCCGGACCGCAATCCGGGCGACAAGGAAGCCGAGAAGAAGTTCAAGGAGATCAACCACGCCTACGACGTCCTGAAGGACGACCAGAAGCGCGCCGCCTACGACCGCTACGGTCCGGCCGCCTTCGACGGCAATTCCAACGGCCCGGGCGGCCCGGGCGCCGGCGGCTTCGACTTCAGCGGCGGCTTCGCCGACATCTTCGAGCAGATGTTCGGCAACATGGGCGCCGGCCAGCGCTCTGGCCCGGGCCGCGGCGCCGACCTGCGCTACAACCTCGAGATCTCGCTGGAAGAGGCCTATGCCGGCGCCGAAGCCAATGTGCGCGCGCCCAGCTCGGTGACCTGCGAGGCCTGCCACGGCAGCGGCGCGGAGCCCGGCTCCAAGCCGGTGACCTGCCCGACCTGCCACGGGCGCGGCCGCATGCGCATGCAGCAGGGCTTCTTCACCGTCGAGCGCACCTGCCCGACCTGTCATGGCGCCGGCCAGAAGATCGAGAAGCCGTGCCGCGCCTGCAACGGCGCCGGCCGCGTGCGCAAGGACAAGACCCTGCAGGTCAAGATCCCCCAGGGCGTCGAGGACGGCACCCGCATCCGGCTCAGCGGCGAGGGCGAGGCCGGTGCGCGCGGCGGCCCGCCGGGCGACCTCTACGTCTTCCTGAGCGTGCGCAAGCACAAGATGTTCGAGCGCGACGGTGCCGACCTGCTGTGCCGCGCGCCGATCAGCATGGTCACCGCCACCCTGGGCGGGCACATCGAGGTGCCGACCTTGGACGGCAAGACGGCGCGCATCTCGATCCCGCCCGGCACGCAATCGAGCCACCAGTTCCGCCTGCGCGGCAAGGGCATGCCGGTGCTGCGCTCGACCCAGAAGGGCGACCTCTACATCGAGACCGTGGTCGAGACCCCGGTGAACCTCACCGCCCGGCAGAAGGAGCTGCTCAAGGAGTTCGAGGCAGCCGGCAAGGATGCCGGCACGTCGCCCGAATCCGAGGGCTTCTTCAACAAGGTGAAGGAGATGTTCGGCGGCGACGACTGATCGCGCCGTCGAATCCACCCATGGTCTGGAAGCACGATGTCGTCACACTCGACGACGGCAAGCCGCGCTGCGGCTGGGTGAGCGACGATCCGCTCTACCGCGCCTACCACGACAGCGAGTGGGGCCGCCCGCATCGCGACCCGCAGGCGCTGTTCGAGCTGCTGATCCTCGAGGGCTGCCAGGCCGGCCTGAGCTGGATCACCGTGCTGCGCAAGCGCGAGCACTACCGCAAGGTCTACGACGGGTTCGATCCGGCGAGGATCGCGCGCTACACGCCGGGCAAGCTCGACAAGCTCAGCGCCGATCGGGGCATCGTGCGCCATCGCGGCAAGATCGAGGCCTCGGTCGGCAACGCCCGGGCCTGGCTGGCGCTGGCCAGGCGCGAGGATCCGGTCGAGTTCCTGTGGTCGTTCACCGGCGGCAGGCCGCTGGTGCGCCGACCGAAGACCCTGAAGGACGTGCCGGCGCAGACTGAGCAAAGTGCCGCGATGTCGAAGGCGCTGATGAAGCTGGGCTTCCGCTTCGTCGGCTCGACCATCTGCTACGCCTTCATGCAGGCCACCGGCATGGTCGACGACCACGTCGCGGGCTGCCACTGCGTCAGCCGCCCGTCGCGCGGTAGCGCTCCAGCACGGCGCGCGTGAGGCGCTGGTTGTTGCGGTACCAGCTGTCGGTCGTGAAGAACACCGGCTCGCTCTCGTCCCAGCCGCTGCAGCTGTAGTCCGACTGCCTGGCGAGGAAGGCGACGAACTCTTCCTCCTCGAACCATTGCGCGATCGGTTCGCCGAAGTACGCGCCACCATCCTGCACATCGCACAGCTTCACGCCCTTTGCCGTGCGGATCAGGCCCTGGCCGCAGAAATCGCGATGGTACTCGTAGATCACGCCGCTATCCGGCCTGGCGCCCATCAGCCTCCGCCAGACATCGCGCACCAACTGCTCGCCGAACGGTCGGCGATCGAGCCTGTCGCGCAGCTCCACGGCATAGCCCTCGATCTCCTCGGGCGTGGCGTTGCGCGGCTGCGGCTGCTCGCCGGGTTTCGGACGCCTGGCCATCGACCAGATCACGACACCGAGGATGCCGACGATCAGGACCAGGGCAATCACGGGAACGACGATGGCCATGGCACACCTTGGGCGGCGCAATGATCCACGATACAACGGAAGCCGGATCGAGGAGGGATGCGATGGATATCGCGATCATGGGCGCCGGCGGGCGCATGGGGCAGATGCTGGTGCGGCAGATCGCCAAGACGCCGGGGGCGAAGCTGGTGGCGGCGGTCGAGGGACCGCGCAGCAACCTCTCCGGCCGCGACGCCGGCGAGCTGGCGGGCATCGACGCGCTCGGCGTGAAGATCAGCGACGACGCGGCCGCCGGCATCGCCGCGGCCAAGGTGGCGATCGACTTCACGGTGCCGGCGGCGACCGCCGAGCACGCCGCACTTGCGGCGCAGAAGGGCGTCGCCATGGTGATCGGCACCACCGGGCTGGACGCGGCGCAGACCAAGGTCGTGCACGAGGCCGCGACCAGGGTGCCGGTGATGTGGGCGGCCAACATGTCGCTGGGCGTCAACATCCTGCTGGCGCTGGTCGAGCAGACCGCGCGCCTGCTCGATCCCGCCTACGACATCGACATCCTGGAGATGCACCACCGCCACAAGATCGACGCGCCGTCGGGCACGGCGCTGGCCCTGGGCAAGGCGGCCGCGGCCGGCCGCGAGGTCAAGCTGGAGGAGGTCTGGCGCAAGACCCGCGACGGCCATACCGGCGCGCGGCCCAGCGGCGAGATCGGCTTCGCCACCTTGCGCGGCGGCGACGAGGTCGGCTTCCACACCGTGTACTACGGCGGCATCGGCGAACGCCTCGAGCTGACGCATCGTGCCTTCAGCCGCGAGATCTACTCGGTCGGCGCGGTGAAGGCGGCGCTGTGGACCGAGGGCCGCAAGGCCGGGCTGTACACGATGAAGGACGTGCTGGGGCTTTAAGCGCCGTTTGGGCCGCGCCGCTCCAGCGGCGCTCCTCCTGCGGCATCTCATGAGCGCCGCTGGAGCGGCACGGCCCAAACGGCCTAAGCCCACTCGTGATCGAAGCGCCGGCCCGCCGTGCGCGCCAGCGCCGCACGCAGCTCAAGCGCGACCTCCAGCCGCTCATCCGGCGTCAGGAATCGCCCGACCACCAGGCGGGTGCCGCGTGACACCAGGGTGAGGCGACTCTCGTGCTGCGGCGGGTCGTCCATCTCGACGCGCAGCCAGGCGGCCTCCAGCCGCGTCTCCTCGACCACGCCCTCCGGATCGATGCGCGTGACGATGAGGTCGGTGTCGGTCAGCCGCAAGGTCTCCGACAGCCGGCCGCTCCTGTAGCTGAGCCGGAACAGGTACACGACCAGCGCAATGTCCAGCCCCATGAAGCCGATCACCGGCCAGGCGCCGAGCAGGAACAGCGGCACGCCGATCACCACGTTGGCGGCGATCAGCGCGGCGATCAGCGCGTGGAAGCCCGCGCGCGGCAAGCTGCGGTGCGGCAGCAGCGTGGCGTCGAAATGGATCGCTTGAGGGACCGGCTGCGACATGGCACCAGATTAGGGGCGCGTCCGGGGGCGCGCCAAGCCTCATCGCGCCAAACTTCGTCGCGCCAAGTCTCACAAGGCCGTGCCCGCATGCCGCAGCTCAAGCCTGCCGCCATCCATGAATTCTACAGCCGGCTGCGCGCCGCCATGCCCGAGCCCGAGGGCGAGCTGGAAAGCGGCAATGTCTATCAGCTCCTGGTCGCCGTCGTGCTCTCGGCCCAGGCCACCGATGTCGGCGTCAACCGCGCCACAAAGGAGCTGTTCAGGATCGTCCACACGCCGCAGCAGATGCTGGCGCTGGGCGAGGCGCAGCTGATCGGCCACATCAAGACCATCGGGCTCTATCGCGGCAAGGCGAAGAACGTCATCGCCCTGTCGAGGATCCTGATCGACAAGCATGGTGGCGAGGTGCCCAACGACCGCGCGGCGCTGGAGGCGCTGCCCGGGGTGGGCCGCAAGACCGCCAACGTGGTGCGCAACATCGCCTTCGGCGAGCCGACCATCGCCGTCGACACCCACGTCTTCCGCGTCGGCAACCGCACCGGGCTGGCGCCGGGCAAGACGCCGCTGGAGGTCGAGCTCAAGCTGCTCAAGCGCACGCCGGCGGAGTTCCTGCGGCACGCGCATCACTGGCTGATCCTGCACGGCCGCTACATCTGCAAGGCGCGCAAGCCCGACTGCCCGGTCTGCGTCGTGCGCGACGTCTGCCTCTACAGGGCCAAGACGACGGTCGAGTGATTTGACCTTCCCCCGGAGGGGGAAGGTGGCAAGCAGCGCCGGATGGGGGATGCCTCAACGAAGCCGGTGTCCGTCTTCGACATCCCCCTTCCGCCCTGCGGGCACCTTCCCCCTCCGGGGGAAGGAAATGCTTTCGCCGGACGCGCTCAACCCCCCGTCTTGATGCCCGCCGCCTTCACCAGCTCGCCGTAGCGCGGCAGCTCGCGCTTCAGCAGGGCATCGACCTCGGCCGGCGACAGCGGCTTGGGCGGCAGCAAGGCGCCGGCGGCCTCGAGCTTGGCCTGCACCTGAGCGTCCTTCAGCGCCTCGACCGTGGCGGCGTGGATGCGGGTGATCACGTCCTTGGGTGTCCTGGCCGGCACCAGGGTCGCATACCACGACTCGACCACCGAATCGGCCAGGCCGGCCTCGGCGAAGGTCGGCACGTCGGGCACGGACTTCAGGCGCTGTGACGCGGCCACCGCCAGCGGCCTGAGCTTGCCGGCGCGGATATGCGCGGTCGCCAGCACCGGCGGCAACAGGCCGAAATCCAGCCGCCCCTCCAGCAGGTCGGTCATCCCCGGCGGGATGCCGCGATAGGGCACGCCGGCCACCGCCGCGCCGGTGCGCACCCGCATCAGCTCCATGTTGAGATGCATCGAGGTGCCGACGCCGGGGCTCAGATAGGTCAGCTTGCCCGGTTCGGCCTTGGCCCTGGCAACGATCTCGGCCATCGACTTGAACGTCGATGAAGCGGGCACCACGGCGATCGCCGGCACGTTGCACAGATAGGCCGCGCCGGCGAAGTCGCCGATGGGGTCGTACTCGACCTTCTGCAGGTGCGGCGTCACGACGTGGCCGACCGTGGCCAGCAGCCAGGTGTGACCGTCGGCCGGCGCCTTGGCGACGATGTCGGTGGCGATCGCGGCGTTGCCGCCGGGCCGGTTGTCGATGACGACTTGCTCGCCCAGCAGCCCGGCCAGCTTCTCGCCCAGGGTGCGGCCCACGACATCGACGATGCCCCCGGCGGGGTAGGGGATCAGGAAGCGCAGCGGCTTGGATGGAAACGCCTGGGCACGCGCGCCGCCCGACGCGGCGATGACAGCGGCGCCCGCCAGCGCCGCGCGACGGGTGATCATGAAGCCCTCCCCTTCAGTTGTCCGGCTTACGCCTTTTCCTTGTTCTCGATGAACGTCGCCAGCAGCCGCGCGACCGTCGTCATCGCAGTCCGACCGTACTCCAGCAGCTGATCGTGCGCCACGGCCTGGGCGCTGTCGCCGAGCCCGGCGGCGTAGTTGACCACGATGTTGATCGCGCCGTAGGGGATGCCGCGCTCGCGCGCCAGGGCGATCTCGGGCATGCCGGTCATGCCGACCACGTCGCAGCCGTCGCGTTGCATGCGGCGGATCTCGGCGGCGCTTTCCAGTCGCGGGCCGTTGGCGCAGCCATAGCAGCCGCCATCCTCGATGCGGATGCCGGCGCTGCGCGCCGATGTCAGCAGGCGGCGGCGGATGTTCTCGCTGAACGGCCAGGTGAAATCGGCGTGGTGCGTGGTGCCGTCGTCGGCATCGTAGAACGTGTGCGCGCGTCCGGAGGTGTAGTCGATCACCTGATCGGGGATCAGCAGGGTGCCCGGCCCGAGATGCTCGCGCATGCCGCCGACGGTGGCGATGGCGACGATGCCCTCGACGCCGGAATCGTACAGCGCCTGGATGTTGGCGCGGTAGTTCACGCGATGCGGCGGGATCTCGTGGTCGTCGCCGTGGCGCAGCAGCACCACCACCGACTTGCCGGCGATCGCGCCGTGGATCAGCGGCGCCGACGGCCGGCCATAGGCCGTGTCGACATGACCGCGGCGCTCGATCGTCAGCCCGGCGAGCGAGCCGGGGCGGGAGCGGGCGATGATGGCGAACATGACGATCTCCAGGCGCGACGGATTGGTCCCTCATGCTACGGTTTCCCGCGGGAGGAACGCTATGTTGGAAACCACGATCGCCGGCAGCCTGCCCAAGCCGGTCTGGCTGGCGAAACCCGGTGTGCTGTGGGCGCCCTGGGCGCTGGAAGGCGAGGCGCTGGCCGTGGCCAAGCTCGACGCCACCATGCTGTCGGTGGCCGAGCAGGCGCGCTGCGGCATCGACATCGTCAGCGACGGCGAGCAGGCGCGCCAGCATTTCGTGCACGGCTTCCTGGTCGGCGTCGAAGGCGTCGACTTCGCCCGCAAGAAGCGCATCGGCATCCGCAACAACCGCTACGAGGCGGATTGCCCGACCGTGGTGTCGGCGCTGCGGCGCACCGGCCCGGTGCATTCGGCGGAAGCCAAGGCGGCGCGCGCGGCGACGACGAACAAGCTGAAGTTCACCCTGCCCGGGCCGATGACCATCGTCGACACCCTGGCCAACGAGCATTATCGCGACAAGGTCGACATGGCGATGGCCTTCGCGCGCCTGCTCAACGAGGAAGCGCGCGAGCTCGAGGCGCTGGGCGTCGACGTCATCCAGTTCGACGAGCCGGCCTTCAACGTCTACATGGACGAGGCGGTGCAGTGGGGCATCGACGCGCTGCACGTCGCGTCGGAAGGCCTGCGCTCAGCCACCGCGGTGCACATCTGCTACGGCTACGGCATCGAGGCCAACATCAAGTGGAAGGAGACCTTGGGCCAGTCATGGCGCCAGTACGAGCAGGTCTTCCCGGCGCTCGACCGCAGCCGCATCCAGCAGGTCTCGCTGGAATGCGCCGCCTCGAAGGTGCCGCTGGAGCTGATCGGCTTGCTCAAGACCAAGCAGGTGCTGGTCGGCGCCATCGACGTCGCCAGCGACGCGGTCGAGACGCCCGAGCAGGTCGCGTCGACCATCCGCGCGGCGATGAAGCACGTCGATGCCGAACGCATCATGCCCTGCACCAATTGCGGCATGGCGCCGATGGCACGCGACACCGCCTACGCCAAATTGCGCGCGCTGGCCGCCGGCGCGGCGATGGTGCGCAAGAGTCTTTGATCTTCCCTTCCTCCGGAGGGGGAAGGTGGCGCGCAGCGACGGATGGGGGATGTCTCAATGACATCGCTGTCCGTCTTCGACATCCCGGGCACCTTCCCCCTCCGGGGGAAGGAATGCATTGTCGTCCTGAGCGGAGCGAAGGACCTCGCGGTGGTGCGGTCACATGCAAACGCCGTGACTGAACGCACTACCGCGAGGTCCTTCGCTGCGCTCAGGACGACAGCGGCCGATTACAACGCCCGCGTCTCGCCGATGCGCGGCAGCCAGATGTCGTCGTCGACATAGCCGCCGCTCAGCGCCGCGGCGCGGAAGCGTTCGGGCGGCTCGAAGGGCGGCTCGGCCGACAGCACGATGGCGCCGTAATGCATGCCCAGCACGCGCCGGGCGCCCAGCGCGCGCGCCATCGCGACGGCTTCCTCCGGCGTGGCGTGGCTGGTGCGGAACAGATCGCGCGGCTCGTAGGCGCCGATGCCCAGCAGCGCCAGGTCGATCGGCGCGTGGCGCTGGCCGATCTCGGTGAAGATGGGCCCGAAGGCGCTGTCGCCGCCGAAGAACACGCGCCTGCCGTTGCCCTCCAGCACGTAGCCGCACCACAGCGTGCGGTTCAGATCGAACACGCCGCGGCCGGAGAAATGCACGACCGGCTCGGCGACGATGCGCAGCGGCGCGTTGGACCTCGTGCCGACGCGCACCTCGTGGCGCCAGTCGACCTCGACCACGTCGATGAAGCCGAGATCGTGCAGGGTCGTCGCCAGGCCCAGCGGCACGATCGCGCGCATTGTGCCGCGCTCGCGCAGGGCCGAGAGCGCGCGCGTGTCGAGATGGTCGTAGTGGTTGTGCGACAGCAGCAGCACGTCGATCGGCGGCAGCTCGTGTGCGCGCAGCGCCGGCGGCGTGTAGCGGCGCGGGCCGACGCCGTCGATCGGCGAGGCGTAGTCGGACAGGAACGGATCGGTCAGCACCGTGTGGCCGCCGAGGCGGATCAGGAACGAGGCGTGGCCCAGCCAGGTGATGCTGTCGCGGTTCGCATGCGCCTGCAGACCGCGCAGGGTCGCCGACTTCGACTGCACGAAGCCATCGGGCGCGACCGGGCTGCGATCGACGTGCCGGGTGCGCCACAGGTAGCGCAGGACGGTGAGGAAGTGCCGCTTCTTGGGCGCCGAGCCGGCGGGATTGCGAAACCCGCGCGCCGTATGGTGATCGGGACGGAGTTCCGCCATGGACCCTTAGATGGCGATCACGACGGGCGATTGCCAGTGGGGCTTGAGCCCAGTGCGGCAGCGTCTGTCACTCCCAGGTGATCGCATGTGGCGTCTTTACCCTTCTCCCCGCGAAGGCGGGGAGAAGGTGCCGAGCGTCAGCGAGGCGGATGAGGGGCTTCTCGCGCAACATCACCAACCTTTGTCGTGGCGGCACCGCGAAGCCCCTCATCCGCCCTTCGGGCACCTTCTCCCCGCCTTCGCGGGGAGAAGGGAGAGAACTCGGTTAATCGCGCGGCGGCAGGCGCTGGCGCAGGGCGTAGAGCAGGTCGAGCGCCTGCTTTGGCGTCAGCTCGTCGGGGTTGACCGTGCGCAGCTCGGCTTCGACCAGCGACGCGCGCGGGCCTTCGGACAATCCCTTGGGACGCGCCGGGGCGGCGGCGAAGAGCGGCAGGTCGTCGGCCAGGCGCGCGACGGCGCCCGACTGGTCGCCCTTCTCCAGCGCCGCCAGGACCTCCTCGGCGCGGCCGACCACCGCAGCAGGCAGGCCGGCGAGCTTGGCGACATGGATGCCGTAGGAGCGGTCGGCGGCGCCGGGCGCGACCTCGTGCAGGAACACGACCTCGTTCTGCCACTCCTTGACCCGCATGGTGTGCGGCTTCAGCGCCTCGAGCCGGGCCGCCAGCGCGCCCAGCTCGTGGTAGTGCGTGGCGAACAGCGCGCGGCACTTGTTGACCTCGTGCAGATGCTCGAGCGTCGCCCAGGCGATGGAGAGGCCGTCGAAGGTGGCGGTGCCGCGGCCGATCTCGTCGAGGATCACCAGGCTGCGCGAAGTCGCCTGGTTGAGGATGGCCGCGGTCTCGACCATCTCGACCATGAAGGTCGAGCGGCCGCGCGCCAGATCGTCGGCGGCGCCGACACGGCTGAACAGGCGGTCGACCACGCCGATGCGCGCGCTCTCCGCCGGCACGTAGCCGCCGAGCTGCGCCAGGATGGCGATCAGCGCGTTCTGGCGCAGGAAGGTCGACTTGCCGGCCATGTTGGGGCCGGTCAGCAGCCACACGCGCCTTCCGTCGCCGAGATCGCAGTCGTTGGCGACGAAGGCGCCCTCGCGCTGCCGGCGCAAGGCCGCCTCGACCACGGGATGCCGTCCGCCGGCGATCGCGAACTCGCTGCCCTCGACGATCACCGGCCGCGTCCAGCGCTCCTCGACGGCGAGCGTGGCCAGCGCCGTGGCGACGTCGAGCGCGGCGAGCGCGCGGCCGGCGCCGGCGATGCGCGTGGCCTCGGCAATCGCGGCACCGACCAGCGCCTCGAACAGCTTCAGCTCCAGCGCCAGCGCCGCGTCGGCAGCGCGGCCGATCTTGCCCTCGATGTCGGCCAGCTCGCCGGTGGTGTAGCGCGTCGCGCTGGCCATGGTCTGGCGATGGATGAAGCCATGGCCGTTGGGCTCGAAGCGCCCGAGATTGGCCTGGGTGATCTCGATGTGATAGCCGATGACGTTGTTGTGGCGGATCTTCAGCGAGGCGATGCCGGTGCCCTCGCGATACTTCGCCTCCAGCGCCGCGATGGTGCGGCGGCTGTCGTCGCGCAGGCCGCGCAGCTCGTCGAGTTCCGGCGCATGGCCCTGGCGGATGAAACCGCCGTCGCGCGCCAGGAGCGGCAGGTCGTCGGCCAGCGCCGCGGCCAGCGTCTCGACCAGCTTCGCGTGATCCGACATCGCCTCGATCAGATCAGGCAGCTCGGCCGGCCTGATGCGCGCGCCGTCGCCCTGCAGCACCTGCGCGATCTCGCCGGCCTGGCGCAGGCCGTCGCGCAAGGCCGCCAGATCGCGCGGCCCGCCGCGGCCGACCGACAGGCGCTGCAGGGCGCGCTCGATGTCGGGCACGCGGCGCAGCTTCTCGCGCAGGGTCTCGCGCAGCGCCGTGGCCTCGACCATCAGGCTCACGAGGTCGAGCCGTCGGGCGATGGCGGCGGGATCGGTCAGCGGTGCGGCGAGGCGCTCGGCGAGAAGGCGCGCGCCCGGGCCGGTCAGCGTGCGGTCGATGGTGGCCAGCAGCGTGCCGTCGCGGCCGCCGTCGAGCGCGCGTGTCAGCTCGAGATTGCGCCGCGTCGCCGGATCGATCGCCATCACCGCGTCGTCGCGCTCGCGCGCGGGCGGTGACAGCGCCGGCACCTTGCCGGCCTGGGTCAGCTCGACATAGTCGACCAGCGCGCCGCAGGCGGCGATCTCGGCGCGCGAGAAGCTGCCGAAGGCGTCGAGCGCGGCGACGCCGAACAGCCGCTCCAGCCGCTTGCGCGCGTTGTCGCTGTCGAAGCGGCTCGACGGCATGGGCGTGAGCGCCGTCTTCCAGTCCTGCGTCGCCGCGGCGATATCGTCGCGCGCCAGCAGGCGGTCGGGCAGCAGCAGCTCGCCGGGCTCGAGGCGGGCCAGGGCGGCGCCCAGCGCGTCCGCCGTGATCGGCTGGGTGGCGAAGCCGCCTGTCGACAGGTCGAGCCAGGCCAGCCCGAGCTCGCCCTGTGCCTCGGACAGGCCGGCGAGGTAATTGTGGGCGCGCGCGTCGAGCAGCGAATCCTCGGTGAGCGTGCCCGGCGTGATGACGCGCACCACGTCGCGGTTGACCAGCGCCTTGCCGCCGCCGCGCCTGCGCGCCTCGCTCGCATCCTCGGTCTGGTCGCAGATCGCCACCTTGAAGCCCTGGCGGATCAGGCGCGAGAGATAGGCCTCGTGGCTGTGCGCCGGCACGCCGCACATCGGGATCTCGGCGCCGTCGTGCTGGCCGCGCCGCGTCAGGGTGATATTCAGTGCCTTCGCCGCCGTGACGGCGTCGTCGAAGAACATCTCGAAGAAATCGCCCATCCGGTAGAACACCAGATGGTCGGGGTGGCGGCGCTTGACCTCCAGGTACTGCCGCATCATCGGCGATGCGAGAGAGGCGGCCGTCGCGTCGGGAGGGGTGGGGGCCTCTGGCACGATTTGAGCAGTCAATGGCGCAGGATTTGTGCTGGCGACGCTAGCATGGCGGGTGTTTCCCCGTCATCGGCTGTCGGCTATGTATCGGGGATAAACGGAGGAATGCCGAGATGGCCGCCGAGCCGAACGAGCCGGAACAGAATCGCGACCTGGGTGCCGATTCGCTGCGCATGCACGCCGAGGGCCGGCCCGGCAAGCTGGAGATCGTCGCCACCAAGCCGCTGGTCACCCAGCGCGATCTGTCGCTCGCCTACTCGCCGGGCGTCGCCGCGCCCTGCCTGGAGATCCAGAAGGATCCGGCGACCGCTTACGACTACACCGCCAAGGGCAACATCGTCGCCATCATCTCCAACGGCACCGCGGTGCTCGGCCTGGGCGACCTCGGCGCGCTCGCCGGCAAGCCGGTGATGGAAGGCAAGGCGGTGCTGTTCAAGCGCTTCGCCGATGTCGACGGCATCGACCTGGAGGTCGACACCAAGGATCCCGACGCCTTCATCAACTGCGTCAAGCTGCTGGGCCCGAGCTTCGGGGGCATCAACCTGGAGGATATCAAGGCACCGGAGTGCTTCATCATCGAGCAGCGGCTGCGCGAGCTGATGGACATCCCGGTGTTCCACGACGACCAGCACGGCACGGCCATCGTCTCGGCCGCCGGCCTGATCAACGCGCTGCACATCACCGGGCGCGCGTTCAAGGACATCAGGATGGTGGTCAACGGCGCCGGCGCCGCCTCGATCGCCTGCATCGAGCTGATCAAGGCGATGGGTGTGCCGCACGAGAACGTCGTGGTCTGCGACACCAAGGGCGTGCTCTACCAGGGCCGCACCGAGGGCATGAACCAGTGGAAGTCGGCGCACACCGTGCGCACCAAGGCGCGCACGCTCGAGGACGCGATCAAGGGCGCCGACGTGTTCTTCGGCCTGTCGGTGAAGGGCGCGGTGAGCGCCGACATGGTGCGCAGCATGGCGGCCAGGCCGATCATCTTCGCCATGGCCAATCCCGATCCGGAGATCACCCCGGAGGAGGTCGCCGCCGTGCGCGGCGACGCCATCGTCGCCACCGGGCGCAGCGACTACGCCAACCAGATCAACAACGTGCTGGGCTTCCCCTACATCTTCCGCGGCGCGCTCGACGTGCGCGCCACGACGATCAACGAGCCGATGAAGATCGCCGCCGCCGAGGCGCTGGCCAAGCTGGCGCGCGAGGACGTGCCCGACGAGGTCGACCGCGCCTATGCCGGCCGCCGGCTGCGCTACGGGCCGGAGTACATCGTGCCGGTGCCGTTCGATCCGCGGCTGATCGTCGACGTCTCCTCGGCGGTGGCCCAGGCGGCGATGGACAGCGGCGTGGCGCGCAAGCCGATCATCGACATGGAGGCCTATCACCGCCAGCTCGCCGGCCGGCTGGATCCGGGCTCGAGCTGGCTGCAGGGCGTGCTCGAGGAAGTGCGCGCCAATCCCAGGCGCATCGCCTTCGCCGAAGGCGAGGAGGAGCGCACGATCCGCGCCGCCATCGCTTTTCGGGATGCGGGGTATGGGACGCCGGTCCTGATCGGCCGCGAGGAGATCGTGCGCGAGACGATGAAGTCGCTGGGCATCGAGGACGTGGACGGCATGGAGATCCACAACGCGCGCCTGTCGACCAAGAACCAGGCCTATACCGACCTTGTCTATGCCCGCCTGCAGCGCCAGGGCTATCTGCGCCGCGACGTGCAGCGCATGGTCAACCAGGGCCGCAACGTCTTCGGCGCCTGCATGGTGGCGGCCGGCGACGCCGACGGGCTGGTCACCGGCATCACGCGGCGCTTCCCGGAATGCTACGCCGACGTCACCCGCGTCATCGACGCCGAGCGCGACAAGGTGCCGATCGGCTACTCGATCGTCGTTTCGCGCGGGCGCACCGTGTTCCTCGCCGACACCTCGGTGAACGAGACGCCGACGTCGGAGCAGCTCGCCGCCATCGCCCGCCAGATGGTGCGCAACGCCCGCCACATGGGCCACGAGCCCAGGGTCGCCTTCCTGTCCTTCACCAATTTCGGCTCGCGCGAGTTCGAGCGCACGGCGCGCATCCGCGAGGCGCTGCGCGTGCTGGAGCGCTCGCAGGTCGATTTCGAGTTCGAGGGCGAAATGCAGGCCGACATGGCGCTCGACTACGAGCTGATGAAGAGCGTCTATCCGTTCTGCCGCCTGACCGGCCCGGCCAACATCCTGATCATGCCCGGGCTGCACTCCGCCCACATCTCCTCGCGCCTGATGCAGATGCTGGGCGGCGTCACGGTGTTCGGCCCGGTGATCGACGGGCTGCAGAAGCCGGTGCAGATCGTGCAGATGGGCGCCACCAGCGGTGACCTGGTGACCCACGCCGCGCTCGCCGCCTACCACTCGATGTCGCCACGCTGAGCGGAGATTAATTTCCTATTTTCAGGAAATTATATTTGTGCTTTCATCGCCGCACCTGAACCATGAGGTGCGGCGATGGCCCGAATCCGAACGATCAAGCCCGATTTCTTCCGCCACCACGAGCTGTGGTGCGCCGAGCGCGAGAGCGGCCTGCCGCTGCGCTTGGCCTATAGCGGCATGTGGTGCGTCGTCGACCGCGCCGGGCGCTTCAAGTGGCGGCCGGCGGAGCTGAAGATCCAGGTCCTGCCCTACGACGATCTCGACTTCGCCCAGGTGCTCGAGGCGCTGGTCGCGCACGGCTTCGTGCGCCGCTACGTGGTCGACGGGGTCGAGTACGGTGTCATTCCGAGCTTCACCCGGCACCAGGTGTTCAACGTGCGGGAAAAAGCTTCGGCGCTGCCGGGTCCGGCACAGGACGAGTCCGGTGCCGGCACGGTGCCGGGACCGTGAGGAAAGGAAGGGAAGGGGAAGGGAAAGGAAGGGGAAGGGAACGGTATTCCGATGGAATCGGCCGCGTCGGGCGCGGCGTCGGCCTTCGGCCTGCCGCCCGTAACCCGGCGGCAAGATCGGGCGCTATAGTGTCACCGATGGCCGCCGAGCCCGAACCCGTCCTGCCGTTGCGCCGGCACCTGATCGCCAATGCCGTGGTGCTGGCGCCGGCCGTCATCGTGCTGACCGGCATGATGGCAGCGGGCTGGCTGCCGGTCGACCGCGCGCTGGGCGCCATGGCGGCGATCGGCTTGTGCACCGCCGTCATCGTGCGGCGCTACCTGCACTCCTTCGTGCGGTTCTCGCGCTACGTCGAGACCCTGGCGGGCGGCGGCGAGCCCGATGTGCCGCGCTTCGTGCTGTCGCCCGCGGCCGAGGAGCTGGCCACCGGCGTGCAGGCGCTCGACGGCATGTGGCGGCGCCAGCGCGAGGCGGTGGCCGGGCTCGAGGTCTCGGCCCAGACCATCGTCGATGGCCTGCCCGACCCGCTGTTCGCCGTCGATCGCCGCCGCCGCCTGGCGCGCTGGAACCGGGCCGCCAGCGACCTCGTGGGGCCGCTGGCCGCCGGGCGCGACCTGTCGGCGACATTGCGCCATCCCGCCCTGCTCGACGCGGTCGATGCCGCGCTCGAGGCGCAGGCGCCGACCGACACCGCGGTGGTCGAGCTGGTGCTCGCCGGCCCGCCCGAGCGCATCTTCTCGGCCCACGTCAAGCGCCTGCCGCGCGCCACCGCCGACGGCTCGCTGGCGCTGGTCGTGCTGCACGACATCAGCGCGCTGCGCCGCGCCGAGCGCATGCGCGCCGATTTCATCGCCAATGCCAGCCACGAGCTGCGCACGCCGCTGGCCGGCCTGGTCGGCTTCGTCGAGACCCTGCAGGGCCCGGCGCGCGACGATGCCAGGGCGCGGGAACGCTTCCTCGCCATCATGGCCGAGCAGACCGACCGCATGCGCCGGCTGGTCGAGGACCTGCTGTCGCTCTCGCGCATCGAGCAGCGCGAGCACGAGCCGCCGACGGCGCGCGTCGACGTCGGCGGCGTGCTGCGCGGCGTGCGCGACCTGATCGACATGAAGGCGCGCCAGCGCGGCGTCACGGTCGCCTTCGACATCCCCGACGAGCTGCCCATCGTGATCGGCGACGCCGACGAGCTGACCATGGTGTTCCAGAATCTCGCCGACAACGCCGTGAAATACACGGCGCCCGGATCGTCGGTCGAAGTCGTGGCGCGCGCCGAGGCGGACCGGTTGCGGGTCGCCGTGACCGATCACGGCGAGGGCATCGCGCCGCAGCATCTGGAGCGCCTGACCGAGCGCTTCTATCGCGTCGACACCGCGCGCTCGCGCGAGATGGGCGGCACCGGGCTGGGCCTGGCGATCGTCAAGCACGCGCTCAACCGCCATCGCGGCCGGCTGGAGATCGTCAGTGAGGTCGGCAAGGGGTCGACTTTCGCAGTTTCCCTGCCGATAGCGCTGGCGGCGTAGGCGACAAGTTATCCACCTGTTGGTCGAATTCATCAAACCGTAACAATTCAGAAATAGAACAGTCGCGGCCGGTTCATAGGACTCCAGCGCCGTTCGAAAGCGGCTGGCCTTCGGCGCGCAGCGGCATCGTGGGCCGCGTGTGTCGCCTGATGAATAAAGGAGATCCCATGTCCAATAGAACCTTCGCCGCCGTCACGGCCGCGGCGTTGTGCCTGGCGACGTCGATCGCCCAGGCCCAGGGCGTCGACCCCAACCTGCCGAAGTACACGCCCGTCGCCGGCATTTCCGGCAACATGAAGTCGATCGGCTCGGACACGCTCAACAATCTGATGACGCTGTGGGCCGAAGGCTTCAACAAGATGTACCCGAACGTGAAGATCGAGATCGAAGGCAAGGGTTCGTCGACCGCGCCGCCAGCGCTGGTCTCCGGCACCGCGCAGTTCGGTCCGATGTCGCGGCCGATGAAGAGCGCCGAGGTCGACGCCTTCGAGAAGAAGTTCGGCTACAAGCCGCAGGTGATCCGCAGCGCCGTCGACGCGCTGGCGGTGTTCGTCCACAAGGACAATCCGCTGAAGTGCGTGAGCCTGGCGCAGCTCGACGCAATCTTCTCGAAGACCCGCAAGGGCGGCGCCGACAAGGAGATCACCACCTGGGGCCAGCTCGGCCTGACCGGCGAATGGGCCGACAAGCCGATCTCGCTGTACGGCCGCAACTCGGCGTCCGGCACCTACGGCTACTTCAAGGAAGTCGCGCTGTTCAACGGCGACTATCGCGACTCGGTCAAGGAGCAGCCGGGCTCCTCGACGGTGGTGCAGGGCGTCGCCTCCGACAAGTTCGCGATCGGCTACTCCGGCATCGGCTACAAGACCGCCGACGTGAAGGCGCTGGCGCTGTCGGCCAAGCCGGGCGGCAAGTGCATCGAAGCCGACGCCGAGGGCGCCTACTCAGGCGAGTTCCCACTGGCCCGCTTCCTCTACATCTACGTCAACATCAACCCGAACCAGCCGGTCGACCCGCTGCGGGCGGAATTCATCAAGTTCATCTACTCGCAGGAAGGCCAGGCCGCGACGATCAAGGACGGCTACTACCCGGTCACCAGCGCCATCGCCATCGACGACCTCAAGGTGATGAAGATCGTCAAGTAGCGACAACAGCGCAGTCAACGGCCGGCATCAGCCGGCCGTTGACTGCGCGGCGCCAGCCCGGCGCGCGGCCCCCGGGAAGGGGAAGGGAACTCCATGCCGACCGACACCACCCAGACGCCGGCTTCCGCCCACAGCCTCGTGGGCAGGCGCGACAAGACCACACGCCGGTCGGTCATCCTGATCGACAAGGCGGCCGACTGGACGATCACGGTCGGCGGACTTGGCGTCATCGCGGCCGTTTTCGCGATCATGCTGTTCCTGCTGGTGGTCGTCGTGCCGCTGTTTACCGGCGGCTCGGTCACCGAGCGGCACGTCGGCCGCTACACGCCGGCATCCGGTACCGTGGTGCTGGAGAAGGTCGACGAGTACCGCCGCCTGGCGATATCCGTCACGTCGACGGGCGCCGTCGGCGCTTTCCACATCCCGACCGGCAAGGCGCTTGCGGGCTCGCCCTTCGATCTCGGCGGCGCGACCGCCAGCGCGTTCGGCGCCACGCTCAGCGGCGGCGACGTCGTCTTCGGCTTCGCCGACGGCACGGTGCGCTTCGGCCGCCTGGAGGTGAAGACGCGCGTCGCGCCGGCGAGCGAGATGCCGGCCGGGCTCGTCAAGCTCGACGCGCAGGATCTCACCGACGGGAAGTCAGTGTACTCGCCGCTGCCCGGCCAGCAGGTTCGCATCCTCTCGGTGACATCGACGCTGGACGCGCCGCAGAAGATCGGCGATGTGCCTCTGGTCGCCATCTACTATCGCACGGGCGGCACCGTCGAGCGGCCGACGCGCTCGTTCGTCACCGTCGACGCCAATGGCGAGGTCCGGCTCAGCCGCGCCGAGACCCGCGTGAACATGTTGACGCGCAAGGCCACGACCAGCGTCGAAACGGCCGATCTTCCCGCCCTTCCGACCGGCACGGTGGTCAGCGGCGTGCTAATGACCGACAAGGCCGACCAAGTATACGTCGCCGAGCGCTCCGGCCGGATGCTGCGCTACGACACGCGCGACTTCGCCAAGCCGACGCTCGCCGAGACCATACGGCTGAAGCCGGAGGGCGTTGGCCTCACGACCCTGGCATTCCTGATCGGCGAGCAATCGATCCTTGCCGGCGGCTCCGACGGATCGGTCGACGTGTACTTCCGCCTCCAGGTCCAGGGCGCGCGCACGACGGATGGCTATACCCTCGTCCGGTCGCATCGGCTGGAGTCGCAGGGCGCGCCGATCGTGGCCATCGATGTGTCGCGCCGCACCAAGATGTTCGTCACCGCGGACGCGTCGGGCGCTGTGTGGCTGCGCCATTCGACCTCCGAGCAGACGCTGCTGAAGCTCGCGTCGGACGGACAGCCGCTGACGATTAAGGCGGTCGCTATGGCGCCGCGCGACGACGGCGTGATCGCGCTGGGCGACGACGGCCGCTACGCCAGCTGGGGTGTCTCGGTGCCGCATCCGGAAACCACGCTGGGCTCGATCTTCGGGCCGGTCTGGTACGAAGGCTACGGAGGGCGCGATCTCACCTGGCAGTCCTCGTCGGGAACCGACTCGTTCGAGCCGAAATTCTCGCTGGTACCGCTGATCTTCGGCACGCTGAAGTCGACGTTCTACGCCATGCTGTTCGCCATTCCGGTGGCGCTCGCCGCGGCGATCTTCACGTCGGAATTCCTGCACCACAGTGTCCGCGCCGTGGTCAAGCCGGCGATGGAGATGATGGCCTCGCTGCCGTCGGTCGTCCTCGGCTTCATCGCCGCGCTCATCCTCGCGCCGCTGGTCGAGTCCTGGATCGTCTCCGTCCTTCTCCTGTTCCTGCTGATACCGCTCTGCCTGATCGTATCGGCCTATCTGTGGCAGATGCTGCCGGAGCGCGTCGTCCTGCTCTATGGCGGCGTGCCGAAGTTCCTGCTGATGTTCGCGGGCGTCATCGTCGGCGGCTGGCTCTCGGTGGCGATCGGGCCGACGGTCGAGGCGGGTCTCTTCGGCGACTTCAAGCAGTGGCTGTCCGGCCGGCAGGGATCGTCCGTGGGCTTCATGACGATCGTGCTTTCGCCGCTGATGTTCTTCGTGGCGGCCTGGGGACTGCGGCGGTTCGCGGGCGCCGCGCTCGACGAACGGATGCGCGCGGTGCCGCGTCTGCGGGGCGCAGTGATGGACGTCGGCCGCTGGGCCGCCCTGGCCGCCGCCGGAATCTTCCTGGCCTGGATCGTGGCGTCGCTGCTGTCATCGTTCGGCTACGACCCCCGTGGGGGCATGGTCGACACCTACGTCCAGCGCAACACGCTCGTCGTCGGCTTCGCCATGGGCTTCGCCGTTATCCCGATCATCTACACCATCGCCGAGGACGCCCTCAATTCGGTGCCCGAGCACTTGCGCGGCGCCAGCCTGGCGTGCGGCGCGACGCTGTGGCAGACCGCCACCAGGGTCATCCTGCCGACGGCGGCGAGCGGCGTCTTCGCCGCCGTGATGATCGGCATGGGCCGCGCGGTCGGCGAGACGATGATCGTCGTCATGGCCGCCGGCAACACCGCGATCATCGACATGAACCTGTTCAACGGCCTGCGCGCGCTGTCCGCCAACATCGCCGTCGAGCTGCCCGAGGCGGTGCGCAACGACTCGCTCTACCGCATGCTGTTTCTCGCGGCGCTTACGCTGTTCGTCCTGACGTTCATCGTCAACACGCTCGCCGAAGTGGTGCGCCAGCGCTTCCGCAGGCGGGCGATGTCGCTCTAGCGCAGACAGGGGAGACCCCGATGGACGTCGCCATGACCGACACCGCCAGCGACCCGGTCGCGCGCAGCGAGGCGCGGCCGGCCTACCGGCGCGCGCACGCCACCGACCTCCGGGCGACCGGCGAGCCATTCCAGTGGGCGTTCGGCGGCATGCTGGCGCTCGGCATTCTGATGATCGCCTCGCTGCTCGGGCTGGTCCTGTGGAACGGCGTCGCCACCTTCTGGCCCAAGCGGATTGCGGCGCTCACCCTGGTCGACGGCGCGCGCGTCGCCGGCGAGGCCGGCCGGGTCGAGGCCTATCGCGTGCCGGCCGATACCCTCGCCAAGCTGCCAGCGGAGCGGCGAGCCGCCATCGCCGGTGCCGATGGCCTCGCCGAACGCACGCTTTATCGCGTCGGCAACTACGACATCTACAACGACGACTTCCGCTGGGTCTCCGACTTCGAGATCGCCAAGGTGGAGCACCCTGCCGGTCTGCTCACCGTGGAGCGGCTCGAATGGGGTCTGTTGGTCGGCTCGCTGAAGGCGGCCATGGTGGGTGGCGTCGCACTGCCAGCCGACCGGCTGACTCCGGCCGGCCTCGCCGAGCCGCACGCGACGGCGCAGGCGCGCCGCCAGGCTATCCGGCACATCGAACGCGACCTCATCGGCGACATCAACCATCGGATCAACCGGGAGCGCCTGCGTCTGCGGTCGGTCGAGCTCTCGCAAGGAGCCGATTCGGCGGAATACGCGCGGGCCAAGACGGCGGCCGACGCGCGCATCGCCGAGTGGCAGAAGCAGTACGAGACATTCGCCGCCCAGGCGAAGGCTCTGCGCGACGAGGACGCCAAGGACACCGTCACCTACGTCGAGATCGGCGGCAAGGAGAAGACGATCGCGCTGTCGAGCGTCGTGCGTCATTTCCGCGCCAACGAGACCGACCTCGGCGATCGCGTCGGCATCTATCTCGCACGCTGGTGGGAGTTCCTGTCCACCGAGCCGCGCGAAGCCAACACCGAGGGCGGCATCCTGCCGGCGATCTTCGGCACGGTGGCGATGACGCTGCTGCTGGTCGTCTTCGTCGCGCCCTTCGGCATCGTCACGGCCCTCTACCTGAGGGAGTACGCCAGGCAGGGCCGTCTGGTGTCGATCGTGCGGATATCGGTCAACAATCTCGCGGGCGTGCCGTCGATCGTTTACGGCGTGTTCGGCCTCGGCTTCTTCGCCTACCTCATGGGCGGCACGATCGACAGCCTGTTCTTCCCGGAGCGGCTGCCCAATCCGACCTTCGGCACGGGCGGCCTGCTGTGGTCGTCGCTGACCCTGGCGGTGCTCACGGTTCCGGTCGTCATCGTCGCCACCGAGGAGGCGCTGGCGGCGGTGCCGCGCTCCATGCGCGAGGGCGCGCTGGCCTGCGGCGCGTCGAAGTGGCAAACCATCCGCACGATCGTGCTGCCGCGCGCCATGCCCGGCATCATGACCGGCATCATCCTGGCGATGGCGCGCGGCATGGGCGAGGTCGCCCCGCTGATGCTGGTGGGCGTCGTCAAGCTCGCGCCCGAGTTGCCGATCGACGGCTACTTCCCGTTCATCCACCTCGAGCGCAGCTTCATGCATCTGGGCTTCCACATCTACGACGTGGGCTTCCAGTCGCGGAACTCCGAAGCCGGCAAGCCGATGGTCTTCGTGACGACGCTGCTGCTGATCCTCCTGATCGTGGTGATGAACGCCACCGCCATCTACGTCCGCAACCGCCTGCGCCGTCGTTTCGCCGGCAGCCAGTTCTAGACACAGGGACTTCCGATGCCCGACATGAACATCAGCGAGTACGGCGAGACGATCTACCACATCGCGCCCGGCACGCATGGCGTGGCGCTCGAGGTCGACGACTTCGACCTCTACTACGGCCCGAAGCAGGCGTTGTTCAACGTGACCATGGATATCCAGCGCGGCATGGTGACGTCGCTGATCGGCCCGTCGGGCTGCGGCAAGTCCACGCTGCTGCGCTCGATCAACCGCATGAACGACCTGATCGACGGGCTGACCATCGAAGGCGACATGAAGATCGACGGCCGCGACATCTACGGCCCCGGCGTCGACGTCATCGCGCTGCGCAAGCGCATGGGCATGGTGTTCCAGAAACCCAACCCGTTCCCGATGTCGATCTTCGAGAACGTTATCTATCCGCTGCGCGTCGACGGGGTGCGCGACCGCGGCCTGCTGGGCGACACCGTGGAGCGCGCGCTGCGCGGCGCCGCGCTGTGGGACGAGGTCAAGGACCGCATCAACGAGAGCGCGCTCGGCCTGTCGGGCGGCCAGCAGCAGCGCCTCTGTATCGCCCGCGCCATCGCCGGCGACCCCGAAGTGCTGCTGATGGACGAGCCCTGCTCGGCGCTCGATCCCATCGCGACGTCGAGGATCGAGGAGCTGATCGACGAGCTGCGCGGCCACTACACCATTGTGATCGTCACGCACTCGATGCAGCAGGCAGCGCGCGTCTCGCAGAACACCGCGTTCATGTTCCTCGGACGGCTGATCGAGTACGGCGACACCAAGACGATGTTCACCAATCCGAAGTCGGACCGCACGCAGGCCTACATAACCGGCCGCTTCGGCTGAGCGAGGCGGGGAGAAGAGCGATGGCGAACGAGCATCTGGTCAAGAGCTTCGACGAGGAGCTGCAGGCCCTCGACGCGACGATCAGCGAAATGGGCGGGCTCGCGGAGTCCCTGCTGTCGCGCGCACTGCTCGCGGTACGGGACCGCGACACGGCGGTCGCAGAGGAGGTCATCGCCGGCGACGCGCGCGTCGACGCGCTCGAGCGCGACGCCCAGGAACGCGTGCTGCGCATGCTGGCGCTGCGCCAGCCGATGGCCGTCGACCTGCGCCACATCCTGTCGGCGATCAAGATCACTGCCTCGCTCGAGCGCATCGCCGACTACGCCAAGAACACGGCGAAGCGCGCCATCGTCCTCGCCCAGAGCGGCTCGCCGCCGCGCGCGGTGTCGGGCATCGATCGCATCGGGCGACTGGTGCAGAGTTGCCTCAAGGACGTGCTCGACGCCTTCGCCAAGGACGACGTGACCGCGGCGCGCACCGTGTGGCTGCGCGACGAGGAGATCGACGACGTCTACAACGGCCTGTTCCGCGAGCTGCTGACCTACATGATGGAAGACCCGCGCACGATCACGGCCGGCACCCATCTGATGTTCATGGCCAAGAACATCGAGCGCATCGGCGATCACGTCACCAACATCGCCGAGCTTGTTGCCTTCCGCGTCACCGGCGCGCCCTTCGCCACGGACCGGCCCAAGGGCGGCGGCGAGATCTACCGGCCGGCCTGAACCTAAGAGAGCGCGTCACGCTGCCCATGAACGCGATCCAGCCCCATATCCTGCTCGTCGAGGACGAGAAGTCCCTCGTCGAGCTGCTGCGCTACAACCTCGAGCAGTCCGGCTACCGCGTCACGGTGGCGACCAACGGCGAGGAGGCGCTGACCGCGGTCGCCGACGACCGGCCCGACCTCGTGCTGCTCGACTGGATGCTGCCGCTGATGTCGGGGCTCGAGGTCTGCCGCCAGCTCAGGCGCCAGCCGACGACCTCGAACATCCCCATCATCATGCTGACGGCGCGCGGCGAGGAGGGCGATCGCATCCGCGGGCTGGATGCCGGCGCCGACGACTACGTCTCCAAGCCGTTCTCGCCCAGCGAGCTGGTGGCGCGCATCCGCGCCGTGCTGCGCCGCATCCGCCCGGCGCTGGCCGACGAGGTACTGGAATACGCCGACATCGCCATGGACCTGGTGCAGCACCGCGTGCTGCGCAGCGGCAAGCCGATCCATCTCGGGCCCACCGAGTTCCGCCTGCTGCGCCATCTCATGGAGCATCCCGGCCGCGTCTTCTCGCGCGAGCAACTGCTCGACGCCGTGTGGGGCCGCGACGTCTATGTCGAGGCGCGCACCGTCGACGTGCATATCCGCCGCCTGCGCGTGGCGCTCAACGGCGAGCAGCACGCCGACGTGATCCGCACCGTGCGCGCCGCCGGCTACGCGCTCGACGTCCAGCAGGCGTAGCGCCGGCGAACCCACGAGGTCCTTGGGCCGCGGAGGATTCCGGATCTGCCTTCCCCCTCCGGGCAGGGCTATCGCATATGACCTTCTTCCCTTCTCCCCGCGAAGGCGGGGAGAAGGTGCCGAGCGCCAGCGAGGCGGATGAGGGGCTTCCTCGAGCAACGACAAGCAATGTCGTTGTCGAGACTCCGCGAAGCCCCTCATCCGCCCTTCGGGCACCTTCTTCCCGCCTTCGCGGGGAGAAGGAAGATCGCCCGACCGGTGGATTGCGTCACACGGGCGTAGCCCGGCCGACATCGCCGGATCACGCCCGGCGGGCATCCTGCCGCAGGTATGGGCGTCGCCGGCGGCTCTTCCCCGTTTTCCGCCGGAAAGCGCCATCCTTGGCCCTCTCGTCCCCGCGACGAGAGGGCTTTTTCCTGCGGCGGCGCGACCCTGTTCGTGGCGCAGGGAAGCCGCTAGAAGGCGCCCCACTGGGCATCGCCGGCCCAACAGGTGGACCGGCGTGGAGCCCCGGAGTTGTAGTGAGGAGTAGTCCAGGATGAACCGCCGCAAATTCGTTCAGCGGGCGGGCGTGGGAAGCGTCGCCGCCGCATCGCTGGTCGCCGCGCCGGCGATCGCGGAATCCATGCCCGAGGTGAAGTGGCGTCTGACGTCGAGCTTTCCCAAGAGCCTCGACACGATCTTCGGTGCCGGCGAGCACTTCGCCAAGCGCGTCGCGGCGCTGACCGACAACAAGTTCCAGATCCGCGTCTTCGCCGCCGGCGAGATCGTGCCCGGCCTGCAGGTGGTCGACGCCGTGCAGAACGAGACGGTCGAGTGCGGCCACACCGCGTCGTACTACTACGTCGGCAAGGACCCGACCTTCGCCTTCGACACCGCGGTGCCGTTCGGCCTGAACACCCGCCAGCACAACGCCTGGGTCTATCATGGCGGCGGGCTCGAGCTGATGCGCGAGTTCTACAAGGACTACAGGATGACGTCGTTCCTGATGTCGCACACCGGTGCGCAGATGGGCGGCTGGTTCCGCAAGGAGATCAAGACTCCCGACGACATGAAGGGCGTCAAGATGCGAATCGGCGGATTCGCCGGGCAGGTCATGGCCAGGCTGGGCGTCATCCCGCAGCAGATCGCCGGCGGCGACATCTATCCGTCGCTGGAGAAGGGCACGATCGACGCCGCCGAATGGGTCGGCCCCTACGACGACCAGAAGCTGGGCTTCAACAAGGTGGCACCCTACTACTACTATCCCGGCTGGTGGGAAGGCGGCGCGGCGCTGTCGCTCTATATCGGCCTGAAGGCGTGGGACGCCCTGCCGCCGCTCTACAAGGAGGCGGTGGCCTCGGCCTGCGCCGAGACGGTCGACTGGTCGGTCGCCAAGTACGACGCACAGAACCCCAAGGCCCTGCGCGAGCTGGTGGCCGGCGGCACCAGGCTGTCGCCCTTCCCGGCGGCGGTGCTCGAGGCCTGCTACAACGCCGCCACCCAGCTTTACGTTGAGACGTCGGCCAAGAACGCCAAGTTCAAGAGGGTGTTCGATTCCTGGAAGGCGTTCCGCAACGAGCAGGTGCTGTGGTTCCGCGTCGCCGAGGGCACCTTCGACAATTTCATGGGCCGCATGTCGGCGCAGAACAAGCTCTGAGCCGCGCTTCTCCCTCTCCCCGCTTGCGGGGAGAGGGTCGGGGTGAGGGGCTGGGACTCATATGAAGGTGGCCGCGGCTGCCGCACGAACCCCTCACCCTCCCATCGCGCTGCGCGCGACGAGCCCCTCCCTCTCCCCGCTCGCGGGGAGAGGGTGAGGAAGCGCCAACCCATATGCGAAGGCCCCGCTTCGGCGGGGCCTTTTGCATGTCGCGGCCCGGGCTCGTGTATGATGGGACATCGGCGCCGGGGGGCGTTGCCTCCCGTCATGCCGGAATGGCCCGACAAGGGCCGTGGCGCATACGGGAGGCATTCATGGACAGACGCGGACTTCTCAAGACGGCGGCCATCGGCGCCGCGGCGGCGGGGGCGGCCAGCGCGCTCGCGGCGCCGGCGATCGCGCAGGGCATGCCGGAGCTGAAATGGCGGATGGCTTCGAGCTTTCCCAAGTCGCTCGACACGCTGTTCGGCGGCGCCGAGACCTTCGCCAAGCGCATCGCGATGCTGAGCGACAACAAGTTCCAGATTCGCGTCTTCGCGCCCGGCGAGATCGTGCCGGCGCTGCAGGTGCTCGACGCCGTGCAGAACAACACGGTCGAGATGTGCCAGACGGCGAGCTACTACTTCGTCGGCAAGGATCCGACCTTCGGCTTCGATGCCGGTGTCCCCTACGGCCTGACGGCGCGCCAGCAGAATGCCTGGATGCTGCAGGGCGGCGGCCTGAAGGCGATGCGCGACTTCATGGCGGAGTACAGCGTCGTTCCGCTGCCGGCGGGCAATACCGGCGTGCAGATGGGCGGCTGGTTCCGCAAGGAGCTCAAGACGCTCGACGACGTGAAGGGCCTGAAGATGCGCATTCCCGGCATCGGCGGCCAGGTCTGGGCCAAGCTCGGCGCGGTGCCGCAGCAGATCGCCGGCGGCGAGATCTATCCGTCGCTCGAGAAGGGCACGATCGACGCCGCCGAATGGGTCGGCCCCTATGACGACGAGAAGCTCGGCTTCAACAAGGTGGCACCGTACTACTACTACCCCGGCTTCTGGGAGGCCGGCACGCAGATCACCATCATGGTCAACAAGGGCCTGTGGGAAGGCCTGCCGCCGATCTACCGCGGCATGATCGAGGTTGCCGCCGCCGAGGTGAACACCGACATGATGGCGCGCTACGACACGCAGAACCCGCAGGCGCTGCGCCGTCTCGTCGCCGCCGGCGCGCAGCTGCGGCCCTATCCGCGCGAGATCCTGGCGGCGGCGTGGAAGGCGACGCACGAGCTGTACGACGAGATCTCGGCCAAGAACGCCAAGTTCAAGACGGCCTACGAGCCGTGGCGCAGGTTCCGCGACGAGCAGTACCTGTGGTTCCGCGTCGCCGAGCTGACCTACGAGAACTTCGCCTTCGCCGCCTCGCAGACGGTGCGCTGAGGACGGGACATGGCGGCCCTGCGGGGCGCGTCATCCGAAACGACCCGGGCGCGCCAGTGCTCGCGCGCCCGGCGGCGACATCCATCCAGTGCTTGGGCGCCTCGCCGGCGCCGCCTACTTGGTCGGCGGCGGGATGAAGATCGGCGGCGGATTGTCGTCGGTGTCGGGACTGGGCGGCAGCTCGATCCTGATCTTTGCCGGATCGACCTTCGGCCCCTTGTCGAGGCTGGCGGTGACCATGCCGGGGAAGGCGATCACCAGCGCCACCATGACGACCTGGATGCAGACATAGGGCACGGCGCCCCAGTAGATCTGCGCCGTCGTGACGCCGTCGGTCATCCTGCCCGTGACCTTGTCGATGTACGGCTTGTCGGGCGCGACGCTGCGCAAATAGAACAGCGCGAAGCCGAAGGGCGGATGCATGAACGAGGTCTGCATGTTGACGCCCAGCAGCACGCCGAACCAGACCAGGTCGATGCCGAGCGCCTGGGCCGGCTTGACGAGCAGCGGGATGATGATGAACGCCAGCTCGAAGAAGTCGAGGAAGAAGGCGAGCAGGAACACCAGGATGTTGACGACGATCAGGAAGCCGATGGGGCCGCCGGGCAGGCCGAGCAGCAGATGCTCGACCCACAGGTCGCCGTTGACGCCGTAGAAGGTCAGGCTGAACACCCGCGCGCCGACCAGGATGAAGATCACGAACGCCGACAGCTTGGCGGTGGCGTCGATGGCCTGCCTGAGCAGGCTCCAGGTCAGGCGACGGTAGGACATCGCCATCAGCAGGGCGCCGGTCGCGCCCATGGCGCCGCCCTCGGTCGGCGTCGCCAGGCCGATGAAGATCGTGCCCAGCACCAGGAAGATCAGCGCCAGCGGCGGCATCATCACCAGCACGACCTGCTGCGCCAGCCGGCTGAGGATGCCGAGCCGGGCGTACTTGTTGGCGAGGGCGACGAGATAGGCGATCAGCCCGACGAAGGCCGCCGACCAGATCGGCGCCCAGTCGAGGCCGTGCGAGAGCGCCATGCCGCCCAGGATGCAGGCGCCGACGACCGCCGCCAGCGAGGCGTAGCCGACGCCGCCGTCATCGTCGCGGAAGGCGATCGCGTCGGGCGGCAGGGCCGGCGCCAGCTTCGGATTGAGCAGCGTCCTGCCGAGGATGTAGCCGGCGTAGAGCGAGGTCAGCACGAGGCCGGGGATGATCGCGCCGGCATACATGTCGCCGACCGAGCGGCCGAGCTGGTCGGCGAGCACGATCAGCACGAGGCTGGGCGGGATGATCTGCGCCAGGGTGCCGGAGGCGGCGATCGTGCCCACCGCCAGCCGCCGGTCGTAGCCGTAGCGCAGCATGATCGGCAGCGAGATCAGGCCCATCGAGATCACCGAGGCGGCGACCACGCCGGTCGTCGCCGCCAGCAGCGCGCCGACGAAGACGACGGCGAAGGCCAGGCCGCCCGGCATCGGCCCGAACAGCTGGCCGACCGTGTCGAGCAGGTCCTCCGCCATGCCGCTGCGCTCGAGGATCAGGCCCATGAAGGTGAAGAACGGGATCGCCAGCAGCGTGTCGTTCTCCATGATGCCGAAGATGCGGATCGGCAGCGCCTGGAAGAGCGACGGCTGGAACAGGCCGAGGTCGATGCCGACCAGCCCGTAGAGCAGGCCGCAGGCGGCGAGCGCGAAGGCCACCGGATAGCCGAGCAGCAGCAGCACGACCATGGAGGCGAACATGATCGGCGCCATCTCGGCCTTGATGAAGGCGACCGCCCAGGGCGCCTCGAGCACCAGCGCGGCGAAGATCAGCGCGCCGAGCGCGAGGAGGAAGACGACGAGAAGGGAACGGATGACGGTCACGGTGCGGTGTCCCCGATCTCAGTGCGGCCCGCTCTTCGGACCGTATGGATCGGGACCCGCGCCGCGCATGAAGGCGATCCGCTTGACGAGCTCCGAGACGCCCTGGAGGCCGAGCATGGCGAAGCCGACGACGATCAGCAGCTTGACCGGCCAGCGCAGCAGGCCGCCGGCGTTGCTCGACTGCTCCCAGCCGACAAAGGACAGGTGGAAGTACGGCCAGGCCTCGATCACCATGACCACGCACAGCGGCAGCAGGAACACGACGTGGCCCAGTATGTCGATCCAGTCGCGGCCGCGCTGCGTCAGCCGGCTCGAGACGATGTCGATGCGGATGTGCTCGTTCTTGATCAGGGCATAGGCGGCGCACAGCATGAAGATGGCGCTGAACAGGTACCATTGCAGCTCCAGCCAGGCGTTGGAGCTGGTGCTGAAGACCTTGCGGATCACCGCGTTCACCGAACTGACCAGCACCGCGGCGAGCACAAGCCACGAGATCGCCCGTCCGACGTTCTCGTTGACGAGGTCGACTACACGCGAAAGCTTCAGCAACGCTTGCACTGGATCATCTCCCCACAGGGCTCGATCGCCTGTCGGCACGCCGCGGGCCTTGGCCGGGATAGCGTCCCGTTCGCTTGTCGGCGCGAATATTTCAGGCGTGTTTAGCAGAACCGCCGTTGCCGGCCAGCGCTATTTCCGCGCGGCCTGCGGCCTGATCGGCGTGTGAAATCAGCGCACCCGCGGCGCGCAGCGCCTCGATCTCGGACTCGGCCACGCCGGCCTCGCGCAGCACGGCAAGCGAGTCCTCGCCCAGCAGCGGCGCCCCCCGCGCATGGGCGCTGGGCGTGGCGGAGAATGCGACCGGCGGCGCCAGGGTCATGATCTCGCCCTCGCTGTGGTGCTCCACGGCACGGAACATGCCGCGTGCCTTGAGGTGCGGGTCCTCGGGCAGCTGCTCCAGCGACTTCACCGGCATGCAGGGGATCTCGCGCGCCTGCAGCGCCGCGGTCCACTCCGCCACCGTGCGCGTGGGCGTCAGTCGCTCGACCATGGCGTAGATCTCGGGGATGTGCAGCGAGCGCTGCGCCATGGTGGCGAAGCGCGGGTCGTCCATCACGGCGGGCTCGCCGGCGAGCTCGAAGAAGGCGCGCCAGTGCCGGTCGGTGTAGGGCAGGATCGCCAGGTAGCCATCGCGCGCGCGATAGGGCTTGCGCATCGGCGTCATCAGCCTGCTGTAACCAAGCTGGCCGTCGGGCGCGATGGAGCGCTCCCACAGGTGCTCGAGCATCAGCCAGTTCACCATGGTCTCGAACATCGGCACGTCGACCTTCTGGCCCTTGCCGCTGCGCACCTTGTGCATCAGCGCGCACAGGACCGCATAGGCCAGGGTGAGACCCACGGTCTTGTCGGCCATCACGGTCGGCGCGTAGCGCGGCGGGCCATCCTTGCCGCCCATCAGGGCGGCGACGCCCGAGACCGCCTGGATGGCGTCGTCATAGGCCGGCAGATGCCCGTAGGGGCCGTCCTCGTGATAGCCGTAGGCGCCGACGTAGCAGATCTGCGGGTTGACCCTGCGCACCGCCTCGTAGGACAGGCCGAGCCGGCTCATCGCCGCCGGCCGGATCGAATAGACCAGCGCGTCGGCGCCCTCGATCACCTTCATCAGCGCCGCCAGCGCCTCGGGCCGCTTCAGGTCGAGGCAAAGCGAGCGCTTGCCGCGGTTCACGAAGAGGTGGTGCGGGCCCATGCCGGGATTGGCCCTGGACGGGCCGACATGGCGCGTCGTGTCGCCCTCCGGCGATTCGACCTTGATCACCTCGGCGCCCTGCTCGGCCAGCATCAGCGTGGCGAAGGGCCCCAGCGCGACGACGGTCATGTCGACGATCTTCAGTCCAGCCAACGCACCGGCCATCGCACGCTCCCCCAGCCCGACCCTTTGGGCGGCGGGCATCATGGCGAGGGGCTCCAGCCCCGTCGAGGCAACCAAATAGATTGCGAGCGCTCATTTTTGTTTTAGGATAGGAGCGACTGCTCAATCAGAATGTCAGGGGAGAGACGCATGCGGTGGGTTGCCCTTGTCCTGCTGACCGGTGCCCTGCTGGCCGGCCTGGCGGCCTGCGCCGCCGACACCACGGGCGGCAGGGGTGTCCGCGACATCGAGATCATCGAGGCGGGCATTTACGCCGTGCCGCCCAGCGCCCGCTCGACGCCCGTGGGCCTGTGCGAATCGTTGAGCGAGCCCGACCGGGCCGACGTCAACATCTCGGCCCAGGAACACACCACGCGCATCCCGGCGCGGCTGGGCACGATGTTCGGCGTCAAGTTCCGGCCGGTCGGCACAGTGGCCAATGGCGTCACCAATTTCCGCGTGCTGTGGCGCGCGCCCAACCCCGGCATTCCCGACGCCGTCACCGGCAAGCCGCGGCGCGACGATGGCTGCGCCTACGCCTACCGGATGGGTGTCACCACCTTCCAGGGTTTCCGCTTCGAGCGTCCGGCCGAGCTGATCCCCGGTGCCTGGGCGCTGGAGATCTGGCACGGCGAACGCAAGCTGCTGGCCTACGGGTTTACAGTGTACAATCCCTGACGGCCGGGGAATTTCCGCTCCAAGCAGCCACGCGGGTGGAGCCGGGCCGGATGAAGTCGCGCACGCGTCAGTCCACCGCGCATTACGCCCGATCGAAGGCCCCGCCCGGATGATCCGGACGCTGCCTGACGGGTCAGCTTGCGGATTCGTCATCACCGGGAAGTGAGGCGCGAGCATGCTCTCTGAGGAAGCCATTGCCGCCTTGGCCATCGGCGTCGCGTTGCTTTTCGTCGCCGGCCTCGGGATCTTTCTATGGCGCTCCGAGCGGACGCGCCGCGAGGCGCTGGCGCGGCTCGCCGAGCGCCGGCGCTGGGTCGTCGATCCCCGGCCGGCATCGCTCGGCCCCGGTGTGCGCCTTCGGTTGACGCCGCGCGAGCGTGGCACCTGGGACTGCCGGGTGCACAGCCCGTCGACCAGCGGCTCGCGAAGCGGCGTGCGCAAGACCGAGTTCGAGGATGCCAGCGTCCGCTCGGCCGGTGGGCTCGTGCTCCTCGGCCCGCCGGTGCCGCGCGAGAACGCGGCGTTTGCCACCGCCATGCTTTCGTCGCTCGACGGTCCGCTGGGCCGCCGCCTGCTGGCGATGGTGATCGGCGACCTCGCCGACGAGATCGGCGATCTGCGGCTGGTCGATGCGCCGGGCGACCGCCAGCGACCCTACGCGATGTTCGCGTCCGGCGATCCGCCGGCGCTGGAGCACGACGCGATCGAATCGACGATGCGCGCCTGGATCCAGCGGTTCGACGGCGCGCAGGACTTTCCCATCATCGTCGTCGGATCGCGCTCGCTGCGCGTGAGGCTGCGGCGCGACGTGCGCGACCTGGAGACGCTCGAGAGCTTCATCGACCTCGCGCTCGAGCTGCGCGAGCGCATCACCCGCACTGTCGCCGCCGCGCCGCCATAGCGCCCCTTGACGCGACCGGGCCTGCCGCCGGACCCTCGCCGGAAGATGGTGTTCGGGAGGGCGCGTCATGGACGTGCGCACGCAGATGCGCAGCGCCGCCGGCTACTATGCCCAGCGCGAGGCGGTGGTCATGGGCGCGCGCCGGCTGAGCTTCGCCGAGGCGTGGCAACGCGGCGTGCGCATGGCCAACGGCCTGCTGGCGCTGGGGCTGCGGCCGCAGGACCGCGTCGCGGTGCTCGAGGACAACCGGCTGGAATCGTCGGACATCTTCCTCGGCGCCGGCATCGCCAACCTGGTGCGAGTGCCCCTTTATCCGCGCAACGCGCCGGATGCGCACCTGCACATGATGGGCCACACCAATTGCCGCGCCCTGGTGATCGACGAGAAATACCTGTCGGAGATTGCGCCGATCCGCGCCCAGCTGCCCGAGCTGGAGCACGTCCTGGTGCGCGATGGGGCATACGAGTCCTGGCTCGCCGCGCAATCGCCGGTCGATCCCGATCCGCCGATCGCGGAGACCGACAACTACATCATCCGCCACACCGGCGGCACCACCGGCAAGCCCAAGGGCGTGGCCTACTCGCATCGCGCCTGGCTCGCCGCCGGCCGCGACTGGTTCTACCTCTTCCCGCCGGTCGCGCCGGGCGATGCCTGCCTGCATCTCGGGCCGATCAGCCACGCCTCGGGCTACCAGTTCGTGCCGGTGTGGCTGGGCGGCGGCCGCAACATCATGGTCGACCGCTTCGATCCGGCCGAGGTGCTCGAGCTGATGGAGCGCGAGCGCATCGCCTATTTGTTCATGGTGCCGACCATGCTCAACGCGGTGAACCGTCAGCCCGGGCTCGACCGGCGCGACTTCTCCCATCTGAAGTGCCTGCTGGTGGCCGCCGCGCCGATCGCCGACGACACCGCGCTCGCGGCGAAGAAGCACTTCGGCCACGCGATGTACCAGGGCTACGGCCAGACCGAGGTGGTGCCGATCGCGATGATGGGGCCCAGGCAATGGTTCGCCACCGACCTGCCGGGCTCCACGCCGCTGCGCTCCTGCGGCCTGCCCTTGCCCTTCGCGCAATTGCAGATCTGGGACGAGGACAACAGGCCGGTGCCGGCGGGCACGGTGGGCGAGATCGTCGGCAAGACCGACGGCCAGATGACCGGCTTCTGGAACAATCCGGAAGCGACGGCCGAGCGCATGGTCGACGGCTGGGTGAAGACCGGCGATGTCGGCTACCTCGACGTCAACGGCTACCTCTACATGATCGACCGCGCCGGCGACATGATCGTATCGGGCGGCTTCAACATCTACCCGGCCGAGCTCGAGAACGCGCTGTGCGATCATCCCGACGTGATCGAGGCCGCGGTCTTCGGCATCCCGCACGAGCGCTGGGGCGAGACGCCCTGCGCGGTGTGCACGATCCGGCCGAACGCCACCGTGAGCGAGGCGGCGCTGATTGCGCTGTGCGAGGAGAAGCTCGGCAACTACAAGCGGCCGGGCAAGATCGTGCTGCGTGCCGATCCGCTGCCCAAGACGCCGGTGGGCAAGATCAAGCGCAAGGAGCTGCGCGAGCCGTTCTGGGCCGGCCACACGCGGCGCGTGGCGGGAGCCTGACGGCATGCGACGGCTGGCCCGCGCCGTCATCGTCCTTGTCCTGATCGTCAGTCCGCATCTCGCGCTGGCGCAGCCGGTGCCGCGGATCGACGCGCTGCGCGTGGCGTTCGAAGGCTGGATGAAGGAGTACGGCATCGACAAGGCTGTGCTTGTCGCGCGCACGCGCGACGGGGCGGACACGCTCGAGCACGGCTATGGCGGACAGGATGCGAGGCAACGCGTGCTGCTGGCCAGCCTCAGCAAGGCGATCACCGGCCAGTGCGTCGCCGGCCTGATCGCCGTGGGCCGGCTGCGCTTCGACTCGACCGTGGCAGAGCTGCTGCGCCCGTTCTTCGCGACGCATGGCGAGCCAGCCGATCCGCGCATCAGGCAAGCGAGCGTGGCGCAGCTGCTGGAGCACCGCGCCGGCTTTGCCGCCGCGCCGCGCGATCTGATGACGCCGGCGGCGATGGAACTCTTGCAGAAGCGCAGGTCGCCGGCGACGGCGAGCCTGCAGGAGTTGCTGGCGGCTGCCCTGACCGTCCCGCTGCAATCGGCGCCGGGCGAGGCCTTCCGATATTCCAACGTCGGCTATCTCGTGCTGGGCGCGATCGTCGAGGTGGTGACCGGCGAGGACTATGAGCGCTTCTGTGCCCGAACCGTGCTGCAACCGGTGGGCATAGAGGATGGTGGCCTCGACCCGGACTGGCGCTCATTCTCCGCGTTCGGTGGCTGGCGCCTGAGCGGCGCCGAGTATCTGCGGGCTATGGCATCGCGACGCTTTCCGGCCTGCCGCGAATCGCTGGTCAGCGGCCGCGATCCGGCGCCAGCATTGGTGACGGACTGGAACGAGCAGGAGCGGTGCGAGCGGCCTATGCTGGGCACGATGCCGCCCGGGCCGGACGATCTCGCGCCGTTCCATTGGCTGGGCCGCAACGCGGCGCTGGTGCGTCGCGAGGTCAACGTCACCAGCGACGAGGCCCTGCATCTGCGGCGCTGGTATCGCTACTGGCACACCGGCTCGTGGGGCGTGGGACCGAACACGATCGGCATGCTCGCCGTCGAGCACGAGAGCGGGCTGTCGTGGTTCGTCTGGTTCACGCCGCGCCCGCCGCAGGCCGCGCGCGATCGCCTGTTCGAGGCGCTGCTCGAGGCGGCGAAGGACGGGTAGCGTCACCCCGTCATCCTGAGCGCGGGCAGGGCGATCGCATCTCGCCCTCAAGGGGCCCGGGGCGCGCCACTCCAGTGGCGCGCCACTGGAGTGGTGCGCCCCGAAGACAGCCAACAAGCCATGTATGATCGCCCTGCGAGCGCTCGGGATGACAGGGTGACGCCGCTCACGCCAGCGAGCGCATCTCCTGCGCCGCCACGGTGAGCATGGCGACGTCGACGTTGGCTTGCGCCTTGAGGTCGGCGACCAGACGCGCAGCGCGGTCGAGCGGTTCGCGGCGCGTCGCGGCCCAGGCATCGAGCAGCGCATTGGCGTCGAGCCGCCCGCCGGCCGCCGCAATCGCCGCGGTCTGCAGCGCCGAGGCGCTGAGCGCGCGCTGGGCGGCGGCGAGATCGTCGATCAGCGCGGCGCCGGCCATGATGGTCCAGTGGTTGTCGCGCGGCAGGCGCTCGGCGGCGCCGCGCAGCCAGTCCAGCCCGAGCCGCGCCGCCAATGCGAAGTAGACCCGCGCGACATCGGCCACCGGCACGCCGGCGCCATCGGCGAGATTGGCGAGATCGCCGGTGGTCGCCAGCGTGTCGAGCCGGGCGACCTTCATCGCCAGCGCTTCCGGCGCGCCCAGGCGGGTGAAGGATTCGGCGCGCGCCCTGAGTTGCTGGCTCTCGCCCTCGGGCAGCAGACCCTCGAGATCGGCATTGAGCGCCGCGACGGCGGCGCGCCAGCGCGTCACGGCCGCCGTCAAGTCGACGGGCCGCGCCAGGTTGCGCAGGCACCACACCGTGCCGCGCTCGGTCAGGCGCTGGCTGGCGATCAGCATGGCGGTCTGCGCCTCGGCCACCAGCCTGGGATCGAGCGCCTCGATCTCGCCCCAGATGTCGCGCAGGGCGAAGCTGTCGCGCACGATGGCGAAGCAGCGAGCGATGTCGGCGCCGCCGGCGCCGGTGCGCTCGCGAATGTCGTGCACGAAGGTGCCGCCGACGCGGTTGACCATCGAGTTCACGACCTGCAGGGCGATGATCTCGCGCCGCAGCCGGTGACGGCGGATCGCCTCGCCGTAGTGCTGCTGCATGGCGGGCGGGAAGTAACGCAGCAGCTCGGCCTCGAGCAGGGGATCGTCGGGCAGGTCGGAGTCGAGGATTTCGTCGTTGGCCGCCAGCTTGCCGTAGGCCAGCAGCACGCACAGCTCGGCGCGCGTCAGCGGCTGGCCCGCCGTGGCGCGGCGCTTCATCGCGTCGTTGTCGGGCAGGTACTCGACGGCGCGGTCGAGCCGGCCGGCGCGCTCCAGCGCGCGCATCATGCGGCCGTGGCGTTCGTGCATGGCGCCGGCCTGCGCCGCGGCCACGGTGATCGCCTGGCTCTGCTGGTAGTTGTGGCGCAGCACCAGGGCGGCGACGTCGTCGGTCATCGACGCCAGCACGCGGTCGCGCGCCTCGACGCTCAGGCCGCCGCGGCGCACCGCGTCGCCCAGCGCGATCTTGATGTTGACCTCGTGGTCGGAGGTGTCGACGCCGGCCGAGTTGTCGAGCGCGTCGGTGTTGATCCTCACGCCGTGCTGCGCCGCCTCGATGCGGCCGCGTTGCGTGACGCCGAGATTGGCGCCCTCGCCGACGACGCGCGCGCGCAGCTCCGCGCCGTCGATGCGCAGCGCGTCGTTGGCGCGATCGCCGGCCTCGACGTGGCTCTCGCCCACCGCCTTCACGTAGTTGCCGATGCCGCCGAAGAACAGCAGGTCGACCGGCGCCTTGAGGATCGCGCGCATCAGCTCGAACGGCGTCATCTGCTCGACGCCGATATCCAGCGCCGCGCGGGCCTCGGCGGTCAGGGTCACGGACTTGGCGCTGCGCTCGACGACGAAGCCGCCCGCCGACAGCAGCGCCTTGTCGTACTCGGCCCACGAGGAGCGCGGCAGATCGAACAGCCGCTGGCGCTCGACGAAGCTCGCCTCGGGATCGGGTGACGGATCGACGAAGATGTGGCGGTGGTCGAAGGCAGCCAGCAGCCTGGTGTGCCTGCTGCGCAGCATGCCGTTGCCGAACACGTCGCCCGACATGTCGCCGACGCCGACGGCGGTGAAGTCGCTCGCCTGGATGTCGGTGCCCAGCTCGCGGAAGTGCCGCTTGACGTTCTCCCACGCGCCGCGCGCGGTGATGCCCATCTTCTTGTGGTCGTAGCCGGCCGACCCGCCGGATGCGAAGGCGTCGCCCAGCCAGAAATCGTATTCGGCCGACACGTCGTTGGCGATGTCGGAGAAGGTGGCCGTGCCCTTGTCGGCGGCGACCACGAGATAGGGATCGTCGCCGTCGTGGCGCACCACGTCGGGCGGCGGCTCGACGGCGCCGTCGGCGTCGAGGTTGTCGGTGACGTCGAGCAGGCCGCGGATCAGCGTCTTGTAGCACTCCACGCCTTCGGCCTGGATCTGCTCGCGCGTGCCGCCGGCCGGCTGGCGCTTGCAGAAGAAGCCGCCCTTGGAGCCGACCGGCACGATGACGGCGTTCTTGACCATCTGCGCCTTCATCAGGCCGAGGATCTCGGTGCGGAAATCCTCGCGCCGGTCGGACCAGCGGATGCCGCCGCGCGCCACGCGACCGCCGCGCAGGTGCACGCCCTCGACGCGCGGGCTGTAGACGAAGATCTCGACCAGCGGCCTGGGCGCCGGCAGCTCGTCGAGCGCGCGGCTGTCAATCTTCAGCGACAGGAAGGATTTCGGCCCGCCATCGTCGGCGGCGCGCCAGAAGTTGGTGCGCAAGGTGGCGTTCACCGCGCTCAGCAGGCGGCGCAGGATGCGGTCCTCGTCGAGGCTGGTGACGTCCTCGAGTGCCGTCGCGATCGCGCCGCGCACGGCGTCGACCGCGTGGGCGCGCCGCGGCGAGCCGGCCTCGCCCAGATCGGGATCGAGGCGGGCATGGAACAGCCCCACAAGATCGGCGGCGATGTCGGGATGGGCGGCAAGCGTGCTTTCCATGTAGGCCTGGCTGAAGGCGATGCCGGCCTGGCGCAGGAAGCGGGCATAGGCGCGCAGCACCGTCACGTCGCGCGCGTCGAGCCCGGCGCGCAGGACGAGGCGGTTCATGCCGTCGCTTTCCATCGCGCCGGTCCAGATCTCGCCCAGCGCCGTCTCGAAATGCTCGCTGGCCTCGGCCGGATCGACCTCGCGGCGATCGGCGACCTCGAGCGCGAAGTCGTGCAGCCAGACCTCGCCGCCGTCCTCGCCCGGCACGACGATGCGATAGGGCGTCTCGGTGAGCACGCGCAGGTCCATGTTCTCGAGGATCGGCAGGACGTCGGACAGCGCGATCGGCGCGCCCGCGTTGAACAGCTTCAGGCCCAGCGCGCCCTTGCTGTGGTCGGCGCGGCGATAGAGCTCGATGCCCAGGGGCTTCTCGCTGAGCGCGGCCGAGACATGCACCAGATCGCGCGCGACGGCGCCGCCGTCGAAGGCCTCGCGATAGGCGACCGGGAAGGCGCCGCCGAAGCGCCGCGCCAGCTTGCGTGCCTCGATCTCTCCATATCGCTCCGTCAGGGAATCGCGCAGCCGGTCCGCCCAGGTGCGCGCCACGTCGGCGAGCTGGCGCTCGACCGTCTCGTCGTCGGGCTGCGGCGCCTCGGGATGGCGCGGCCGCACGGTGAACAGCACGCGCGCCAGCACCGATTCGTCGCCCATCGCCACCGAGTAGCTGGCGACCGTGCCGTCATAGGCGCGCTCCAGCGTCGCCATGAAGCGCCGCCGCAGGTCGCTGTCGTAGCGATCGCGCGGAGCGTAGACGAGGCAGGAGATGAATCGGGCGGCGGCGTCGCGGCGCGTGAACAGCGCCACGCGCTGGCGCTCCTGCAGCTGCAGCACCCCGGTGGCGATGGCATACAGCGTGTCGTCGTCGCTCTGGAACATCTCGTCGCGCGGGTGCACCTCGAGGATGTTGAGCAGCGCCTTGCCATCGTGGCTGGCGGGATCGAAGCCGGCGCGCGCGACGACGTGGGCCACCTTGCGCCGCAGCAGCGGAATGTCGCGCGGCGAGGCATGATAGGCCGAGGAGGTGAACAGGCCGCAGAAGCGGCGCTCGCCGGTGACCTTGCCGTCGTCGGCGTGGCTTTTGACCACGATCACGTCCATCGCGCCGGCGCGATGCACGTGGCTGGGCCTGTCGCTCTTGAGCAGCAGCAGCGGCGCCGGCGATTGCGCGAAGGCGGCCATCGCCGCGCCGCCGGTGGGATGCGGGTCGAACATGCGCACGGTGCGATCGCGCAGGATGCCCAGGCCGCTGTCGTCGATCAGCGCGCGCGTGCCGTCGGCCTCATAGCGGTAGCGGCGGTGGCCGAGGAAGGTGAAGTGGTTGTCCTCGGCCCAGCGCAGAAAGGCGGCGGCCTCCTCGAGCGCCTGAGGCTCGCAGCCGCTGCGGCCCGACGCGGTGCTGAGCTCGCGCGCGGCGTCGAGGGCGGCCGCGCGCATCGCCCGCCAGTCGCCCACCGCCAGCCGCACCTCGCCCAGCGCCACGCGCAATCCCTCGGCCAGCGCCTCGGGTTCGGCGGCGTGGTCGATCTCGATGCGCATCACCGATTCGCGCCCGCCATCGTCGCCGATGGCGACCAGGCGGCCGGCCGCGTCGCGCCGCAGGCCGATGACGGGATGGGCCAGCAGGCGGACGGCGAGCTCGCGCCTGACGATCTCGATCGCCACCGAGTCGACGAGGAACGGCATGTCGTCGTTGACGATCTCGACGACGCTGTGGCTCGCGCCATAGCCGTGCCGGTCCGGCCTGGGATCGTAGACCCTGACCTTCGCCGCGCCGGCGCGGCGCTCGCGCGCGAAGTCGAGGACGGCCAGCGCCGCGGCGGCGCGATCGGCAAGCGGGGCGGCGGCGAGATCGTCGGCCGCCAGGCCGCCGTAGAGCGCGCGGGTGAAGGTTGCGGCCAACGCCGGATCGAGGCCGCGTTCGGCGGCTCGGGTCTGCGCGAGGTCGGCCACTGCTTCGAGTGTGGAGGCGATCGCCGGGTCGGTCGGCGATGAGCGGACATCCATGGCGCGCCTCCCTCGAAGCCTTCGCTGGGCTCCTACAGCAGCAATATTGCACCTCGATCATGGCGATGGGAGGTCTGGACGCGCTGGGGACAGCTCTGGGGATCATTTTGTCTTGAGCGGCAACGGCTTAGACGAAGTGACGGCAGAGAGAGCGCGGAAATCTTGACAATCTGGTCGTCGGCGTAGGAAATGCCTAGTGGAGCGCGTTTTGTTCTCGTTTTAGGTGCGATGCAGCATGACGTGAACGGAGGCCAGGAAACGTAATTTCAAGGTCTGATTTCCGAATGTTTTTCAGGGTCTTACAGCACTCTTTTTGCGATTCACATGATTGGTAAAAGATTCGAAGTGACAGATGGAGAGCCGGGCGTATCATCGACTAATAGTGGCTGGGAGGCCCATCCACTCAATATGTAGCAAAAACCCACAAACTGTCCTGTCCACAGCTGTGGAAAGAAGACGAACGGGGGCGCCAAGTGTTTGATGTAGTGCAGGTTCAGAGCGGCGGCCGGGTGGTGATCGATCGGTCGCGGGACGACAAGCTGACCCCGTTCGGCAAGGCGACCCTGTCCGATCGTTATCTGATGCCGGGCGAGAGCTACCAGGATCTCTTCGCGCGCGTGGCGTCCGCCTATGCGGATGACGACGCGCATGCCCAGCGCCTGTACGACTACATCTCCAATCTCTGGTTCATGCCGGCCACCCCGGTGCTCTCCAACGGCGGCACCAAACGCGGCCTGCCGATCTCCTGCTTCCTCAACGAGTCCGACGATTCGCTCGAGGGCATCGTCAAGCTGTGGAACGAGAACGTCTGGCTGGCGGCGCGCGGCGGCGGCATCGGCTCGTACTGGGGCAACCTCCGTTCGATCGGCGAGAAGGTCGGCATGAACGGCAAGACGTCGGGCGTCGTGCCCTTCATCCGCGTCATGGATTCGCTGACCTTGGCGATCTCGCAGGGCTCTCTGCGACGTGGCTCGGCGGCGGTCTACATCCCGGTCAGCCATCCCGAGATCGAGGAGTTCATCGAGATCCGCCGGGCCAATGGCGGCGATCCCAACCGCAAGGCGCTGAACCTGCACCACGGCATCCTGATCCCCGACGCCTTCATGCGCGCGGTCGAGAGCGACGAGGAGTGGGCGCTGACCTCACCCAAGGACGGCGCGCCCTTGCGCAAGATCTCGGCCCGCGGCCTGTGGATCCGCATCCTGCAGGCGCGCATCGAGACCGGCGAGCCCTACATCATCTTCATCGACCACGTGAACAAGAACCTGCCCGAGCACCAGAAGCTCGCCGGCCTGCAGGTCAAGACGTCCAACCTGTGCAGCGAGATCACGCTGCCCACAGGCATCGACAAATACGGCAAGGAGCGCACCGCCGTCTGCTGCCTCTCGTCGCTGAACCTCGAGACCTATTTCGAGTGGCACGAGCATCCGATGTTCATCGAGGACGTCATGCGCTTCCTCGACAACGTGCTGCAGAGCTTCATCGAGGATGCCGGCAACGACTTCCAGCGCGCCACCTACTCGGCGATGCGCGAGCGCAGCGTCGGCCTGGGCGTCATGGGCTTCCACTCCTTCCTGCAGGCCAACAACATCCCGCTCGAATCGGTGATGGCCAAGGTGTGGAACAAGAAGATGTTCAAGCACATCAAGGCCGGCGTCGACGCCGCCTCGGTGAGCCTGGCCGAAGAGCGCGGCGCCTGCCCCGACGCCGCCGATTTCGGCATCAAGGAGCGCTTCTCCAACAAGCTCGCCATCGCGCCCACGGCGTCGATCTCGATCATCTGCGGCGGCGCCTCGCCCGGCATCGAGCCGGTGGCGGCCAACGTCTACATGCACAAGACGCTCAGCGGCTCGTTCAGCGTGCGCAATCCGTACCTGCAGAAGGTGCTGGCACAGAAGGGCCGCGACGACGAGGAGACGTGGACGTCGATCACGCTGAACCAGGGTTCGGTGCAGCATCTCGACTTCTTCGACGACCACGAGAAGGCGGTGTTCAAGACGGCCTTCGAGCTCGACCAGCGCTGGCTGGTCGAGCACGCCGCCGACCGCACGCCCTATATCTGCCAGTCGCAGTCGCTCAACATCTTCCTGCCCGGCGACGTGCACAAGCGCGACCTGCACCAGATCCACATGATGGCCTGGAAGCGCGGCGTGAAGACGCTCTACTACTGCCGCTCGCTCAGCATCCAGCGCGCGGAGGCGGTGTCGTCAGACATCGCCGGTTCCTCGGTCACGATGCCCCCTCTGCACAAGAACGGCGCCGACGCCCCCTCGGAACTGCCGCTGGCCGCCATGGCCGCCCAAGAGAACAGCAACAACTACGAGGAATGCCTCGCCTGCCAATGAGGCCCCGACCAGCCTTGGCCGCGCCGCCTACTCCTGCGTGAGGGAGGGCGGCGCGGACAGTCCTCAGCACTCCGTCCGTATCGGCCGCCGCCATGTCCCTGCTCGACGCCAAGCCCATCTACAAGCCGTTCAACTATCCCTGGGCCTATGAAGCCTGGCACACGCAGCAGCGCATCCACTGGCTGCCCGAGGAGGTGCCGCTGGCCGACGACGTCAAGGACTGGCGCAACAAGCTGAGCGAAGCGGAGCGGCACCTGCTGACGCAGATCTTCCGCTTCTTCACCCAGGCCGATGTCGAGGTGAACAACTGCTACATGAAGCACTACTCCAGGGTCTTCAAGCCCACGGAAGTGCAGATGATGCTCTCCGCCTTCTCGGCGATGGAGACGGTGCACATCGCCGCCTACAGCCACCTGCTCGACACCATCGGCATGCCCGAGAGCGAGTACACCGCCTTCCTGCGCTACAAGGAGATGAAGGACAAGTACGATTACATGCAGGGCTTCAACGTCGACTCGAAGGAAGACATCGCCAAGACGCTGGCGGTGTTCGGCGCCTTCACCGAGGGCCTGCAGCTCTTCGCCTCGTTCGCCATGCTCCTGAACTTCCCGCGCTTCAACAAGATGAAGGGCATGGGCCAGATCGTCTCGTGGTCGGTGCGCGACGAGACCCTGCACTGCAACTCGATGATCCGGCTGTTCCGCACCTTCATCTCGGAGAACCCCGAGATCTGGACCGAGGAGCTGCGCCGCGAGCTCTACGTCGCCTGCGCCACCATCGTCGACCACGAGGACGCCTTCATCGACCTGGCATTCGAGATGGGCGGCGTCGAGGGCATGACGGCCGAGGACGTGAAGAAGTACATCCGCTTCATCGCCGACCGCCGGCTGAACCAGCTCGGCCTGCAGCCGATCTTCCGCAGCGAGAAGAACCCGCTGCCGTGGATCGACGCCATGCTCAACGCCGTCGAGCACACCAATTTCTTCGAGAACCGCGCGACCGAATACTCCAAGGCCTCGACCCGCGGGACGTGGGAGGAGGCGTTCGCCTAAGAACGTTGCGCCGCGCGGTCATGCGTGGCATCTGGGAGGCGGCCGCCGCGGCGATTTCCCCCGCCGCGCCGCCTTCGGGAAAGTAGCAGGATGCCGATCATGCGCGCGATCGGATGGTGTGTCGTCGGCCTGCTGGGCGCCGCGTCGATGGCGCACGCGCAGCAGCCTGCGCCGGCGCCACCCAAGCCTCCGGAGATGCCGGGCTATGCCATCTCCTACACCGTCACCATCGGCAAGACCCCGGGCGACGTCCACGCCGAGGCGCAGCTTTCGGAATCCTGGACGCGAACCTGCGAGGCGTGGAGCTACGGCGGCGCGCTGTATTACGTCATCGACAAGGGCATCAAGGGCCGGCGCAACGCGGATCAGCCGTTCAGCGACAAGGCCAACATCTACAACGAGCGCCTGAACTACACCGAGAGCCTCGACGGCGACCGGCTGGGCTATCGCGCGCAGTACATGGCCAATTCCCGCGGCGATCCGGTCGAGGGCGCGGCCTTCTTCGGCGGCCCGGAGAAGAAGGGCCTGCTGCAGGTGCGCGTCGGCAAGGTGCCGCGCGAAGTGGCGCTGCCGCCGGGCAATGTCGGGCCGATGACCTTCCGCCGCCTGCTGCTCGAGCAGCTGCGCGCCAATCACCCCGGGCCCTGGTACGCCTCGACGGTCGATCTGGTGCGCTTCCAGATGCCCATCGACCTCAAGGTCGAGCGGACCTCGCCGGCGCCGTTCCGCGACCCGATCACCACCGTCGGCACTCTGAAGGACGCGCCGGCGCCCGATCCCAAGGCGCCCAAGGGCAAGGCGGCGCCGGGGGCCGGCCAGGTCCGCGAGATGCCGGCGCCACTCAAGGGCCGCCGCTGGGTGCTCAAGCAGACCTCGAAGATGCTGGGCGAACGCGGCGAGGTGGTCTACGAGATGTTCGACAGCGGCGTCATCCCGCGCCTGAACTTCAAGCGCGAAGGCATCGAGTTGAAGGCCGTGATCAAGGACCTCACGGAATTCCCCAACCCCAAGTGCGATTGAGCGCCGCCCAGGCCATCGCCGCCCTGTTCGAGCCCGCGCCGCGCGGCGAGCGCCGTGCCGTCACGGTCGGCGAGCTCGTCGTGCGCGCCGCCGCGCCCAACGAGGGCGAGTGGCGCAATTGCTTCGCGATCAAGCGCAGCGGCGCGCGCCTGTTCGGATCCGGATTCCGCACCGGCAATCTCGGCCGCGGCTTCTTCCGCGACCAGGCGCGGCGCGGCCATGTGCTGATCGTCGAGAACGCCGCCGGCCGCCGACTGGGCTTCGTCATCGTCGTGCGCGAAGGTGAGGAGCTGGAGCTGCAGAACATCTACATGCGCCACGAAGCCTCCGGCCGCGGCATCGGCCGCCTGGTGATGGGCGGCGTTCTGGCCTTCGCCGCGAGGATCGACGCGCCGCGCGTGACCCTGCTGACCAGCGGCACCGCGCCGTGGAACCGCCGCTGGTACGAGAGCGTCGGCTTCCGCCGCTGGCCGCTCGGCGTGGCGATGCCGCGCTATCTCCACAAGGCGCATCGCGAGGAGGTCGCGCGGCTGGGCGTGCAGCGCAGCCCGCACGCCCGCGCGCGCATCGTGATGGTGCGTCCATCCCGGGAATCGTAACCCTACCTTCCCCGGAGGGGGAAGGTGCCGAAGGCGGATGGGGGATGTCGAAGACGAACGCAAGAGTCCGTCTTCGACATCCCCCATCCGTCAGCGCTCTCGCGCTGCCACCTTCCCCCTCCGGGGGAAGGTAAACTCGAGGGCACTGCGCTCAGGATGACGTGGCGGCGGCGAGCTTCAGCAGGCTTTCCTTGTCGTACAGCGCCATGCGCTTGTAATCGCCGACGATGCTCTCGAGCTCGGCCGCCGGCAGCACCGTCTCCAGATCGGCGAAGCCGTCGGGCGCGCGCTCCTCGACGATGTCGAGCACGCGATCGAGGCCGTGCTGGCGGTTGCTCTCGACGATGCGTGCGGTGGGCGGCAGGCGGCGCTGCTCGTAGAGCTTCAGCGCGGCAACCGGATCGGCCTGCTCCGCCAGCGCCATGGTCAGCGCCTCGCCGTCGATGATCGCCTGCGTCGCCCCATTGGAGCCGATGGGATACATCGGATGCGCCGCGTCGCCGAGCAGCGTGATGCGCTCGTGGCTCCAGCGCGGCAGCGGATCGCGATCGACCATCGGGAACTCGAAGATGGCGCTCGCCGTGCGGATGATGGTCGGCACGTCGAGCCAGCCGAAATTCCAGCCGGCGAAGCGCGGCAGGATGTCGTTGGCGTCGCCCGGCTTGTTCCAGTCCTCGCGCGGCGGCGTCGTGCCTTCGCCGAGATAGAGATCGGCGATCCAGTTGATCAGGGCCCTGCCGTTCTCGGCATGCCGGCGCGAGATCGGGTAGCAGACGAATTTCTGCCGGTGATGGCCGGCCTGCACCATCGAGCGGCCGGTGAGGAACGGCATGCCCTCGCTGACGCCGCGCCACATCATCACGCCCTGCCAGCGCGGCGGGCCTTCGTCGGGATAGAACGTCGAGCGCACGGTGGAGTGGATGCCGTCGGCGCCGACCAGGATGTCGGCGCTGTCGCTGCCCACGGGCCTGCCGTCGCGGTCGATGAAGTGCGCCGTGACGCCGCCGGCGCCCTGCTCGAAGCGCGCCAGGCGATGACCCGGGCGGATGCTGTCCTTGCCCAGCCGCGACGTGGCGGCGCCGAGCAGCGCCTGCTGCAGATCGCCGCGATGGATCGAGAATTGCGGCCAGGGATAGCCGCCGTCGAGCCCGCGCGGGTCGCGCCAGATCGGCTGGCCGTGGCGATTGGCGAAGACCAGCTCGGCGGTGCGGACCGCCACCCTGTCGAGATCGTCGACCAGGCCGAGCTTCGAGAGAATGCGGATGGCGCTTGGCTGCACGTTGATGCCGACGCCGAGCGCGCGGATCTCGCCGACCGCCTCGTAGACGCGCACCTGGTGGCCCGCGGCATGCAGGCAGAGCGCAGCGCTCAGTCCGCCGATGCCGCCGCCGGCAATGATGATCCGCATGCGCTCAGGGATCGCGGCTCAGCCCGCGATAGAGCAGGGCGGCGAGATAGGCGTCCCACTTCTCCTGCTGCTTCTCGCCCAGCTCGTGCAGATAGGCCCAGCTGTAGATGCCGGTGTCGTGCTTGTCGTCAAAACGGATGCGGATGGCGTAGTTGCCGACCGGCTCGATCGTGTCGATGCGCACGTGGCGGCGACCGGCGACGATCTTCTTCTGGTCGGCGCTGTGGCCCTGCACCTCGGCCGAGGGACTCTCGACGCGCAGATACTCGGCCGGATAGGTGAACTTCCGGCCGTCCTCGAAGTCGATCTCCAGCCGGCCCTCGGCGCGGAACAGGCGGATCTCGGCCGGCCAGGGCGGCGCGCCGGCGGCCGGCGCCTCGGCCAGGCTCATGGCGTGTCCTCCAGCCGGCGCGCTTCGCTCGGCAGCATGATGGGAATCCCGTCGCGGATGGGATAGGCCAGCCCGGCGCGGCGGCTGATCAGCTCGCCCGCCGCGGAGTCGAATTCCAACGGCCCGTGGGTCACCGGGCAGACCAGGATCTCGAGCAGCTTCGGGTCGATGCCGACCTTGCCGGCCGGCGTTTCGGGAGGGGACATGCGGCGCTCCGGACGCTTGGATTGCCTATAGCACGGCAGGCTCAGTGGCGCGACGGCGTCTCGGGCTCGCCGCCGCCCATCGCCGCCATCTCCAGCAGCGCGATCAGCAGGCGGGCCCGCGCCGAGCCGTCGGGCGCCTCGAGCAGCGCCTGCTTCTCCGAGGGTGCGAAGGGGCAGACCATGGCCAGCGAGGTCACCAGATTGTCATCGCTGGCCCGCTTCAGGCCGCTCCAGTCGCCCTGCAGCTTGCGCGCTCGGAAGAAGTCCGCGAGCGCCGCCATCAGCCGCGGCCGGTCGAGCTCGATCGCCAGATCGTCGCCCTCGAGATCGCCGCGAAAGCGCTCGTAGTGCGGGATCACGCGGCGATAGCCGTTGGCGTGCAGCGCCAGCTCCTTGCCGGTCTCGAAGCGGATCAGGCCGGCCAGGGTGACCAGCAGGCGGCCATCATCGGTCTCGGAGAAGGCGACGATGCGGCCGGCGCAGCCCACGCCTTCGACCGGCGGCGGGCCATTGTCGGCCGGCAGGCCGTCGCCGGCGAACCCGCCCGGCATGGTGGGCTGCACCATGCCGATCATGCGATGCCCCCCCAGGGCGTCGAAGAACATCGAGAGGTAGCGCGGCTCGAAGATGTTGAGCGGCAGCCGGCCGCCTGGCAGCAGCAGCACGCCGCTCAGCGGGAAGATCGGCAGCGCTTCGGGCAAATGCTCGAAGGCCGGATCGAACGGGTTGGACCGACCGCCGACCACCGTCGTGCTTACGAGAACAGGATCGAGGACAGCCGCTTGCGGCCCTCGACGCTCAGCGGGTCGGCGAATCCCTGCGCTTCGAAGAACTTCAGCAGCTGCTTGCGCGCCGCCTCCTCGTTCCATTTGCGGTCGAGCTTGATCGAGGTCAGCAGGTGGTCGAGCGCCTCCTGGCGGCGGCCATTGGCATAGAGCGCCATGGCGAGGTCGTAGCGCGCCTGGTGGTCCTTCTCGTCGGCGGCGACCTTGGCTTCCAGCTCGCCCACCGGCCCGGCATCGGCGGCCTGCTCGGCCAGATCGATGGCCGACTTCGCCGCGACGATGTCGGCGTGCTTGGCAAGGTCGGGCGACAGCGACGCCAGCAGCTCCTTGGCGCCTTCGAGGTCCTCGGTCGCGAGCCGGACCTTCACCAGGCCGGCGATGGCCGGCGCCGATTCGGGCTCCTGCTGCAGGATCGCATCGTAGATTTCCGCCGCCTGGGCGATGCCGCCGGCGGCGAGCGCCTTCTTGGCCTCCTCGAGCGCGGCGGCCATCTCCTCGGCGCCCGGCGGGCCGCCGGTGGCCTGCACCAGCCGGTCGATGAACTGCTTGACCTGGCTCTCGGGCAGCGCGCCGACAAAGCCGTCGACCGGGCGGCCCTGGAAAAAGGCGTAGACCGCCGGGATCGACTGGATGCGCAGCTGCTGCGCCAGCATCTGGTTCTCGTCGATGTTGATCTTCACCAGCTCGACGGCGCCCTTGGCGGCCTTGACCTGCTTCTCGATGATCGGGCCCAGGGTCTTGCACGGCCCGCACCACGGCGCCCAGAAATCGACGATTACCGGCCGCGCGCGGCTGGCGTCGATGACGTCCTTGGCGAACTTCTTCTGGTCGGAGTCCTTAACCAGGTCGGCGCCGCCCGCGGCCGCGCCGTTGCCGATGATCTGATCCATGAATTGAGCCCTCTTTGCGCCGGAATGTGGCGGCTGCATCGGGGAATTGCAAGCCGGGCCGGGCCTTGCATTCCCGGCCTGCAGCCGCCAGAAACGGCGGCGGGATGGTCGATTTTTCAAAGCGGTACGATGTGCTGGTGATCGGCGGCGGCAACGCCGCCCTGTGCGCCGCCATCGCCGCGCGGCGCGAGGGCGCCTCGGTCCTGGTGCTGGAGAAGGCCGACCAGTTCTGGCGCGGCGGCAACACGCGTCACACCCGCAACATGCGCTGCGCCCACGATGCGGCCACCGACACCCTGAGCGGTCCCTACAGCGAGGACGAGTTCTGGGACGATCTGCTGCGCGTCACGGGTGGTCAAACGGACGAGGCGCTGGCCCGGCACATGATCCACGAGTCCAAGGACGTGCTGGAATGGATGCCGCAGCAGGGCGTGCGCTTCCAGCCGTCGCTGGGCGGAACGCTGAGCCTGGGGCGCACCAACTCGTTCTTCCTCGGCGGCGGCCGCGCCATGCTCAACGCGCTCTACCGCACCGCCGAGACGCTCGGCGTGGCGATCGCCTACGAGGCGGAGGTCACCGATCTCGACATCCAGGACGGCATGTTCCTGTCGGCGGCGGTGAAGCACGGCGGTGCGACCCATGTCGTGCGTGCCGGCACGATGGTCGCGGCGGCCGGCGGCTTCGAATCGAACATCGAGTGGCTGAAGCAATACTGGGGCGACGCGGCGGACAATTTCCTGATCCGCGGCACCTCGAACAATCGCGGCACGATCCTCAAGCTGCTGCTCGACAAGGGCGTGCAGGAGGTCGGCGATCCGACGCAGTGCCACGCCGTGGCGATCGACGCGCGCGCGCCGAAGTACGATGGCGGCATCATCACGCGGCTCGACTGCGTGGTCTTCGGCATCGTCGTCAACAAGCACGCCCAGCGCTTCTATGACGAGGGCGAGGATGTCTGGCCCAAGCGCTACGCCATCTGGGGCCGGCTGGTGGCGGGCCAGCCCGACCAGATCGCCTGGATCGTCTTCGACGCTCCGTCGCTCACCCTGTTCATGCCCTCGCTCTATCCGGCGATCGAGGCGCCCTCGATCCGCGCGCTGGCGCAGAGGCTCGGGCTCGATGCCGACGCGCTGGACAGGACCGTGACCGATTTCAACGAAGCGGTGCGTCCCGGAACCTTCGATCACACCATCCTCGACGATTGCCGCACCGAGGGGCTGACGCCGCCCAAGACGCATTGGGCGCGGCGCATCGAGACGGCGCCGTTCTATGCCTATCCGGTGCGGCCGGGCATCACCTTCACCTATCTCGGCACGCGCGTGAACAAGCAGGCGCGCATGCTGATGAAGGACGGCACGCCCTCGGCCAACATGTTCGCGGCGGGCGAGATCATGGCCGGCAACGTGCTGGGCCGCGGCTACGCGGCGGGTATCGGCATGACCATCGGCAGCGTCTTCGGCCGCATCGCCGGACGGGAGGCGGCGGCCTATGCACGCAACTAAGGCGCTCGACGAAGCCGAACGGCTGATGACGGTCTGCAACTCGTGCCGGTACTGCGAGGGCCTGTGCGCGGTCTTCCCGGCGATGGAGATGCGCCGCGCCTTTCCCGACGGCGATCTTAACTATCTCGCCAATCTCTGCCACGGCTGCGGCGCCTGCTACTACGACTGCCAGTTCTCGCCGCCGCACGAGTTCAACGTCAATGTGCCGGTGAACCTCGCCCAGGTACGCGCCGAGTCCTATCAGGCCTATGCCTGGCCGCGCGCGCTGGCGCCGTTGTTTCAGCGCAACGGGCTCGCCATCAGCCTGATCGCCGCGGCGAGCGTCGCTTTGTTCGTCGCCGGCTTCATTGTCTGGAACGATCCATCGGTGCTGTTCGGCACCCATGTCGGGCCGGGCGCCTTCTATCGCCTGATGCCGCACAACGCGATGGCGCTGATCTTCGGCGCGGCGTTCCTCTACGCCATCGTCGCGATGATCATGGGCATGGTGAATTTCTGGCGCTCGATCGAGCATCCGATCGGGGCACCCGGCGGCATCGCGGCGATCTGGCAGGCGATCAAGGATGCCGGGCAGCTGCGCTATCTCGATGGCGGCGGCGTCGGCTGCTTCAACGACGACGACAAGCCGGTCGATCGCCGACGGCTGTATCACCACCTGACCTTCTACGGCTTCATGCTGTGCTTCGCCTCGACCTGCGTGGCGACGCTGTATCACTACGGCTTCGGCCGCATCGCGCCGTACCCATGGTGGGATCTGCCGCCGCTGCTCGGCACCATCGGCGGCATCGGCCTGCTGATCGGTCCCGCCGGCCTGCTGGCGGCGAAATGGCGGCGCGATCCCGAGATCCGCGATCCGGCGCGCTACGGCATGGAGGTGGCGTTCCTCGCCATGCTCTTCCTCACCAGCCTCACCGGTCTGGCGCTCCTGATCCTGCGCGGCACGCCGGCGATGGGCGTGCTGCTGGCTGTCCATCTCGGCGTGGTGTTCGGCCTGTTCATCACCATGCCCTATGGCAAGTTCGTGCACGGCATCTACCGCTTTCTCGCCCTGGTGCGCTACACCCGCGAGCGGCAGGCGATGGCATCAGGTCACGCCGACGCGGCCTGAACCTCTTCGGCCAGATGCAGCCACGGCAGCTGTTCGTCGCGGAACACGTGACGGGTTGGTGCGCGGAACTGCTCGGCGCGATCGAACCCGCCAACATGGAAGTGCGCTTCGGCCGGGCGACTCGCGCTCTCGCACATCAGTGTCGAGCCACAGGTGCGACAGAAACCGCGCGTCGTCCGCGGCGAGGACGCGAACTTGGTGATCTCGCCTTTGGTCAACCGGTAGGCCGTGTGCTCGAAGGCCAGGTATGCGGAAACCGGTGCGCCGGTGTGGCGGCGGCAGCTCTGGCAATGGCACCAGAACTGGTACTTCGGCGCGCCGGATGCCACGAAGCGAACGGCGCCGCACAGGCAGCCACCTTCAAATGTCTCGCTCATGCTCGCCACTCCGTGCAAGTGCGGTCGTTGGGCCGATGAGGAAGACTAGGCGCCTGCGATCGCGCGCGCATCGCTGAAACCACCCAATGCCTTGGGCCCGCGGGCGCCGCGCGGCTGCGCCCGGCGCCATGACGGCTTGGCCATGGGCCCTCGAAAGCCGGCGGGGGACATGCTAAGTATTACCTGAAGCGAATGTCGCCTTACTAGAGAGCCACGATGGGCACAACTGTCACCAGCAAAGGCCAGGTCACGATCCCGAAGCGGGTTCGGGATCTGCTGGGAATCGGACCGGGAAGCATGATCGACTTCGAGCGCGCCGAGGACGGCCGTATCGTTCTGGTCAAGGTCCAGAAGAGGGCCCGTCCGAACCGCTTCGCCCGCCTTCGCGGCCACGCCGGCAAGGGCCTGAGTACGGCGGAGATCATGGCCATGACGCGCGGTGAGCGGTGACGTGGTCCTGGTCGATACCAATGTTCTGCTCGATCTCGTGACCGACGATCCCGATTGGGCGGAGTGGTCGCTGGCCCGTCTCGAGGAGGCCGCTTTGGCGGGCCCGGTCCTGATCAACGACATCGTCTACGCCGAGACCTCGATCCGCTACGATCGGATCGAGGACCTCGACGCGATGCTTTCCCAGGCGATGATCGAGATCGCGGCGACGCCGCGTTCCGCGTTGTTCCTCGCGGGCAAGGCCTTTCAGCGCTACCGCGCGGCTGGCGGCACGCGAACTGGAGTCTTGCCCGACTTCTTCATTGGCGCCCACGCGGCGGTCGAAGGCTGGCCGCTACTCACGCGAGACGCTGGCCGCTATCGCAGCTATTTTCCGAAGATCGTCCTGATCGCTCCTGCCGCTTGACGGCCATCGGCCGCGCGATCAGGCCGCCAGCGCCGCGCGCGGTTGTGGGCGGCGCCATGACAGTGCTTCGGCGACATGCAGACGCCGCACCGCGTCGCAGCCGTCGAGATCGGCCAGGGTACGTGCCACGCGCAGCACGCGGTGATAACCGCGCGCCGAAAGCTTGAGGCGTTCGACGGCGGTCGAGAGCAGGGCGCGGCCATCGGCGTCGGGCGTGGCGACCTGGGCCAGGGCTTCGCCGTCGATCTCGGCATTGCAGCGCGCTGAGCCGGCCAGGCGTTCGCGCTGGATGGCGCGGGCGGCGGCGACGCGCGCGGCGACGTCGGCCGAGGACTCCGCCGGTGGCGGCAAGGTGAGATCGGCCGGCGACACCGGCGGCACCTCGATCACCAGGTCGATGCGGTCGTAGAGCGGGCCGGAGATGCGGCCCTGGTAGTCGGCGCCGCAGCGTGGGGCGCGGCCGCAGGCACGGCTGGGCTCGTCCATGTCGCCGCAGCGGCAGGGGTTCATGGCGGCCACGAGCTGGAACCTTGCTGGGAATGTTACATGCGCGTTGGCGCGGGCGACGCTGATGCGGCCGCTCTCCATTGGCTGGCGCAGCGCCTCCAGGGCACTGCGCGCGAACTCCGGCAGCTCGTCGAGGAAGAGGACGCCGTTGTGCGCCAGCGATGCTTCCCCGGGCCGCGCACGCAGGCCGCCGCCGACCAGCGCCTGCAGGGTGGCGGAATGGTGCGGGTCGCGGAACGGGCGGCGGCGGGTGAGGCGCCCATCGCCCAGCTCGCCGGCGAGCGAGGCGATCATCGACACCTCCAGCGCCTCGTCCGGCTCCAGCGGCGGCAGCAGGCCGGGCAGGCGCGCCGCCAGCATCGACTTGCCGGCGCCGGGCGGGCCGATCATCAGCAGGTTGTGGCCGCCGGCGGCCGCGACCTCGAGCGCGCGTTTGGCGGTCTCCTGGCCCTTGATGTCGGCGAGGTCGGGATAGCGCGCCTCCTCGCCGCGCAGGCTGGCCGAGGGCGGTGACAGCACCTGCGCGCCCTTGAGGTGGTTGACCAGCGCCAGCAGGCTGGGCGCCGCCAGCACCTCGCCGCAGCGCGAGGCGCGCCGGGCGGCCGCCTCGTCGTCCTCGTTGGCGGCATCGACATGGTCGAAGCCGCCCCACGCCGCCTCGCCGCCGCAGGCGGCGGGGCAGATCACGCCGCGGCCATCGGCGGCGGCGTGCACGGCGGTGGGCAGCACGCCGGCGACCCGGGTGATCGCACCATCGAGCGCGAGCTCGCCCAGCACCACGTAGCCTTCCAGCGCGTCGGCCGGCAGCACGCCGATCGCCGTCATCAGCGCCAGCGCGATCGGCAGGTCGTAGTGGCTGCCCTCCTTGGCGAGGTCGGCGGGCGAGAGGTTGATGGTGATGCGTCGCGGCGGCAGCGCCAGCCCCAGCGCAGCCAGGGACGCGCGCACGCGCTCGCGGCTCTCGCCGATCGCCTTGTCGGGCAACCCGACCAGCGAGAAGGCCGGCATGCCCGGGGCGATCTGCACCTGCACGTCGATCGGCACCACGTCGATGCCCTGGAACGCCACCGTGCGCACCCGCGCCACCATGCCCACCTCCCGCTGTCGGAGGAGAACACATATAGAACGAGTGATGGAAAAGGAAATGTACCTACGGTTGTATTCCGGCGACCCCGTCGGACCTTGGCCGCCTGCGACGGCGGGTTAGTATCCTGGCAACGTTTCGACCCGAGGAGGTCCTCGATGCCTGCGAGAACCGGCGGATGCCTGTGCGGCGCGATCCGCTACGAATGCGAGGGCGAGGCGCAGTTCGCGCTGCAATGCCACTGTCGCGACTGCCAGCGCGGCAGCGGCGCGCCGCACGTCGCGGCCGTGCGAATGCCGGCGGCCGGCTTTCGCTTCACCAGTGGCGCGCCCCGGCGATACACCGCCAAATCCGATGCCGGCAACGACATCACGCGCGTCTTCTGCGGCGACTGCGGCACGCCGCTCTACGTGCAGGTCTCGACGCGCCCCGACATCGTCGGCGTGCGCGTGTGCACATTCGACGAGCCCGGCTGGTTCCGGCCCGAAGCCAACATCTTCGTCAAGAGCGCCCAGCCCTGGGATCGGCTCGATCCCGCCATCCCGGCCTTCGCGACCTATCCCAGCGGCAAGGCATATTCCTGAGGATCGAGGGGGAAGATCGCCATGCCGTTCATCCGCAAGACGCTCGTCAGCATCGAGACCATCCACGCCACCATGGGTGAGAGCCTGCCCAGGCCGATCCGTCGTGTGCTGGGCCTGGCGGTGATCGCCAATCCCTTCGCCGGCCGCTACGTCGCCGATCTTTCGCCCTTGTTCCAGGCCGGCCGCGACACAGGCGAGCGGCTGATGCCCGAACTGGTCGCGGCGCTCGGCGGACCGGCCGTGTCCTATGGCAAGGCGGCGCTGGTCGGCGTCGATGGCGAGATGGAGCATGGCGGCGCCTGCATCCATCCCATGCTGGGCAAGCCGATGCGCGCGGCGATCGGCGGCGGCCAGGCGGTGATCCCTTCGAATGTGAAGGTGGGCGCGCCGGGCGCGATCCTCGACATCCCGCTGGGACACAAGGACGACGTCTGGTCATTCGACCATTTCGACACCATCACCGCGATGCTCGCCGATGCGCCGCGTGCCGACGAGATTGTCGTCGCCCTCGCGCTGGCCGACGGTGGACGCGCAAACCCGCGCTGCGGCTCCGGTCCGATTCGCTGACCACGCCGTGCTATAGGGACGGGCCATGCCTCGGTCCCGTTCCAATCCCGGCGCCGCTCCCCTGGTCCTCGACCTCGAGCGCTACGTGCCGGCGTTGCTGGTGTTCCTCGCCAACAAGCTCACGTCAGGGGCCTCGACCCTGCTGCGTCGGCATTTCGGCGTCGGCACCACCGAATGGCGCATCATGGCGCTGCTGGCGGTCGAGCCGTGGATCACCGCCAACCGCATCTGCAAGGTGATCGGCTTCGACAAGGCGGCGGTCAGCCGCTCGGTGGCGGTGCTGCAGGACAAGGCGCTGGTGCTGAGCCGGCCGCACGCTTCCGACAGCCGCAGCCAGGAGCTCACCCTGTCGAAGAGCGGCTGGCGCCTGCACGACCGTATCATCCGCATGTCCCTGGAACGCGAGGAGCGCCTGCTGTCGGGCCTGAAGCCGGCCGAGCGCGAGCAGCTGATCGGCCTGCTCAACCGCCTGCTCGCCAAGATCCCGCACATGAACGGGCCGATCGAGATTCCGCCCGAACGGGGTGGTTGACAAGTCAACCATATCGGCCCAAGCTCGCGGTAATCACCAGGGGAGGATGGCCATGTTCATCCGCAACACGTGGTACGTCGCGGGCTGGTCGGGCGAAGTGCCGGCCGACGGCTTCCTGGCGCGCACCATCCTCAACACGCCGCTGGCGCTGTGGCGCGACGCGCAGGGACAGGTCGTGGCCTTCGAGGACATGTGCTGCCATCGCGGCGCGCCCTTGTCGCGCGGACGCCGTGAAGGCGACTGCGTGCGCTGCATGTATCACGGCCTGCTGTTCGACCGCGCCGGCAAGTGCATCGAGGTGCCGTCACAGGATCTCGTGCCGGCCAATGCGCGCGTGCGCACCTTTCCGATTGTCGAGAAGTATCAGTGGATCTGGATCTGGATGGGCGATGTCGAGAAGGCCGACCCGGCGCTGATCCCCGACACGCACTGGCTCGACGATCCGGCGTGGCGCAGCATCAAGGGCGGCTATACCCACTACGACACCAACTACCTGCTGATCTGCGACAACCTGCTCGATCTGGCGCACCTGCCCTACGTGCATCCGACGACCCTGGGCGGCTCGGAGGACTATGCGAAGAGCCCGGTCAAGGTCGAGCGCATCGAGCGCGGCGTGCGGGTCACGCGCTGGGCGCTCGACATCGCGCCGCCGCCCTTCATCCAGAAGGTCAAATCCTTCCCCGGCAACGTCGATCGCTGGAACATCTACGACTTTGTCGTTCCGGGCATCTTCCTGATGGATTCGGGCATGGCGCCGGTCGGCACCGGCGCGCCCGAGGGCAGCCGGATCGGCGCCGCGTGCTTCCACAGCTGCCAGGCGCTCACCCCGGAGAGTGAGACCGCCACCCATTATTTCTACGGCCAGCCGCACAATTTCGCGCTCGACCGGCCGGAGGTGACGCAGTCGGTGCACGACAGCGTGGTCGAGGCGTTCCAGGAAGACCGCGCGATGATCACCGCCCAGGCGCGCAATCTCGAGAAGCGGCCGGATTTCCGCATGGTGCCGATCCGCGCCGACCAGGCGCTCAGCCAGTACCGCTGGATCGTCGAGCGCATGCTGCAGGCCGAGGCCAACCCGTCGCCGGCGCGCGCGACGGTGTCGAGCGCGGCGTCGTAGCAAATAAAAAGGGCGGCCGAAGCCGCCCTTTCGCGTTGACGGGTAGAGTCGCGCTTACTGCAGCACGATTTCGACGCGACGGTTCTGCGGCTCGCGCACGCCATCGGCGGTCTGCACCAGCGGCTGGCTCTCGCCACGGCCGACGACCGAGATTGCCGTGGCCGGGATGCCCTCGCGGACCAGTTGATCCTTGACTGCATTGGCGCGGCGCAGCGACAAGGCCATGTTGTAGGCATCGGAGCCCGAGCGATCGGCGTGGCCGGTGACGCCGATGCGGGTCTTCCGTCCTGCCTTGGCGTCGGCTGCGGCCTGCTTGATCGTCGTCGCGGCGGTCGCCGTGATGGTCGAGCGGTCGAAATCGAAGAACACCATGTAGGCCTTGCCGTCGACCACCACCGGATCCGGCGGCACTGGCACCGGCGAAGCCGCAGGCGCGCCGATATTGTAGGCGACGCGCACGAACGGGCCGTGCGTGAAGCGGTTGCCGCGGCCGGCGCCCGGGCCGGCGGCCGCTGTCGTGAAGCTGGTCAGCGTCACGCCGCCCCAGTACTCGACGCGATAGCCGGCGGCGATGCTGAGCAGCGGGATCGGCTCGATGGCGACACCGATCTTGCCGTCGAAATTGTACGTGGTGCGGGTCACGCTCTGGTTGGGCGGCGCAAAGGCGCCGGTGAAGAAGCCGGACTCGTTGAGCCGGCCGAACATCACCGATCCCGAACCGCCGGCGAACAGGCTGAACATCTCGCTCAGACGCACAGCGCCATCGACGCCCAACCGCGGGCCGATGCCCCAGGTGTTGATGTCCGCCGAGGCGGGCGAGCCGGCACCCGGCGAGGTTGGCACGCCATAGGTGTGCTTCCAGTTGCCGTAGCGCACGCCGATGAAGGGCCGCACGCCAACCGGGCCGAACGCGGCGTTGTAGCCGCCCTCGAGGTCGATGGCGAAGAAGCGCGCCTCGTTTGTGGCAATGCCGGTGCCGGCGAACGCGGTCGAGCGCTGCGAGAGCGTGCCGCCGGTCAGGCCCACGGCGACGTCGAAATCGCCGAAGCGGAAACCACCATGCAGTATGCCCTCCAGGGTGCGTCCCGGCGTGACGCCGCCGATACCGCCGCCGCCGGTGAACAGCTCGGTGTTCGAGCCGCCGCGGAAGCCATAGAAACCGGTGAGCGAGCCGAACGGTCCCGGCGTCTGCACCTGGGCGTTCGCCGCGCCCGCGCTCATCGCAACCGCCAGCACCCCGCCTGCCAGCAGGTCTTTGCGCCACAAGATCATCCGATTTCCCCCAAAGCGTTCTCGCTCGCGGGAAATCTACGCACGAACTGCAGGCACCGGAAGTGACGTCGGCCGTGCTAGCATTCGATCGCCAGCAGCTGTGACGTTGCGGCAACACCCGCTGGTAATGTTGCTGACCGATTGGAGCGGACACACCATGGATGGTGCCCCGACATCCCATGTCACCATGGAGCAGCTGCGCGCGGTGGGCGCGGCCTTCGCGAGGCGCGACGTCGATGCCATTGTCGCCGCCTTCGCCCCCGACGGCGAATTCCGCAACGCCAGGGGACCGGACTATTGGGGCCAGAGCTTCAAGGGGCACGCCGCGATCCGCAGCTACTTCGAGCCGCTGTTCGCCAATGTCAGCGACGTGCAGTGGAAGCACACCAGCGAGTTCATCCACGGCGACCGCGCCGTCACGGAGTGGCACCGCACCGCGACGTTGAAAAGTGGCGAGAGGCAGTCCTGGCTGGGCTGCGACCTCTACACCTTCCGCAACGGCCTGATCGTGATGAAGGATACCTATATCAAGGTCGTGGGTTAGAGCGGCGAACCAGGAAGCTGGCACAGCTGTCATCCCGAGCGCAGCGAGGGATCCAGGCAGCTACCCTGGATCCCTCGCTGCGCTCGGGATGACAGGTTAAAGCCCCTGCGCGCGCAGGATCGCCTCGATGTGCAGCTGCGCGCAGTCGATCGCCGGGAAGGTCGTGTTGCTCGGGTCGAACAGCAGTGACAGGTCGGTGCCGGCGAAGATGATCGTCTTGACCCCGTCGCGGTCGATCAGGGTGTGCGCCATCTCGCTCAGCAGGCGCAGATCGCCTTCCGCGCCCTTGCCCGAATTGGCCGTGCGCATGTAGGCGTCGTGGATGGCGGTGACCTCGTCGGCGCGCGGCGTGACGAGCTCGACATCGGTGAGCCGGCCGAACATCGCGCTCTCGATGGTGAAGCGCGTGCCGAACAGCGCGGCACGGCGCACGCCCTGCGCGCGCAGGCTGCCCGCCAGCGGTGGCACGATGTCGATCAGGGGCAGCGGCGAGATCGGCGCCAGCTCGTCGAAGCAGATATGCGGCGTGACGGCGGGGATGGCGGCCAGCTCGGCGCCGGCGTCACGCATGCGGCCGATCAGGCCGGCGAGATACTGCGCGAGGCCCTCGAGGTCGCCGGCCTGCACGTAGCGCAGGCCGGTGGGCATGTCGGCGTTGACCATGACCAGCGGCAGCGGCCTGGCCTGGGCGGCGTGCGCGCCGGCCAGCGCTTCGTAGTAGTGCACCGCGGCGCCGACGCCGACGCCGCCCAGAAGGCCCAGACAGCGGCTCAACCGAGTTCCGCCAGATCGAAGGCCCGGCCGAAGCGGCGGCTGCAATCGAGCGCGTCGCCGTACTTGCGATGCGCCGCGGTGTGCTGGGCGCAGGCCAGCAGCAGGCGGCCGCGATCGGGCTGCCTGTTCTTGAGGTAGTCCTCGATCATGCAGTGGGCGATCTCCTGGTTGTGGGGATCGTTGCCCAGCCGGCTCGCCGCCAGCGCCAGCGCGCGCACCAGCGGGCCGGTGTCGGTGCCGCTGTCGAGGTAGGCCTTGGTCCACGCCATGCTCTGCTGCCCGTCGAGCGCGATCAGTGCGGACGTCAGGCGCTCGACGATCTCGGCCGCCGTCATGCGATCGGCGCCCGAAGGGGCGCGCACCGTCGTGCGCGCGAAGTCGCCGCTGAGCTGCTGGTGCCAGGCCGCCTGGTTGAGATAGGCGGTGGCGAGGAACAGCAGCTTGATGCGCTGCTGATGGGCGAAGTTGTCCCAGAACCAGCCCAGCGTGTTGCAGTACTCGTAGCAGTGCTGCGGCAGCGAGAAGTTCACGTCGATGTTGGTCTCGATCACCACCTCGGCGGCGCCGAGCTGGATCGCGTCGAGGATCGAGCGCGGATCCTTGCCGGCGTTGAGCAGCCGCGCCAGCGCCTCGATGTTGGCCGGCTCCGGCTGGCGCAGCACGATCTCGAGGAAGGCCTCGGTGTCGGCTGCGCTCATCGGTTCGCGGTTGTCGAGCAGCGCGCGCTCGCGCTCGGTGGTGCCGCCATAGGGCACGGCGTGCAGCACCTGGCCCTCGATGTAGACGGTGACGGCGTTGCAGGCCATCTCGTAGAGCGAGTACCAGCGCGGGCCGACGGCGATATCGAGCGCGCCGGCATAGAGCACGTCGTGCGCGTCGTCCCAGCCGATCGCATCGCCCAGCTCGACCGTGGCGCGGGCGCGGAAGGATTTGTGGCCGGTGGTGTAGGAGCGGTTCTGGAAGGCGCGGTCCTGCACGTCGATCAGGCCGGCGAAGGCAAGCTCGGCCAAAGCGGCGCGGCGCTCATCCTTGTTCTGCATGAGGCCGAGGAAGACGCGATAGGCGTCGACCACCTGGCCGCGATGAACCAGGGTCGCCCAGTGCTGCAGGCGCTCCTTCAGCGGCCCGTCGAGCTTGAGCGGCTCCTGGTCGGCCCAGTGCACCACGGGCGAAGGCGGCGGCCCCGCCGGCATCTGGAAGCCGCGGGCGTAGTGGCCGGGCGCCTTGATGATCTTCTGGTTCCAGATGTCCAGCCCGGTCGGGATGTACCAGATGGTCTGCGCCATCGGCAGGCCGGCCTGCGCGCCGGGCAGCAGGCGCGCGAGGTTCAGGGTGGCGCGCGCGCTCAGCAGGCAGTGGTCGTTGTTGACGAAGTTCACGTACCCGTCGTCGATGCGCTCGTGATAGGGCACGTGGGTGTAGGGCGCGTGGATGCGCACCGCCTCGGCCAGCATCTCGGGCAGCGGCCGGCCGGCCTTGCAGAGCTGGTGGTAGGTGTCGAGCGCCCCGACCTGGTCGCGGTCGAGGATGCGCTCCTCCAGCCGGGCATAGAGGGCGTTGGGGCGGTCGCCTGCTTTCGCCTGGGCCACACCGTCGGGCATCGTCGCCTCCCGTGTATTTGGCCGGAGTATGAACCGCTTGGCGCCGGAGGGAAGGGCGGCGATGGAGGTGCCGCCATGCGGCTTTGAGGCCTTGCTCCCGAAAGCAAATCGGGGTGCGCTTGCGTCCGGAACGACAGGAGGGCGCGACCATGAAGTTCGGCATCTTCTACGAGCTGCAGCTGCCGCGTCCGTGGGAAGCAGGCGACGAGCACCGCCTGTACAAGAACGCGCTGTCGCAGTGCGAACTCGCCGACCAGCTGGGCTTCGACTACGCCTGGGAGGTCGAGCACCATTTCCTCGAGGAGTACTCGCATTCGCCGGCGCCCGAGGTCTTCCTCGGCGCCGCCAGCCAGCGCACGAAGCGCATCCGGTTGGGCCACGGCATCTTCCAGCTCACCACCAACCACCCGGCCAAGGTGGCCGAAAAGATCGCGGCGCTCGACCTGCTGAGCGACGGCCGCGTCGAGTTCGGCATGGGCGAGAGCGCCAGCATCACCGAGCTGGAACCGTTCGGCGTCGACATGGAGCGCAAGCGCGAGATCTGGGAGGACGCGGTGCGCGCCCTGATCCCGATGTTCCGCGACGGCGGCTGTTCCTACGACGGGCCGCACTTCAAGTTCCCGCTGCGCAACGTGCTGCCCAAGCCACTGCAGAAGCCGCATCCGCCGCTGTGGGTGGCCTGCTCGCAATTGCAGACCATAGAAATGGCCGGCCGCCGCGGCATGGGCGCGCTGGGCTTCCAGTTCGTCAGCGCCGATGCCGCCCATGCCTGGGTGCACGCCTACTACAACGCCTTCACCCGCCACCTCGACAAGCTCGAGGACTACCAGACCAACCCGAACATCGCGCTGGTCAGCTATTTCATGTGCGCGAAGACCGACGAGGAGGCGCGCCGCCGCGCCGAGGGCTCGACCTTCTTCCAGTTCGCGCTGCAGTTCTATGGCGCGTCGAAGGGCCGCCAGCGTCCCGCGCCGGGCACGGTGAACATGTGGGACGAGTACAACAAGTGGAAGCGCGAGAACCCCGACCAGGCCAGGCGCTCGATCGCCGGCGGCCTGATCGGCTCGCCCGAGACCATCCGCAACAAGCTGCGCAAGTTCCAGGCCTCGAACATCGACCAGGTGATCCTGCTCAACCAGGCCGGCAAGACCACGCACGAGCACATCTGCGAATCGCTCGAGCTGTTCGCCAGGGAGGTGATGCCGGAGTTTCACGCTGCCGAGCCCGAGCACCAGGACTGGAAACGCAAGGTGCTGGCGGGCGAGATCCGGCTCGAGGAGATCGACACCGCGCCGTTCCAGGACCGCTTCCGCCCCGGCATGATCACGGTGAAGCCGCCGGGCGCGGCGACGGCAGCGGAGTGACGCCGCCCCCTTCCTCGTGTATTATTGACCAAACGCTCACCTTCTTTCCGGTGGGTCCGGGCGGAGCAGGGTCATGCGCAACTACATGCAGATTGTCTCGGACAACGTGCCATTGGCGCGCGATTTCGGTGGCCTGCGCGAACCCAATCCGCGCACGCGCCTGTCGGCCGGCACCCTGGTCGAGGAGAGCTTCCGCGCCGATGGCTGGTCGTTCATCGACGTGCGCACCATGTCGATGGCGCCGACCAGCGGCTGGCTCAGCCCGCGCCGCGACGCCGGGCCGAAATGCGAGGCCATCCCCGGACCCGGCTTCATGCGCAACCGCGCGCTGGGCGGCCGCACCCTGCCGGAGATCCTGGGCATCGGCGGCGCGACGCAGGGCTGGGTGCGCAGCGTCGCGCTGCTGCCCATCGGTTACCGGCCGGGCCTGTTCGATCCGCTGACGCTCTACGTCAATCGCCGCCTGTGGGAGCTCACGGAGAAGTACGACGCGGTGACCTACAGCCAGAAGGTGCGCGACGTCGAGAAGGGCAGCATCGACTGCTCGGGCTGGGTCGAGTTCGCCAACTGCGCGATCTACGACGAGCTGGTGGGCGGCGTCGCGGCCGAGCTGCTGCCGGCCAAGTTCAAGAAGCTCTTCGACACCGCGGCGGCGTGGCAGATGACCGGCTGGAAGAAGGAAACCGGCGGCTGGCTTACCGGCAAGGCGTTCTCCACCGACAAGCTGCTGCCCGGCATGATCATCGGCATGAACGCCGTTGCCAACGACGCGATCGAGCGGCCCAAGGGCATCGACCACATCGTCCAGGTGGCGTGGCATCCCACGACGCACGTGCCGCACATCACCCAGAGCTCGGGCGGCCAGGGTGTGAACTTCGAGGACATGGATAGCTGGTTCAAGAAGTGGAAGAAGAAGATCGGCACCGACGACCTCTACGCCGTCGACCCCTACGCCAAGGCCCGCGCGGGGATCGGGGCGTGGCTGTCGACGCACTGATCGGGCATTGAACTGCCCCCTCTGATCCCTCAATCTGCCGCCCATATGGCAGGTGGAGGTATCCCATGCCCGACAACATCCATATCCGTCTGAACACCGCGTCCGTCGAGGCGCGGGTCGATGCGATTCAGGCTGCGTTCGAGGAGCGCGGCATGAAGCCCAAGGAGTTCATCGACGAGTTCCGCGAGCTCGCCGAGGAGAAGTGGCTGCCCGAGAACGGCGCGCGCGTCTGCGCCAGGGCGTGGACCGATCCGGCGTTCAAGGCGCGGCTGATGGCCAATGGCAGGGATGCGGTGGCCGAGCTCGGGCTCGGCATGCCGGCGCATCACCGTCATCTCGTCGTGCTGGAGAACACGGCCGACATCCACAACGTGATCGTCTGCACGCTGTGCTCGTGCACCGCCTTCTCGATCATCGGCCTGCCGCCGGACTGGTACAAGGACCTGGAGTACCGCGCGCGCGTCGTGCGCCAGTCGCGCACGGTGCTGAAGGAGATGGGGCTCGACCTGCCGGCCTCAACCGAGATCCGCGTCTGGGACACCACGGCCGATACGCGCTACATGGTGCTGCCGATGCGTCCCTCGGGCACCGAGGGCTGGTCCGAGGACAAGCTCGCCGCGCTGATCAGCAAGGACATGATGATCGGCGTCGCGCGCGTGCCGGGGACCTGAGCGATGGACGGCATCCATGACATGGGCGGCCGGCAGGGCTTCGGCCGCGTGCGCTATGCGCTCAAGGCGCAGACCTTCCACGAACCGTGGGAGAAGCGGGTCAATGCGCTGTACTCGCTTGCCGTGAAGGCCGGCATCTTCAACATGGACGAGTACCGCCACGCCATCGAGCGCATGGAGCCGAGGCACTATCTGTCGGCGAGCTACTACGAGCGTTCGCTGACCAGCCTCGCCACGCTGTGCGTCGAGAAGGGCATCCTCACCCAGGAGGAGCTGGAGCGCCGCGCCCAGGGCCAGTTCCCGCTCGCCATGCCCAGCGCGCCGGGCCGCGGCAACGTGCCGACGCGCCAGACGCTGAAGCCCGGCGACAAGGTGCGCGTGCGCACCGATCACGTGCCCGGCCACGTGCGCATGCCCGGCTACATCCGCGGCAAGACCGGCATCGTCGTCGGCGTGTCGCCGAAGTATCCGTTCCCCGATGCGCACGCCCACGGCATCCACGCCGAGGACGAGCCGACCTACGACGTGCGCTTCAACGCCGAGGAGCTGTGGCCCAACAACGCCGATCCGGCGCATGTCCATGTCGGCGTGTTCGAGAGCTACCTCGAACGGGTGAGCTGAAGCGAAGGGCATGATGACGCCGCGCAGGAGCCCGAAGGGCCGGCGCAGAACTGACGGACTTGCGCCGGCGATTCCCCGCCGGCGCCGCCGCTCCGGACCATGATGAGGATCACGGGACCGCGTCGCCTGCGACAGGCGGCCGCCTGGTCTATCCTGCGTTCCCACCAGACCGAGGTGATGACATGACGGACCGACGCAATATCGATCCCCAGGAGTGGGAGCTGCGCTGCGACCTCGCGGCGGCCTATCGCCTGTTCGCCCGCTTCGGCATGGACGACCTGATCTTCACCCACCTGTCGGTGCGCCTGCCGGGCAAGCAGCACCGCTTCCTGCTCAACCCTTTTGGCTACCTGTTCGACGAGATCACGGCGTCGAGCCTGATCGCCGTCGACCCCGAGGGCCACGCCATCGAGAAGATCGACGAGGCCAGGATCAACAATGCCGGCTTCACCATCCATTCGGCCGTGCACATGGCGCGCGAAGACGCACAGTGTGTCATGCACAGCCACACGACGGCCGGCATGGCGGTGGCGGCGCAGGAGCAGGGCCTGCTGCCCCTGAACCAGATGTCGATGCAGTTCTTCGGCCGCACCAGCTATCACGACTACGAAGGCGTTGCGCTCGATCTCGACGAACGCGAGCGGCTGGTGCGTGATCTCGGCGACAACAATGCGATGATCCTGCGCCACCACGGGTTGCTGACCACGGGCCGCACCGTCGGCGATGCCTTCTACGAGATGTACTACCTCGAGCAGGCCTGCCGCCTGCAGATTGCCGCCACGCAGGGTGGTCAGAAGATCGTCGTGGCGCCGGACTCGGTCGCCGAGCACACCGCGCGGCAGTTCGAAAGCTTCGAGAGCAAGGGGCAGCGCCCGTGGGCGGCGCTGAGGCGCCGCCTCGATCGCGAAAGCCCCGACTACGCGACCTGATACGCGCCGTCGCTTCGTCTGCGCCTCGTGCCGGGAAAGTGATGTGCGCCGCGACAACCAGCGGTACAAGGAAGCAAGAGATCAGCACGAACATTGCGCGAGCGCTGCACCCTGGCGCAGACTCTGTTGCCCTGTCCATTCTCCCGGATCGGATCGCGTTGGCGGATTGCACTGTCGTCACCGGCAACGAGACCGCCGGCTGCACATTGTCGGCGCCGGGCCAAACCCTCACGATCCAGGGGGCTGCCACCCTGAACGGCTACATCAACATGACGGGCGCGGGCACGGTGCTGACTGTCGACAATGGCGGGACCTTTCGGTTTCTCGCGGGTCAACCGGGCCAGCCTGCAAACTCCGCCATTACCGTGTCGGGGATGAACGGAGTCGTCATCAACAACGGAACCTTGACCTTCGCCAACGCGACCAACACGGCGCTCGATCTGCTCGTGCTCAGTGGAACGGGGTTCAATGTAGTCAATGGCGCAACGGGAGTAGTTTCCAACAACAGCACCAACGGCTTCGCCAATGCCGTCAGCAACGCGCCAACGAAGCGAGGGATGATTCATGTCGATGCGGCTCTTTTCAGGTCCACTGAGCATGTTCGGCGCCAAGGCGGAGATCGCCGCGCTGGAGAAGGGCCTCGACGTCAAGGTCGAGATGGTGGCCTTCGACATGAAGGCGCTGTACGAGCCCAAGCATCCCGAGGTGCTGCGCGTCAACCCCAAGCGCCAGGTGCCGGTGCTGATCGACGGCGATCTCGAGATCTTCGATTCGACGCAGATCTTCGAGTACTTCGAGGAGATCAGGCCGCAGCCGCCGCTTTGGCCCACCAGCGTCAAGGGCCGCGCCCGGGCGCGGCTCCTGGAGATGAAGTCCGATGAGGTCTTCTTTCCACACATCATCCGGCTGATGGGTCTGCAGCGCAGCCTCGACGAGCCGGCAGCTGTCACGGCGATCGCCGCGGCGATTGCCTACGACCGCGAGATGGAGGCGCTGCTGGCCGACGATCGCGAGTACCTGGCCGGCGATTTCTCCTACGCCGACATCGCCTTCTACATGGCGCAGTTCTTTGCCGACCGGCTGGGCGCGCCGATGCCGGCCGATGTCGGCCGGCTGCTGGCGTGGCGCGAGCGCATGACGGCGCGGCCGGCGGTGCGCCAGGTGGCCACTGCCATGGCGCGCTTTCTCGTCTCCGTCGGCGGTCGCAAGCCCGGCTTCATCGCCGTCTGACCAGTCCGGAACCTGCGTCGGCTGCGGACGTTGGCGGTCGATAGCCGCAGCAACGGAGGCAGGCCATGCATGTCAGCGACGCCATGACGCGCGACGTCCAGATCGCCAACCCCGACCAGACCATCCAGCAGGCGGCCAAGCTGATGGCCAGCATCGACGCCGGCGTCCTTCCCGTGGGCGACAAGGACAAGCTCGTGGGCATGATCACCGACCGCGATATCGCGATCCGTGCCGTGGCCGACGGCAAGGGGCCCGACACAAGGGTGCGCGACGTGATGAGCAAGGAAGTGAAGTACTGCTTCGAGGACGAGACCGTCGAGGCGGTGTCGCGCAACATGGGCGACCAGCAGATCCGCCGCCTGCCGGTGGTCAGCCGCGACAAGCGGCTGGTCGGCATCCTCTCGCTCGGCGACGTCGCAACGACGCGCGACAGCGGCCATGCCGGCCAGGCGCTCAAGGGCATCTCGCGGCCGGGTGGTGCGCACAACCAGCATTGAGGCGGCTTCGGCAACCCTGGAGAGAACGGGGACGTTTCCTGGCCAGGGGACGTCCCCTCTGTCTGGAGCAAGCCGATGTTCTCACGCATCCTGATCGCCGCCGCCGCCGGATTGCTGGCCGCGGGCGGCATGGTGCTGGCGCAGGGCGGCCAGGGCCCGTCCGATCGCCGCGTCACCGCCTCGCTCACTGGCGCCAAGGAGGTGCCCCCGGCGCAGACCGCCGGCTCGGGCACGGTTGAAGGCGTGGTCAACATGGCCAGCCGCGAGCTGACCTGGAACATCAAGTGCAGCGGGCTGAGCGGGCCGGTGACGGGCATGCACTTCCACGGACCGGCCAGCGAGGCCCAGAACGCCGGCGTCGTGGTGCCGATCCAGGGCAGCTGCGCCGGACAGGGCACGACGGGCAAGTCGGTGATCGACCAGAACGGCCTCGCCGATCTGATCGCCGGCAAGTGGTACGTCAACGTCCATACCCAGCGCTATCCCAATGGCGAGATCCGCGGCCAGGTGGCGGTGCCGCGCTAGCTAGAGTGACGCACGCAATATCAAGACTCATCCTGTCATCGCGAGCGCCGCGAGGGATCCAGGAAGGCTGCCTGGATCCCTCGCTGCGCTCGGGATGACAGGTGCATCTGATTGGCCGCTCGTGGCTCTAGCGCGGCTGTCTAAAACGTGAAGCGCGTGCCCAGTGTCAGGTTGATGCCGGGCAGCGGCGCGGCGTTCTTGATGAACGAGGTGTGCGCGATGGCATGCTCGTTCAGCAGATTGTTGGCGCGCAGGTAGACCTGCCAGGTATTGATCGGGTTGAACTGCCCGCCATAGGCGATGCCGACGTTGAGCATGTTGTAGCCCGGCGTGGCGGTCTCGACCGGCGCCACGTGGCCCTGGCCGAAGACGTGATAGAACTGCACGAAGCCGCTCAGGCTTCCCGGACCAATTTCGTGGCGCGCGTCGATGCGGGCGCCGAGGCGGCCGGGCGGAATGCGCGGGAGGTTGTCGCTGTTGGTCAGCCGCGCGCGCACGTAGTCGCCGAACACCGAGACGTCGATATTGTCGTTGACCGCGTACTTCGCCTCGGCCTCCAGGCCGTAGAGCTCGGCATCGGCCTGGCGGAAGTTGATCACGCGCAGGTCGTCCATGATCGCACCGGTGTCGGACTGGAAGATGAAGTTGTTCACCACGTTACGATAGACGCTGACGCCGAACTGCAGCGCGCCGGTCTTCTTGCGCAGGCCGATCTCCAGATTGTACGAGGTCTCGGGCCGCAGGTTGACGTCGCCGACCTCGAACTGCCCGGTGGCGATGTGCGGGCCGTTGGCGAACAGCTCCTCGGCCGTCGGCAGGCGCTGCGAGCGCGAGAAGGCGATGGTGGCGGCATAGCCCGGCGCGAAGTCCCACGTGCCGCTGATCGAGGCGGAGAAGCCGTCGTGCCGGCGGGTGGGCAGATCGCCCGTGGGCCGGATGTGCTGCCAGTCGTAGCGCAGCCCGCCTTCGACGTGGAACTGGCCGAAGCTGTAGCGCTCGATGAGGAAGAGGCCGAAGCTTTGCGTCAGGGTCGGCGGCAGGAAGGCCTCGTCGCCGATCGCGGTGAAGTCGCGCCGCAAGCCCTGCACGCCGGCCACCCCGCGCAGCCCGTCGAACAGGCGGTGGACCACCTCGAGCCGGCCGTCGAAGGCGTGGTTGTGGAAGGTCGTGGCGATCGACTCGTCCTCGACCTCCTGGTGCTGATACCAGACATTGGCCAGCCGGAAGCGCACCTTCTCGATGCCGTCGAACGGCTCGCGCACCTCGCCGCGCATGTCGAGCCGCTGGCTGCGCATGTTGATGAGCACGGTCTCCTCGTTGGGCAGGCCGTACTGGCTGCGGTACTCGCCGTAGGCCGCCCCGACGTAGCCCCAGCTGTCGATCCACGACGTGCCGGCACTGAAGTTCCAGCCGTTGTTGAACGAGTTGCGCACGCGCCGCGACGGCGGATCGCCAAATCCCCTGGCGGTGTAGTAGTCCTGGGCGTTGCGCGCCGTGCCCTCGAGCCGCGCCGCGACGTTGCCGTGCCCGACGGTGAAGCCGAGGAAGCCGGCGATCTCCTCGGCGCTGCTGTTGAAGTGCAGGCCGGTGTCGGCCTGGTAGCCGCGTGTCGGTACCGCGGTCGGGATCCGCGAATCGATGACGTTGACCACGCCGCCGATCGCGCCGCCGCCGTACAGCAGCGTCGACGGGCCCTTGAGGATCTCGATCTGCCGCGCGCCGAACGGATCGCTGGTGACGGCGTGGTCCGGGCTCACCGAGGCGGCGTCTAGGGTGTCGACGCCGTCGTTGAGCACCCGCACGCGCGGGCCATCGAAGCCGCGGATGATCGGGCGGCTGGCGCCGGCGCCGAAATGGCTCGACGTCACCCCCGGCACCTCGCGCACCGTCTCGCCCAGTGTCGCAGCGCGCCGCTGATCGAGGCCCGGGCCGGCGAGCACCGATGCCGGCGCGGCGACGTCGTCGAGGCTGCGCGACAGCGGTATGCCGGTCACTTCCAGCGGCGGCAGGGTGATGGTCGGCGAGGTGGTTTGTGCGATCGAAGGGGCGGCGACCAGAAGGCCGGAAAAGGCGAGAATAGTCTTTCGAATCATGGACATACGCGTCCCCCAAGCGGCTGCTTTCCAGGGAACGTTATAACATTACATATCGCTCGTGAAGACAATTCAGGCGGGCTTCGCCTGATCCGACTTCAAAGCTTTGTGGCGAGCCGGGTGAGGAAGGTGGCGACGGTGGGGGTCAGCTCACCATCGGCCTTGGCGGCGATCACCTTGCCGCTGGCCGAAAGCGTGGTGATGGCGATCGACCACTTCGCGGTGCCGCCGGCCGATTCGATGACGTAGTCGGTGGTCGACTGCCCGGCCTGGTAGGGCTCGAGCAGCCGCCAGCCGGTCCAGTGGAAGCGCGCGAAGCGGATGGCGGCACGGTCGGCGGGATCGACGACGTTGCCGTCGGGGTCGAACAGGGTGACGGACAGCGTCGCGGCGTCGGCCTTCTCGCCGTACTTCGCGACCAGGGCCTGGGCGATGCGCGCGACCATCGGGGACTCCGTCATCAGTTGCGGCCGTAACTCACCATACCTTCCCCCGGAGGGGGAAGGTGGCGCGCAGCGCCGGATGGGGGACGTCGAAGACGGACACCTGCGTTCGTCTTCGACATCCCCCTTCCGCCCTTCGGGCACCTTCCCCCTCCGGGGGAAGGGAATTTACGGATGCAGGTGGCAGGCCACGGCGCGGCCGCCGGGGCGGCCCTTGAGCAGCGGTTCCTGTGTCTTGCAGACATCCATCGCGTGCGGGCAGCGCGGGTGGAAGCGGCAGCCGGGCGGCGGCCGCAAGGCGCTCGGCACCTCGCCGGTGATGATCTGCTGTGGTCGCGTCGCCTCGAGCTCGGGATCGGGAATCGGGATCGCCGCCAGCAGGGCCCGGGTATAGGGATGCAGCGGGTCGCGATAGAGTTCGTCGCGCGTGGCGATCTCGACGATCTTGCCGAGATACATCACGGCGATGCGGTCGCTGATGTGTCGCACGACGGCGAGGTCGTGGGCGATGAAGATGTAGGTCAGGCCCAGCCGCTGCTGCAGCTCCATGAACAGGTTCACCACCTGCGCCTGGATCGACACGTCGAGCGCCGAAACCGCCTCGTCGCAGATGATCAGCGACGGCTCGAGCGCCATGGCGCGCGCGATGCCGATGCGCTGACGCTGGCCGCCGGAGAACTCGTGCGGGTAACGGTCGACCATGTCGGGCAACAGCCCGACCATCGAGATCAGCGCCGAGACGCGCTCGCGCAACGCCTTGCGGTCGTTGCCCAGGCCGTGCACCTCCAGCGGCTCGCCGACGACGTCGCGCACGCGCATGCGCGGGTTCAGCGAGCCGTAGGGATCCTGGTAGACCATCTGCATGCGCCGTCGCGTATGGCGCATGCGCTCCTCGTCGTAGCCCGCGATGTCCTCGCCCTCGAAGACAATGCGGCCTTCGGTCGGCGGCAGCATGCGCAGCACGGCCAGCCCCGTCGTCGACTTGCCGCAGCCGCTCTCGCCGACCAGGCCCAGCGTCTCGCCGCGCCTGAGGCTGAAGGAGATGCCGTCGACCGCCTTCACCGTGGCGACCTGCTTCTGGACGATCACCCCCTTCATGACGGGGAAATGAACCTTGAGATCCTCGACGCGCAGGATCTCGTCGGATGCGGCGGTGGTGGCGTCAGGCATGGGCTTCGGCACGTGCCTCGAGGAAACAGGCCTTGAAGTGGCTCTCGCCCACCGCTTCGAGCGGCGGCCGCTCGTCGTGACAGCGTTGCGTCGCCATGCTGCAGCGCGCGGCGAAGGCGCAGCCCGGCGGCAGCTGGGCGAGGTTGGGCGGCTGACCCTCGATAGGCACCAGGCGCTGGCGCGTATCGCCGTCGAGCCGGGGGATCGAGGCCATCAGGCCCCTGGTATAGGGATGCCGCGGGAACTTGTAGAGGATGCGCGCCGGCGCGGTCTCGACGATGCGTCCGCCATACATCACCACGACGCGGTCGGCGTAGCGCGCCACGACGCCCAGATCGTGGGTGATCAGGATCAGCGCCGAGCCGGCCTCACGGGCCTGGTTCTTCAAGAGATCGAGGATCTGGGCCTGCACCGTGACGTCGAGCGCGGTGGTCGGCTCGTCGGCGATGATCAGCTTGGGCTGGCAGGCCAGGGCCATGGCGATCATGGCGCGCTGGCGCATGCCGCCGGAGAACTGGTGCGGCCAGGCGTTGACGCGGGCGGCGGCATCGGGGATGCGCACGCGGCCCAGCAGCTCCTTGGCCTTGTCGATCGCCACATTCCACGGCGCCCTGCGGTGCAGGTTGATCGGCTCGCCGATCTGCTTGCCGATGGTCAGCGCCGGATTGAGCGAGCTCATCGGCTCCTGGAAGATCATGGCGATCTTGTCGCCGCGGATGGCGCGGATGCCGGAGTCGTCGAGCTTCAAGAGGTCGACGCCGTCGAAGATCACCTCGCCCCGCTCGATCCTGCCGGGCGGGTTGGGAATCAGGCGCAGGATGGACAGCGCGGTGACGCTCTTGCCCGATCCCGACTCGCCGACGATCGCCACCGTCTCGCCGGCGGCGACGTCGAAGGACACCGAATCGACGGCGGTGACCACACCGCCGTCGGTCCGGAAACGCGTCGTCAGGTCGCGGACCTGGAGGAGGGGCTCTGCCACGGTGCGCTCAGAAGCCCATCTTCTTCTTCAGGTCCTGGTCGACCCAGATGCGCGCGTAGATCGGGCCGGGGCGCACGGCACCGGCACGCAGCTCGCCGCCGTAGTTCTTCACCCACGGCCACCACGCCGAATAGACGTAGGGCGTCGGCATCCAGATGTACGGCGCTTTGTCGAGGATCTCGCGCGTCATCTCCTTGAGCATGGCCTGCCGCTTGGACTCGTCGCGCGTGCGATAGACCTCGTCCATGCGCGCATCATAGGCCTTGTCCGACCATCCCGACGGATTCCACTGCTGGCCCGTCGTGAAGCTCTTGCGGATCGTGGTCGTCGGGTTGGTGTGGCCGTTGTTCATGAAGTAGCCGGGCGTCATCTTGCGCGTCGTCATGGCCGAGAGGAACGCGGCGTACTCCATCGGCTGGATCTCGATCTTCACGCCGATCTGCTCGAGGTAGGCGGCGATCAGCGGCAGCAGATCCATATGGTCGGGGTTGCAGGCGCAGACCTGGACCTTGAAGCTGAAGCCGTTGGGATGGCCCGCCTCCGCCAGCAGCTTCTTGGCCTTGGCCGGGTCGTAGGTGAACAGTTCCTTCACCGAATCGGGCATCGACTCGAGCGGCTCGAAGTAGCCGACATAGTCAGGATGCATCGGGTAGGCGAAGAGCTCGGCATGGCCATTGTAGTAGGCCTTGACGATCTCCTGCTTGTTCACCGCCATATTGAGCGCGCGACGCACGCGGACGTCGTCGAACGGCTTCTGGTCGACCTGGAAGGCCATGAACGTGCCGGACTGGTTGAGCCAGCGGTTCCACTGCAGCTGCGGCGCGCTCTTCTTCAGGCTGTCGACGTTCTGCCAGCGAATCGCCTCCAGCATGTCGAGCTTGCCGGTGCGCAGCGCTGAGATCCACGTCGCCTCGTCCTTGATCGTGCGGTAGACCACCTTGTCGAGATAGGGCAGCTGGTACTGCTTGCCGCCGATGGTCTCCTTGTCCCAGTAGTTCGGGTTGCGCGTGTAGGTGTTGGAGTTGCCCTGCACGAAATCGCCGAGCTGGAACGGCCCGGTGCCGACCACGTTCTTCCAGTTGGTGGCGCCGGCGTCGACCACTTCCTTGGGCATGATCACCGAGAAATAGCCCCAGCCGAACCGGTAGTCCCACTCCGCGAAGTAGTCCTTGAAGGTGAAGACGACGGTGTGCTTGTCGGTCGCCTCGACCTTCTCGACATGCGCGAAGTAGTCCTTGATGCGCCGCGGGCTGCCGTTCAGCCGGTTGAAGCTGAACACCACGTCATCGGCGACGAACTCGCGCGCCTTCATCACGCCCTGCTTCTCGGGAAACATGATGCCCTTGCGCAGCTTGATCTCGACCCGGGGCGGATTCTCCTTCCACTCCCAGCTCTCGGCCAGCTCGCCGCGCATCGCCTCGTTCGACAGCCAGGCGTCCGGCACGAAGGAGAACTTGCCGCCGTTGCGCTTGGCCTTGGTCAGGTCGGCGGCGAACAGCTGCTCGTAGAACATGCCGGTGTCGTGGTTGAGCTTCCAGTTCCAGTCGTGCGGATCCCACGACAGCGCCGAAAGCGTGATGTAGACCGTGCCGACCTCCAGCGTGCCGCCGTATTTCGGCGCCGTGTTCTCGGCCAGCGCGGAAGTCGTCGCCAGCCCCAGCGCCGTCGCGCCCGCCAGCATGGTGCGCTTCAATCCCCGTATCATGCGATCCTCCATTTCGTTTCGTTCGCCCGTCGCAAATGACGCGGTGGACCGCTCGTCCTGCCGCGCCTGAAACGCGCTCAGCCGACGTACCGCAGGACTCTGCGCGCGCCGTCGAGCACGTTGATCTCGCCGCCACCAAACACGATGCCGCATGCCATGCCACTCTCCCTCCGATGGGTGTCCGCCCCGCCGGTCGGACGCCTCAACGCGAGCCGCGCATGCGCGGGTCGAGCAGGTCGCGCAACGCGTCGCCGAAGACGGAGATCGCGTAGACGACGATGGTCAGGCACAGACCCGGCGCCAGCGCCAGCCAGGGTCCCTGGTACATGTAGGCGCGGCCCGAACCGCTGAGCATGCCGCCCCAGGTCGGCGCCGGCGGCGGCACGCCGAAGCCGAGGAAGGACAGGCCGGACTCGGCGAGGATCGCCACCGCCACGCGATTGGTGAACAGCACGATCACCGGCGCCATGACGTTGGGCAGCACGTGGCGCCACAGGATGCGGAAGGTCTTGGCGCCGGTCGACTTGGCGGCGTGCACGTACATGTTCTCGCGCACCGAGACCACGGCGCCGCGCACGATGCGCGAGCCGGCGATGCCGAGCGCCAGTCCCAGCACGACGATGATCTGCGGCATGCCCGGGCCGACCACCGAGACGACGACGATCAGCACGATCAGCTCGGGGAAGCTCATCCAGGCGTCGACGAAGCGCTGCACCACCATGTCGAACTTGCCGCCGAGATAGCCGGTCAGCACGCCGAGCACGATCGAGATCACGGTCGCCAGGCCGGCGGCGCAGAAGCCGATGATCACCGAGAGCTGCGCGCCGTAGAGGCAGCGCGAGAGCATGTCGCGGCCCGAATTGTCGGTGCCGAACGGAAAGGCCAGGCTGGGCGGCTTGAGCCGGTTCATCAGGCTGATCTGGTTGTAGCCGTAGGGCGCCAGCAGATCGGCGAACACGCCGCAGAACAGGAAGATCGCGAAGATCACGGCGCCCGCCGCGCCCAGCGGCTTCTCGCGGAACAGGCGGACGAGGAATTCCATGAACGGCCCGCGGCGTGGCCGCGGCTTGGCCTGGGCGACGGCGGCTTCGGCGACGGCGGTCATCGATAGCGCACCTTCGGATCGAGCAGCCCGTAGCTGAGATCGACGATCAGGTTGATCAGCATCACCGCCAGGCCGACGACGAGGAACACGCCGGTGATGATCGGATAGTCGCGCTGGCTGACGGCCTCGAGCAGCAGCAGGCCCATGCCAGGAATGACGAAGATCTGCTCCATGATGACGGCGCCGCCGATCAGGATCGGCGCCTGCAGGCCGATCAGCGTGACGACGGGGATCAGCGCGTTGCGCAGCGCGTGGCGCATCACTACGAGCCTCTCGCTCAGGCCCTTGGCCCAGGCGGTGCGCACGTAGTCCTGGCGCAGCACCTCCAGCATCATGGTGCGCGTCAGCCGCATGGTGATGGCCGATAACGAGCAGCCCAGGATGATCGCGGGCACGATCATCTGGCTGAGGTTCTGGATCGGGTCCTGCGAGAAGGGCACGAAGCGGATCTGCGGCGACCAGCCCCACCAGATCGACGGGAAGACCATGACCAGCGTGCCGAGCCAGAAGCTCGGCACCGCCAGCATCAGGATCGAGAAGGAGCGGGTGACATAGTCGCCGGCCGTGTCCTGGCGGATCGCCGAGTAGACGCCGATCGGGATCGCCACGGTCAGCGCGACCAGCAGCGACAGCAGGCCGAGCTCGAAGGTCACCGGCAGGCGCTGCAGCAGCTGCTCGGTGACCGGCGTGTTCTGCCACAGCGACTTGCCCATGTCGCCGGAGAACAGGATTGCGCCGATCCACTTGAAGTACTGGGTGTACATCGGCTGGTCGAGGCCGAGCGCGGCCTGCAGCGCCTCGCGGTCCTTCTTGCCGGCGCTGATGTCGTTCTGGCTGAGCATCAGGTCGATGATGTCGCCCGGGATCAGGCGGACAGTGACGAAGACGATGACGCTGGCGAAGAACAGCGTGGGAATCAGGGCGAGCAGACGGCGCGCGATGTAGGCCTGCATGTGTCCTGGTCGTTTCTCGAGCCCTCGTGCCGGCGCCTCTTGGCGGATCGCTCGACGGCGGGAACCCTACGAGCGGCCTGCGGGCGAGTCAAAGAAACAGCGCATCCATCGGCAGGGCGTTTCGCATCACGACTTTTCGCTGAGAAAACGATCGAGTCGCAGCGCCGTGCGCAGATCGGCGACCGCCTCCGCCTTGGGCGGCTCGAGCGGAATGCCCGTGGCGTCGGCGATGCGGGTGATGCCATCGAAGCCGGCGATCACCGCCGCAGCGTCGATCATGGCCGCCTCGCCCAGCGCGGCCACCAGCGCGGCACGCGCGCTCGCCAGGGTCCCTGGCTCGTCGGCCAGCGCCTTGTCGGCGAACGCCGTCAACAGCGTCGATGCAGGGACCCCGGTATCGGTGCCGCCGGCGACCCCATCGAGCTCGTATTCCTGCCCGCCGTGTCTGCCGCTCGCCCGGAGCAGGACCGCATGGCTGGCGGTTCAATAGACGCACTGGTTGAGGGCCGCGACGCGCGAGGCCAGCAGCTCAATCTGGGCGTGACTGACGGCGCGGTACTCGCGGGCGAAGTCGCGCATCGCCGCCGATGGCAGGTACATCACCTCGAACATGTCCCACCAATGCATCATCGAGCGCGGCACGAGGCTCAGCGCGTGATGCACGTATCCTCCGCCGCGCCGGCGCGGCCCGGGTTGGGCCTGGTAGAGGTCCGGATCCTCGGCGGTGCAATCGTCGGGCAGCAGCGTCGCCATCCATGCCACGCCCGGCTTCGCGCCGGTCGGCCGGCGACGCGTGGGCATGCCCGGCTTCGGGGCCGGCAAGCGCCACGGCTCGAGGCCGCTCGCACGGCGGAACGTGTCGACCGCGACGGTGATGGCGATCACCGACACCAGCTCGACATAGCGCTCCTCGTCGAGGCCCGCTTCGACGATCCCGCGATACCAGCCATGGCCCAGCCGGCCGGGATCGGTGCGGATGCGATGGATCGCCTCGATCGCCGGCGCCGGCAGGACACCGGGCGTATCGTGGTCGCCGGCGGCCATTGACGGCGACAGCGCCACTTTCCGCGCGGCGCACAGGCGGCATTGCGCGGCGCGACGCGTCTCGGCGGCGATCGCCACGCGCTCGGCGCCGTTCCACCAGGTGCCGGGTTCGCCGACCTCCGACCATGCCTGAGCCTGGGCGGCGGCGAGGTCGCGGCGGATCATCTCCATGGCGTCACGCTCTCACGAATGGCCAATGGCGTCGAACACGTAGTGGCGGCGCGGCACGTCGGCCCGGCGGGAGTTGTACCAGCGCGTGCGATCCTCGACCCAGCGGAAGCCCAACCGTTCGAGGATGCGGCCGGAGGCCGGGTTGTCGGCGGCGTGACCGGCCTGCAGCCGGCGAAGGCCCAGTGTGCCCGTTGCGAAGGCCAGCACCGCGGCGGCGGCCTCGCTGGCCAGGCCGCGACCCCAGTAGTCCCGCTCGAGCCAGTAACCGAGCTCACCGCACCCGTCCTGGATCTCGTCGACATCGGCGCAGCCGATGACCCGACCGTCGACCACGACGGCGAAACGATAGGCCGTACCCGCCCGCCATTCGACCGCGTGCTCTCTCAGCCAGGCGGCGACGTGTTCCAGCACTGGCGGGTAGGCCGGGAATACCAGCATGCGCGTGACCTCGAAGTCCGACCGGATCTCGAAGACACGCTGGGCGTCCTGCGGCGTGAAGGCGCGCAGCAGGAGGCGCGGCGTCCGCAGCGTGAAATCTGGCAGGATGCTCATGGCGCGGCAGGCTACGCCATCCGGCCAACCGTGAGAATTGCAGCCTTGAGCCATCGGCACGGCAGGGCGCGCCGGCCCGATGCTAGGGTGCGCGCGCATGACAGTCGTCGTCCTCGCGAATCTGCGCGCCTTCGCTCCCTCGCTGGGTGTCATGCTCGGCGTGCAGTCAATGGTCTCGGTCGGCGCGGCGGCGATCGCCGTGCTGGCGCCGGTGATCGCCCCGGAGGCCGGGGTCGCGCCGTCGAACATCGGCATCTACACCATGGCGCTGTTCGGCTGCGGCATGGCCTCGGCCCTGATCGGCGGCGCGCTGGTGCCGCGCTTCGGCCCGGTGCGCGTGTGCCAGATCAGCCTGCTGATGGGCGCCGTCGCGCTGGGGCTGGCGCTCAGCGGCCATGTTGCCGGGCTGATGCTCTGTGCCGTCATCATGGGTCTGGGCATGGGCGCGCCAACGCCGGCCAGCTCGCACCTGCTGTTCCGCGTCACGCCCTCGCGGGTTCTCGGCACCGTGCTGTCGATCAAGCAGACCGGCGTGCCGCTGGGCGGCGCGTTGGCCGGCGCCATCCTGCCCGGGGTGACGCTGATGTGGGGCTGGCGCGGCGCGCTGGTCGCGGTGGCGGTCGCGACGGTCCTGTCCGTGCTCGCCATCCAGCTCTGGCGCCAGGACATGGACAGCGACCGCGATCCGGCGCGGCCGGTGAGCCTGCCCGGGCTGTGGGGCAGCATGGCGCTGATCTGGCGCCAGCCCGACCTGCGGCTGATCGCGCTGACGGCCGCCACCCTGTCGGCCGGGCAGGTCAGTGTCTCGGCGTTCTACGTTACCTATCTGGTGGAGATCGGCCTGTCGCTGACCGCCGCCGGCTTCGCACTGGCGGTGGCGCAGCTCTCGGGCGTCGCCGGCCGCGTCGTCTGGGGCGCCATCGCCGACTGGTCGGGCCGGCCGCTGCTGGTGCTGACGGGGCTCGCCATCGTGGCGGCGCTGGCGACCCTGGCGGTGACGCGGCTTGCCGTCGACTGGCCCTCGATCGGCATCCTCGCGCTCAGTGTCGTGCTCGGCGCGACGACCATCGGCTGGGCCGGCGTGGTCTATGGCGAGGTGGCGCGCCGCGCGCCCGCCGGTCGTACCGCGGAGGCCAGCGGCGGCATCACCGCCTTCATGTTCGCCGGCATCGTCATCGGACCGGCGATCTTCAGCGCCATCGTGCAGGCCGCCGGCAGCTTCACGCCGGCCTACGCCGTCCTGGCGGTGGCGATCGCGGCGATCGCGGCGGCCATGCTGTGGCGCCTTTCGCAGGGTGGCGCGCGGTGAGGCTGCCGTGTTGACGCTGGCCGGGCGCGTGGTGTTGCCTCGGCCGGTCGGGGAGAGACGCGGATCATGACGGACGAGAGCCTGCCGTTTTCCGGGCTGCTGGTGCTCGACGTGTCGACCTTCGTCGCCGGGCCGGCCGCCGCCACCATCCTCGGCGATTTCGGCGCCGACGTGATCAAGGTCGAGCCGCCGGGCGAGGGCGATCCCTTCCGCCGTTTCGGCCAGTCGCACGGCGTGCCGCCGCATCCGGTGAATTTCTGCTGGGAGTTCACCAGCCGCGGCAAGCGCTCCTTCGCCGTCGACCTGAAAAATGCCGAGGGCCGCGCCGCCTTCGAGAAGCTGGTGGCAAGGGCCGACATCGCCGTCGTGAACTATCCCGCCGCCGTACGCGAGCGCCTGAAGCTGCGCGCTCAGGATCTGCGGCCGCTCAATGAGCGGCTGATCTATGCCTCGCTCACCGGCTACGGCGAGAGCGGGCCGGATGCCGGCCAGCCGGGCTTCGACGCCACGGCGTATTTCGCGCGCGCCGGCCTGCTTGACGCCATGACCTACGAAGGCGCGCCGCCGGCCTTCTCGGCGCCGGGCTCGGGTGACCACGCCACCGCCACCGCATTGTTCGCCTCGATCATGATCGCGCTGCGCCAGCGCGACCGCACCGGCCGCGGCGCCGAGGTCGGCACCTCGCTGCTGGGCAACGGGCTGTGGGCCAACGGCATCCTGGCGCAGGGCGCGCTATTGGGCGCCGTGCTGCCGAACAGACCGCCGCGCACGCGGCCGCGCTCGGCCGTGGTCAACCAGTACCGCACGTCGGACGATCGCTGGCTGAACCTCGCATTGGCGCGCGAGGAGAAGATGTGGCCGGTGTTCTGCAAGGCGATCGGCCGCGAGGATCTGGTCGAGGATCCGCGCTTCAGGGAGATGCCGACACGGCGCGCCAACGGTGCGGCGCTGGCCGCGATCCTCGATCCGATCTTCGCCGCCCGGACGCTGGCCGAATGGGGCGCGCTGTTCAAATCGGTCGGCATCACCTTCGGCGACATCAACCGGCTGGCCGACATCGCCGGCGATCCGCAGCCCGCGGCGGCGGGCGCCGTGCGCGCCACCGCCAATCCGGCGCTGCCGCGCAGCATCGCCAATCCGCTGCGCGTCGACTTCGCCGAGCAGCGCCCGGCACGGCCGGCGCCGGCCCTGGGCGAGCACACCGACGCGATCCTGCGCGACCTCGGCTACGGCGATTGCGACATCGCTGCGCTGCGCGAGAGCGGAGCGGTGGGATGAGCGTGGCGCCGCTGCTGACGGGTCTGCGCGTCCTCGACATCGCCTCCTTCATCGCCGGCCCGGCGACGGCAACGGTGCTGGGCGATTTCGGCGCCGACGTGATCAAGGTCGAGCCGTTCGATGGCGATCCGCATCGCCGCTCCGGCGATTCGCCCGGCATGCCGGTGACGCCGGTGAATTTCGGCTGGGAGTTGGAGGCGCGCGGCAAGCGCTCGATCGTGCTCGATCTGAAGCATCCCGCGGGACGCGCCGCGCTCGACCGCCTGGTCATGAGCGCCGACGTGCTGGTCACCAACTTTCCGCCGGCGGTTCGCGAACGGCTGCGGCTGCGCTACGAGGATGTCGCGCCGCTCAACGAACGGCTGATCTACGCCTCGCTGTCGGGCTATGGCGAGGCGGGCGAGGAGGCCAACCAGCCGGGCTACGACGTCACAGCCTATTTCGGCCGCTCCGGCATCATCGACGCCATGCGCGTGGCCGACGGGCCGCCGATCCTCACCCTGCCGGCGCAGGGCGATCATCCGACGGCGATGACCCTGTTCGGCGGCATCATGATGGCGCTCTACGCGCGCGAACGCAGCGG